>NZ_WTFF01000453.1 GCF_019400985.1 Streptomyces bambusae
GCCGGGGGCTGGCCGCCCTGGGCACCGACTCCGGCACCGGCTCCGGCTCCGGCACCGCCTCCAGGACCTCCGACGGCTCCCGCGCCGCCCGCACCGCCCGCGCCGCTCGTACGCTGGCCCGCCCGGCGCGTCTCGATCATCGCGACGGCCCGTGCGGGCAGCCATGCCGACGCCGTGCCGCTGTCGTCGCCGGCAGCGAACAGGTGCGGGGCGAGCTGCGCCTGGAGGTCCGCCGGGGTCGGCCGGCCCGTGGCCTCCATCTGCATGCAGGAGTCGATCAGCGGCCGCAGCTCGTCCGGCAGGCCCTCCAGGTTCGGGCCCTCGCGCAGCAGCATGAACACCGTCTCCACCGGGTTCGCGCCGTGGTACGGCGGGTGCCCGGTGGCGGCGAAGACCAGGGTGGAGCCGAGCGAGAAGACGTCACTGGCGCCCTTGACGCTGCGCGAGTCCTTGGCCTGCTCGGGCGACATGTAGGCGGGCGTGCCGACGGCGACGTTCGTCATGGTCAGCCGGGTGTTCGAGACACCGCTGGCGATACCGAAGTCGATCACCCGGGGGCCGTCCTCGACGACCAGGACGTTCGAGGGCTTCAGGTCGCGGTGGACCAGCCCCGCCTGGTGGATCGACTGGAGCGCCTCGGCGATGCCGGCGGCCAGCCAGCGCACGGCCTGCGCGGGCATCGGCCCGCACTCGTTGACGATCTCCTCCAGCGAGGGCGCGGGCACGTACGCGGTCGCCAGCCACGGCACGGCCGCGCGGGGGTCGGCGTCCACGACCGCGGCGGTGTAGAAGCCGGAGACGGCGCGGGCGGCCTCCACCTCGCGCGTGAAGCGCACCCGGAACAGCTGGTCCTCGGCGAGCTCGGTCCGTACCGTCTTGATCGCGACCCGTCGGCCGGACGCCGACCGTGCGAGATAGACCAGCCCCATGCCGCCGGCGCCGAGCCGGCCCAGCACCTCGAAGGGGCCGATCCGTCTCGGGTCGTGCTGCGTCAGCTGCTCCACCACTCGCCTCACACCTCCCCGTACGGACCCCATGCCGGGCCCGCCACAACCAGCCCGTGCAGCGTCTCACTCCCGAGCGCCGCCCGGGGTCGCGCAACCCCGATTCTGTCAGGCCTTCTCGTCCTCGGGCTCCGAGAGCAGGGCGAAGGCCGCCCCCTGATTGTCGGTGACGACCGCGATCCGCCCGTACGGCGTGTCGAACGGGTCCGCCGTGACCCGTCCGCCCAGGCGCCTGACGTCCGCGGCGGCCGCGTCGCAGTCGGGCACCGCGAAGTACACCAGGAAGTGCGCGGGCATGGCCTCGGGGAACGCGTCCGTGATCAGGCTACGGCCCAGCACGGCCGTCGACGGGCCGGGCGCGCTGCCGGGCGGGGACCAGGTGCGGTAGTCGGTGCCGGCGTCGTCCTGGTCCTGCGGGACGTAGCCGAAGACGGTGGCGTAGAAGACGTCGACCGCGTCCCGGGCCCGGGTGTAGAGCTCGGCCCAGCAGTACGTGTACGGCTCCATGCTGGCCTCGAAGCCGTGGTGGGTGCCGGGCTGCCACAGCCCGAACACGGCGCCGCCGGGGTCGGCCGCCATCGCCGCGGTGCCGTACGGGCCGACCGGCATCGGGTCCATGACCATCTGGCCGCCGGCGGCCCGGATCCGGGCGGCCGCCGCGTAGGCGTCGGAGGTGTACAGGTAGACGCCCCAGACGGTGGGCATCCGGCCGTCGGGCTTGGGGGCGAGGGCGGCGACGTTGCGGCCGCCGCGATAGGCCTGGGTGTAGCCGCCGTACTCGGCGCCGGCGCTCGGGCCGAACGTCCAGCCGAAGAGCTCACCGTAGAACCGCTTGCCCGCCTCGACGTCCGGAAGCGAGGCGTCGACCCAGCAGGGCGTGCCTTCTGTGAATGCGGCCATGGGCCCGGTTCCTTCCGTTCTGCGCGGTCTACGGCGGTGCGCGGGGGTGTGGCGTGGTGTGCCATGGTGTGGAGCGGCGGTGCGGTGCGGGGGTGTGGAGCGGCTGTGCGGCGGCGTACGGGTGCGTGCACGCCCCTGGCCCATGATCCGCCCCCGCGTTGTCCACAGCCTGTTGACAAGCCTGTTCGGGGGACGGGGCACATGTCACGCACAGCCCGCGCGCACGGGGTGTGCACGGCTGCGCACACCCCGTGGAAGCCCGGTGGAAAGCCCGGTGGAAAGCCCGGTGGAAAGCCCGGTGACAACCCGTGCACGCCTCGTGGACAGCCTGTGCACACCCCCGTAACCCCATTTGCAGGCGGCCGAATCGCGCGCAGATCACCCCTCGGTAAGCTGACGGCATGACAGGACAAGTACGCACCGTCGACGGCCGCGTCGCCGGCCGGCGCGGTCAGGCGACGCGGCAGAAGCTGCTCGACTGCCTCAGCGAGATGCTCAGCTCCTCGCCGTACCGCGACGTCAAGGTGATCGACGTCGCCCGGAAGGCCGGAACCTCCCCCGCGACCTTCTACCAGTACTTCCCGGACGTCGAGGGCGCCGTCCTCGAGATCGCCGAGCAGATGGCCACCGAGGGCGCGCAGTTGACCGCGCTGGTCGAGGGCCGCTCCTGGGCGGGCAAGTCGGGCTGGCAGGCGGCCGAAGAACTCGTCGAGGGATTCCTGGACTTCTGGCGGCGCAACGACGCGATCCTGCGGGTCGTCGACCTCGGCGCGGCCGAGGGCGACAAGCGCTTCTACAAGATCCGCATGAAGATCCTGAACTCCGTCACCAACTCCCTCTCGGACTCGATGAAGGAGCTCCAGGGCAAGGGCAGGCTCGACAAGGAGATCAGCCCCGCCGCCGTGGCCGGCTCGCTCGTCGCGATGCTCGCGGCCGTGGCCTCGCACCAGAAGGGGTTCCAGACCTGGGGCGTGAAGCAGGCCGAGCTCAAGCCGAACCTGGCCCTGCTCGTCCACCTGGGCATCACGGGCAAGAAGCCCACCAAGTAGCGGCGGCCCCCGGTACGGGGTCCGCCGCAGGCCGGCGCGGCATCAGCCGGCCGCAGGCCGGTGCGGCTCCGGCCGACCTCAGGGTCAGCGCAGCTCCGGCACGACCTCAGGGTCAGGGCAGCTCCAGCCCGCCCTCAAGGTCAGCGCGGCTCCAGCCGGAACAGCCTGATCTCGCGCTCGACGCGCGCCTGGTACGTCGCGTACGGCGGCCAGAACCTCAGCACGGCCTGCCACGCCGCCGCCCGCTCCTCGCCCTGGAGCAGCCGGGCCCGTACGGCGATGTCCCGCCCCTTCCAGCTCACCTCGGCGTCCGGGTGCTTGAGCAGGTTCGCCGTCCATGCCGGGTGCCCGGGCCGGCCGAAGTTGGACCCGATCAGGATCCAGCTCGCCCCGCCCTCCTCCGGCATGCAGGCGAGCGGCGTGGTGCGCGGCTCGCCCGTCTTCGCACCCTTGGCGGTGAGGATCACCCCGGGCAGCATCCGGGCGCTGAGCATGACCTTGCCCCGGGTCAGCCGGTGCACCGCCTTGTCCATCGCGGGGATGAAGTGCGGCGCGATGCGGGCGAACAGCGGGGTCGAGGAGATCCTCTGCATCAGCTTGACGCCGGGAGCCATCAGACGGCCGCCTTCTCGTGTCGGGTGTCGGGCGGGGTGCTGGAGCGGGTGTCGTGCGGGGTGCCCGGGCGGGTGTCGGGCGCGGTGGGGGGCGCGGCGGCGGCGGTGGGCCGGTCGTGGAACAGTCCCGCGCGGTGGGCGGCGTGCGCGCGCAGCGCGTGGACCGGCCCGAACAGCAACTCGTCGGCGGCCGCCCGCTTGAAGTACAGGTGCGCGTCGTGCTCCCAGGTGAAGCCGATCCCGCCGTGCAGTTGTACCGCCTCCCCGGCGGTCAGGCGCAGGGCCTCCAGCGCCTGGGCGAGGGCGAGCGGACCCTGCTCGGGGTCCCAGGCCGCGTAGTACGCCGCCGAACGCGCGGCCTGCACCTGGACGTAGAGGTCGGCCAGCCGGTGCTTGACCGCCTGGAACGAGCCGATCGCCCGGCCGAACTGCTCGCGCCGGCCCACGTACTCCACCGTGCGCGCCAGCGCCCGGTCCGCAGCCCCGACGGCCTCGGCGGCCAGCACGGCCGCAGCACTCCGGCCGACGGCGGCCAGGGCACGGAGCACGGCCGGACCGGCGTCGGGGCGGCGGTCGACGGCGCTGCCGTGGGCCGTGCCGTCGGCGACCGTGCTGCCGGCGGCGGTGCTGCCGACGATGCCGCTGTCGCTCTCGCCACCCTGGAGGTCGCCCCCCTTGAGGTCGCCCCCCTCACTCCCCAACAACTCCGCTTCGACATCGCGGAGTTGGATACGGGCCTGCGGCCGGGTCTCGTCCAGGACCTGCTGGCGGGTGCGCACCAGCCCGGGCGCGTTCCCGCCGACGAGGAACAGCAGTGTGCGGCTGCGCGCGAACCCGCCGGTGTGCGCGGCGACCAGCAGCAGGCCGGCGCTGTGTCCGTCGAGGACCTGGGCGGCCTCCCCGTACAGCCGCCAGCCACCCCCCTCCCGGCGGGCCTGCACCCCCCCGGCCCGGCCGCCTCCCGCCCAGTCGCCGGCCGCGTTCTCGCCGGTCAGGGCGAGGGCGGTGGCCAGGGCGGCGCCCGGATCGCCGGCCGGGTCACCGTCGG
>NZ_WTFF01000454.1 GCF_019400985.1 Streptomyces bambusae
GTCCACGCGGCCCTCCCCGTGCCGGGCCGCGCCGCGGCCCTGCGCTACGACGGCACGGACACCCGCGCGCTGTGCGCCCTCGCCGCGGCCGGGCACGGACTGGCTCTGCTGCCCCGGGGCGTGGCCGAATCCGCAGCCGCGGGGGTGGCCGTACCGCTGGCGGCGCCGCGCCTGGTCCACCGTACGGAACTCCTCGCCCCCGGAGTCCCGTCCGGCCCCTCGGCCGCCGCCCTCGCGGAACGCCTGACAACGCCGACGCCGACGAGCTGACACCGGGCCCTTTCGGCCCGGCCGGGCGTCCTACGGCCCCAGGACCACCGCCGACTCGGCCGGGACGTGGAGGCGGCCGTCCGGGTCGGGGTGGTCGGTCGGGTCCCAGGCGGCGAGGATGCGTACGCCGTTGCGGCCCAGGGCGATCGTGACGGGCTCCGGGGAGAGGTTGACCGCGATGCGGATGTCGCCGCGCCGGAAGGTGACCCAGCGGCGGTCCTCGTCGTAGGCGACGCGGACCGCCGCGAGGTCGGGGTCGCGCAGGTCGGGCTGGGTGCGGCGCAGGCGGGTCAGGGCGCGGTGCCACTCCAGCAGCCGGGCGTGCGGGGACTTCTCCGGCTCGGACCAGTCCAGGCAGGAGCGGTCCCGGGTGGCCGGGTCCTGCGGGTCGGGGACGTCCTCGGCGCGCCAGCCGTGGGCGGCGAACTCCCGCCGGCGGCCGGTGCGGACGGCCTCGCCGAGGGCGGGGTCCGGGTGGTCGGTGAAGTACTGCCACGGGGTGCCCGCGCCCCACTCCTCGCCCATGAACAGCATGGGCACGAAGGGCCCGGTCAGGACGAGGGCGGCTGCGCAGGCCAGCAGCCCGGGGGAGAGGGAGGCCGCCAGCCGGTCGCCCTGGGCCCGGTTGCCGATCTGGTCGTGGGTCTGGGCGTAGCCGACGAAGCGGTGGGCGGGGGTGCGGCGGTGGTCCACGGGGCGGCCGTGGCTGCGGCCGCGGAAGGAGGACCAGGTGCCGTCGTGGTGGAAGACCCGGGTCATGGTCTTGGCCAGGGCGGCCAGCGGGGCCGGGGCGAAGTCGGCGTAGTAGCCCTGCGATTCGCCCGTGAGGGCGCAGTGCAGGGCGTGGTGGAAGTCGTCGTTCCACTGCGCGTGCAGGCCCAGGCCGCCGCGGGCCCGCGGGGTGGTCGTGCGCGGGTCGCAGAGGTCGGACTCGGCGATCAGGAACATCGGCCGGCCGGCCTCGGCGGCCAGTTCGTCCACGGCCGCGGCCAGCTCCTCCAGGAAGGGCAGGGCCCGGGTGTCGGCGAGTGCGTGGACGGCGTCGAGCCGGAGCCCGTCGATGCGGTAGTCGCGCAGCCAGGCCAGTGCGCTGCCCAGCAGATAGGCGCGGACCTCGTCGGAGCCGGGGGCGTCGAGGTTCACGGCCGCGCCCCACGGGGTGTGGTGGGTGTCGGTGAAGTACGGGCCGAAGGCGGGCAGATGGTTGCCGGAGGGCCCCAGGTGGTTGTGGACCACGTCCAGGACCACCCCCAGGCCGTGCCCGTGGGCGGCCTCCACGAAGCGGGCCAGTCCCGCCGGCCCGCCGTAGGGTTCGTGGACCGCCCACGGGGCCACCCCGTCGTAGCCCCAGCCGTGCCGGCCGGGGAAGGGGCAGACCGGCATCAGCTCCACGTGCGTGATGCCCAGCTCGACCAGGTACGGCAGCCGGGCGGCGGCCGCGTCGAACGTGCCCTCGGGGGTGAAGGTGCCGATGTGCAGCTCGTACAGGACCGCGTCCTGCAAGCTGGTGCGCGGGACGGGAAGCTGCCGCTCCAGCGGCACCAGCGCGTCGACGTCCACCACCGCCGACAGCCCGTCGGGCCCGTCCGGCAGCCGCCGGCCGCGCGGGTCGGGCCGTACGTCGGGATCGTCGTCCAGCAGGAAGCCGTACCGGTCCCCGTCGGCGGCCGGGGCCGAGACCACCCACCAGCCGGTCCGCTCCGGGTCGGGCACCATGCGGTGCGTACCGTCGTTCAGCCGCAGCGCGACCTGTTCTGCCTGCGGTGCCCACACCTCGAACTGCACGGACGTTCCCCTCGTGACGAGCGATGGCAAGCGGTGCCGGCGTCGGACCGGCGTCGGACCGGCGGTGGCCGGCGGTGACCGACGGTGGCCGGCCGGACCTGACGAGGCCCATCATCCCTGCCGGGCCGGGGGAGTTCTGGACACTTCCGGCAGGTCGGCCCGACAATCACCCTGTGACGTCCAGTTTCGAATTCCCCGCCTACCCCGCTCCGCGGTTGACCGACGCCGAGCGCGACCGGGCGCTGATGCTGCTCAGGGAGGGCGCCGCCCAGGGGCGGCTGTCCCACGACACCTTCCTGCGCCGCATGGAACTGGCCCTCGTCGCCCGCCGTTCCGAGGACCTGGCCGTCCTGACCGCGGACCTCGCGCCGGCCGAAGGGAACTGGTCCCAGCGGCTGTTCGGCTGGGTGGGCCGGATGTCCGCCGTCAGCGTCGGCATCCGGCGCGCCTGGCAGGCGGAGAAGCTCGCGCCCCTGATGCTCCCGCAGCCCGGCACCGGGGTCCTGTGCATCGGCCGCGATCCGGGGAACACCCTGCGGCTCACCCACGAGACCGTCTCCCGGCAGCACGCCGAACTGAGCCTGCGCGACGGGCAGTGGGTGCTGCGCGACCTCGGTTCCACCAACGGCACCACGGTCAACGGCCGCAGGCTCACCGGCTCCGCCGTCGTCCGCGACGGCGACCAGGTGGGCTTCGGCCGGGTCAGCTTCCGGCTCGTCGCCCCCTGAGCGGCAGGAACGCCGCCGCGGCCAACGGACCCCGTCACCCTCGTCACCCCCATCACCCCTGTCACCCTCGTCACCCCTGTCACCCCCGTACCCCCGTCACCCCCTGAGCGTCCGTGCTCCCGCTCCCGCCGACACCCGGGCGTACGCCGCCAGGGCCGTCCGCGACTGGTGCTCCACCTGGGTGGCCACCGGCACCCAGCGGGCCTGGAACCGCGCCGCGAAGGCCTCGCACCAGCCGGTGACCAGGCGGTCCAGTTCCGGCGCGGCCCGGTGACCGGCCCAGCGCAGCACCCGTAGGAGCATCGCGGCGGCCCGCAGGACGAGCCGCCGTCCGAAGGCGTCGATGCTGCCGATGTACGCGGCGGTCGCCTCCGCCGGCGCCGCGCCGCCCGCCCAGGCCCTGCTGATGCCGGGGATCAGCGAGAGCGTCCACTCCACCGCGCGCAGCAGCGGCCCGGCCGGCGGTACGTCGGCGCCCGGCAGGCCGGGCCGGGCCGCGGCGAACACCCGGGCCACCTGCTCGGCCTCCTCGGTGAGCCGACGGGCCAGGACGGCCAGCGCCCGCCGCGGGTCGGGATGCGGAGCCGGGTCGTCCACCAGGTCACTGGCCCACATCGGCGCTTCCACGATCGCGGTGGTGCCGTCGTACCGGTGCGTCCGGTACCAGGTGCTCAGCCGGGTGTCCTCCGGGTGGAACACCCCGTCCGCCTTGGTGCCGGGCTCCGGCATCACGAAGATCCCGGGGCCGGGGGAGGGCCAGCCCGCCGCGTCCGAGGCGCCGGTCTCCACCGGGATCCGCAGCTCCGCCGCCGACTTGGCGAACGGTTCGGCCAGCCCGGGTATGTCCCGGGTCAGCTGTACCCAGCTGCCCCCGAGGTCCGTTCCGTGCAGGGACACCTGGAGCAGGGGGCGCAGCTCGTCGATGAGCGCGTTCAGGGCCACCGTCTCGGGCGGCAGCCGGTCGGTGGGCAGTAAAGAGGGCGCCCACTCGGGCTGCTCGGGGCCGGGCGGGCGGAAGAAGTTGCGGTGGTAGTCGAGCAGCGAGTACGGGCGGGGCGTGCGGTGCAGGGCCGCACCGTCCGGATCGGCGCACAGCAGCAGGTGCCAGCCGGAGTCGGCGCGCAGCGCCGGATCGCGGATCACCCGGCGGGCGAGGGAGAGGGCGGTGGCGCCGCCGACCGGCTCGTTGGCGTGCGCCCCGGCGACGACCAGGACGTTCCGGTCACCGACGGCGCGGTCCGCCGCCGCGACCGACAGCAGCCACAGCGGCTGCCCGCCCCGGGAGGTCCCCGCCCGGCGGAGCCCGACCAGCCCGGGGTGCTCCTCGGTCAGCACCCGGCCGGCCAGCGCCAGTTCGTGCGGGGTGGGGTAGCGCATGTCACGGTAGAGGGTCACGCTGTTGCTTTCCCCGCCGCGTGGCTCTTGTACCTCGGCCGCCGACCGGCAGCCGGCCTCCGGCCCGCTGCCAGGCCCGCACCGCCGCCCCTGCCACCGCCGTCGCTGCCTTCGCCGTCCCCGCCTCCGTCCCACCCGCCACCGCCGTCGCTGCCTCCGCCGCCCCGGCCGCCGGCTACTTCCTCCCGCTCCCGTCGTCCACGCGCAGCAGCACGGTCACCGGGCCGTGCCGCAGCAGCTCGGCCACCGGCACCTCCCCCCGGTGGCGGGCCTCGCACCCCGCTTCCCGGAGCGTGGCCCCCGGGAGCGGGGTCCAGTCGCCGGCGGGAAGAGGCAGCACGGTGGGACCCACGACGCCCGCCCTCGCACACCGGTGCGACCGGCCGGGCGCCCGCCCGACCCGCACGGGTGCCCGGCCGGTAT
>NZ_WTFF01000455.1 GCF_019400985.1 Streptomyces bambusae
CGACCGGGCGCCCGCCCTGCGCGCCGGCCGGACCCCGGTGGTCCCCAGCGACAGCCCGCGGTGGCGGGGCGCTGCCGACCCCGTGGTCCGCCTCGACGCGGCAGCCTCCCCCGGCAGCCCCGCCCGCCCCGCAGGAGTGCCCTCATGACCACCCCCCCCCCCCAGGCCCCCGTCGCGGGCGCGGACACCCCCGCGGCCCCCGCGCCCGCCGGGCCGCCCAGCGCCGCCGGCCGGCTGCCGCTCGCCGACCGCGCCGAGGTCCGCGCCTGGACCGGCGCCTTCCTGCGCGGAGAGGGCCGCCGACTGGCCCTCGCCTTCGGGCTGTTCGCCGCCGCCCTGGTGGCGAGCCTGGTCGGCCCCCGACTGCTGGGCCACCTGGTCGAGTCGGTCAAGGACGGCACCACCACCGGCCGGGTCGACGTGCTCGCCCTCGCCTTCGTCGCCATCCTCGTCGGCCATGCCCTCCTCGCCCGCGCCGCCCGCACCCAGGCCACCCTGCTCGGCGAACGCGTCCTGGCCCGCACCCGCGAGAACTTCGTCCGCCGGGTCCTCGGACTGCCGCTGTCCGAGGTGGAGGCGGTCGGCACGGGCGACCTGCTCAGCCGCGCCACCACGGACGCCGACCGGCTGAACGAGAGCATCCGGCAGGCCGTGCCCCGCATCGCGCTGGCCGCCGTCACCCTGGTGTTCACCTTCGCGGCCATCCTGCTCACCTCACCGCTGCTCGCCCTCGGCCTGCTGGCCGGCGTACCCTTCGCCGCCCTGTCCACGTGGTGGTACCGGCCGCGCGCCACCCGCGCGTACGAACTCCTGCTCGCGCAGGAGGCCGACGTCCTGGCCGTCACCCACGAGACCACCCGCGGCGCCGCCACGGTCGAGGCCCTCGGGCTCGGCCCCCGCCAGGTCCGGCGCCACGGCGCGGCCGTGGACCATGTGGTGCGGACCCGGCAGCGCACGACCTGGCTGCAGACCATCTGGTTCCCGAGCCTGGACCTGGCCACCATGGTCCCGATGGCGCTCACCCTCCTCATCGGCGGACTCGCCTACCAGCGCGGCGAGGTGGGCCTGGCGGAGCTGACCGCCGTCGTGCTCTACGTCCAGGCCCTCGGCGAGCCGCTGAACGACCTGCTGACCTGGACCGACGAACTCCAGATCGGCAATGCCGCGCTGCGCCGGATCCTCGGCGTCGAGCGGTTGCCCCGCGAGGAGTCCCGGCCGCCGGCTCCCACCGACGGCCACGCCATCCGCCTCGACGGGGTCGGCTTCGGCTACGGGCCGGGCCGGGAGGTCCTCACAGGCATCGACCTCGACATCGCCGCCGGCGAGCGGCTGGTGGTCGTCGGCGCCTCCGGCGCGGGCAAGTCCACCCTCGGCAAACTGCTCGCGGGCGTGCACCACGCCACCCGGGGCACCGTGCGGATCGGCGGCGCCGACGTCACCACCCTGCCGGTGGGGCAGCTGCGGCGGGAGATCGTGCTCGTCACGCAGGAACAGCACGTGTTCACCGGCACGGTACGGGACAACCTGCTGCTGGCCGGCGACGGCGCCGAGGCCCGTCCCGAGGACGGCTACGGGGACCGTGCGGAGGGGAGTGCGGGGGACGGGGCCGAGGGGAGTGCGGCGGACGCGCGGCTGTGGGCGGCGCTGGAGACCGTCCTCCTCGCCGACTGGGTGCGGTCCCTGCCCGACGGCCTGGACAGCGAGATCGGCCCGGGCGCCGCCCTGGTGTCCCCCTCCCATGCCCAGCAACTGGCACTCGCCCGGCTGCTGTTGTCGGACCCGTACGCGCTGGTCCTCGACGAGGCCACCGCGCTGCTGGACTCCTCCGCCTCGCGCCGGGTCGAGCGCTCGCTCGCCGCGCTGATCGAGGGCCGTACGGTCATCTCGATCGTGCACCGGCTGGACTCCGTACGCGACGCGGACCGGATCGCGGTCATGGACGGCGGCCGGATCGTCGAACTCGGCAGCCACGACGAACTGCTGGCGGCCGACGGAGCCTACGCGTCCCTGTGGCACTCCTGGGACTCGGCACGCCGCCCCTGATCGGCGCATCCGGCCGGTGGCTCACGGCCTCCGTCGGGGGCGGCGCTCACGTCTCCGTCGGGGCGGACGCTCACGCCTCCGTCAGGCCCGGGCCGGTCCGGCGGGCCAGGGCGTTGTTGCCGATCGAGTTGTGGACGCTGAAGCTCACCGCGTCCGAGCGGTAGCGGTCGTCGGACCACTCGACCGGACGGCCCTCGCGGGTCGTGGTGATGCGGCGTACCCGCAACAGGGGGCTGGTGCGCCGCACTTCGAGGAGTTCGGCGTCCTGCGCCCCGGCCGCGACCGCGTCGATGAGGTGCTCCCCGTACGCGAACACCAGCCCCGTGTCGTCCAGCAGTCGCTGGGTCACCGAGGGGCAGTCCGGCTCGATGCGCTCGACGGCGGGTGCGATCCAGTCCGCGTACACGGTGCGCTCCAGCAGGACCGGTTCGCCGTCCAGGCCGCGCAGGCGCAGTACGTGCAGGACGGGTGTGCCGGGCTCCACCTGCAACCGCACGGCGTCGCGCTCGGTGGCCGGATGGAACTGCGAGGACACCACGTGCCCGGTCGCGCTGCGGCCCATGGCGCGGGCCCACTGGGCGAAGCTGCGCAGCTCGGCGAAGCTCTGGCTGCGGCGGCTCGCCAGCACCACCCGGCGGGCGCCCTGCCGGGAGCCGATGAGGCCTTCGGAGGTCAGGGCGAGCACGGCCTGGCGGACGGTGCCGCGGGAGACGCCGAAGCGCTCCGCCAGCCGCGTCTCCGCGGGCAGCAGCGCCCCCACCGCGTACTCCTCGCGGTCGATCGCCCGGCGCAGCTCCTCGGCGATCTCTTCGTGCCGGGCCGTCATCGGTGTCGCTCCCGTCCTCGGTCATGAACGCTGACTGTGCGCCATGTAGGTGTCACGTACAGCGTAAGCGCAGAGCCGGACGGATCGGAACAAGGGGAGAGTGGCCAGGTCATTGGCCTGAAATCGTCGCCCGCCGTTAACCGGAAGGTCATGGATGCCGGGCCTACTGGGGCCAACTTGTTCAGACAAGTTGACCGTCCCCTCGCCGCGTTCCCCCGCGCCGCCTCCCAGGAGAGACCGTGTACCTGCCGAGACACCCGAGAAACACCGTCCTCGCCGGTTGCCTCGCCGCCGTCGCCGCCCTCACCCTCAGCGCCTGCGGCGCCGCCCCCGAGCAGGCCTCGACCAAGACCGCCACCGGCAAGGACGCCGCCACCGCGACCTCCGCCGCCGACTTCGGCGGCATGGACGCCCTGGTCGCGGCGGCCAAGAAGCAGGGCGTGCTGCACGCGATGGCCCTGCCGCGCGACTGGGCCAACTACGGCGCCCTGATCGACGGCTTCACCCAGAAGTACGGGATCAAGGTCGAGGTGGAGAACCCCGACGGCACCAGCCAGGACGAGATCAACGCCGTCACCAGCCGCAAGGGCCAGGACCGCGCCCCCGACGTCCTCGACCTCGGCACCTCCTTCGCGGTCAGCGGAGCCCAGCAGGGCCTGTTCGCCCCGTACCAGGTCGCCGCCTACCACGACATCCCCTCCGGGCAGAAGGACGACCAGGCGCGCTGGTTCAACGACTACGGCGGCTACGTCTCCATCGGCTGCGACGCCAACCGGATCAAGAACTGCCCCACCACCTTCAAGGACCTCCTCAAGCCCGAGTACAAGGGCCAGGTGGCGCTCAACGGCAACCCCACCAAGTCCGGCGCCGCCTTCGGCGGTGTCTACGCGGCGGCGCTCGCCAACGGCGGCTCCCTCGACGACATCCAGCCCGGCATCGACTTCTTCGGACAGCTGAAGAAGAACGGCAACTACACGCCCGTCGAGTCCACCCCCGCCACCGTCGAGAAGGGCGAGACGCCCATCAGCATCGACTGGGACTACCTCAACGCCGGCTACGCCGAGCAGTTCAAGGGCAAGGGCGTCGACTGGAAGGTCGCCGTCCCCGAGGACGGCAAGTACGCCCAGTACTACGCCCAGGCCGTCAACAAGGACGCCCCGCACCCGGCCGCCGCCCGCCTGTGGCAGGAGTGGCTCTACAGCCCCGAGGGCCAGAACCTGTGGCTGAAGGGCTACGCACGCCCGGTCATGATGCCGCTCATGGAGCAGGCCGGCACCCTCGACAAGGCCGCCGCCGCCAAGCTCCCGAAGGTCTCCGGCACCCTGTCCTTCCCGACCGAGGCACAGTCGACCAAGGCCAAGGGCGTCCTCGCCCAGAACTGGGGCAAGGCCGTCTCCGGCTGACGCCCGCCCGACCGCCGACCCGGCTCCGACCGCCGACCCGGCTCCGACCGCCGACCCGGTCCCGGCCCGACCGTCGAGCCGACCCAGCCCCGGCCCGACCGTCGAGCCGACCCGGCCCCGGCCTGACCGCCGACCCGGTCCCGGTCCCGGCCTGACCGCCGACCCGGTCCCGGTCCCGGCCTGACCGCCGACCCCGGCCCCGACCGCCCACTCGATCCCCGACTCCATTCCCGGGACGACCACCTCCATGACCTCCCCCATGACCACCTCCCGCACCGCCGCCGCGCCCCCCGCTGCCGCGGCCGCGCCCGGCGCCCCCG
>NZ_WTFF01000456.1 GCF_019400985.1 Streptomyces bambusae
TTGGCGGTGTTTCCCTCCTCGGGGACGCCGCCGCCGGCGTGGACGGCCTTGTCCTTGGGGATGCCCAGCAGGACCGCGCCCGCCCCGCCCAGCTTCGCCTTGACCTTGCGCGCGGTCCGGGCCACGGCCGGCCCGGCACTGGCCCGCGCGGCCGTGCTGGAGGACCTGGTCCCGGCGGCGGCCGTAACGCCCGCGCTCTCGATGGGGGCCGTAGCGCCCTCGCTCCCGGCGACGGCCGCAGCGCCCGCGCAGTCGCCGGCGGCGGCGCCCGTACCGGCTGCTAGACGCTCAGCCCCTTGGAGCGCAGCCACGCCATCGGGTCCACCGTCGAGCCCCCGGTACGCACTTCCAGGTGGAGGTGAGGTCCGGTGACGTTGCCGGTGGCGCCGACGCGCCCGATGGTCTGGCCTGCCGCCACGGAGCCGGAGGTCACCGACATCGACGACAGGTGGCAGTACCAGATCTCGGTGCCGTCGGGGAGTTCGAGGACGATCCGGTAGCCGTAGGAGCCGGACCAGCCCGCCGAGGTGATCGTGCCGCCGGCCACCGCCTTGACCGGGGTGCCGGTCGGCGCGGCGAAGTCGAGCCCGGTGTGCTGGCCGGAGGACCACATGGAGCCGGAGGCCCCGTACCGGGAGGTGATCGTGTACGAGGAGGTGGGCAGCGAGTAGGAGCCGGTGGCGGCGGGGGCCTCGGCCGGCTCGGCGGCCGCGGCGGCCTTCGCCGCCGCTTCCGCCTTGGCGCGGGCTTCCTCCTCGGCCTTGGCGCGGGCTTCCTGCGCCGCCTTGTCGGCGGCCTCCTTCTCCGCGGCCTGGCGGGCGGCCTCCTGCTTCTGCCGGGCCTCCTGGGCGGCGGCGTCGCGGGCCGCCTGCTCCGCGTCGGCCTTGGCCTTGGCCGCGGCGGCGTCCGACTGGGACTCGGCCTGCAGCAGGATCCGGTTGCGCAGCGCCTCGGCCGCGTCACCACTCGCCTCGGCGGTGCCGGCTGCCTGCGCGCCGCGCCGGTCCTGCGCGTCCGAGGAGGAGTCCTCGTCGGAGTCGGACCCGGTCAGCAGCGAGGGGAGCGAGGGCATGGATATGGAGACTTGGGGCCGGTCCTGCGCGGTGGCGATACCGCCCGCGCCGACGGCCGCGATGACACCGACGCCCAACACCGTGGAGCTGCGGGCGAGTCCGCCGCGCTGTCTGCCCACGCGGTGCCGGCCGCGCACCGGGCGGACCGAGTCCTCGGTGGGGTTCCACTCGCCCCAGGCGCCTGCCGTGGCCGGCTGCTCCTGGGTCTCGATGCCGTCAAGGGCAGGCACGTTGGACGCCACCGGGCCACACTCCTCATCGCGCGCACGCGCGGGCTGCCGTCGGGGGGCGACGGCGGGGAGGGCCGCGGCGCGTTATCGAACGGTAATAGAAGCGGGGGAGTGATTCCAAGCTGTTGCGACGGATCGCGTAGATGGATCGGCCACCGATCAGGCAGATATGGCCGGGATTTCACCATCAAACCATCTCAATTCGGGCGAAAATCAGCAGGTTTGATGATCTCCCCAGCCACACAAGGATCATGACGTCCCATCAATCACCTTGCACAGGGCGCCCCTTCACTCACGCACGGTGACGACAACGGTGGCGACAGCGCGGCGGCATCCGCAGACATCCACGGGCATCCGCACACACGCCGAAGGCCCGGATCCAAGAGGATCCGGGCCTTCGGCTTCAGTAGCGGGGACAGGATTTGAACCTGCGACCTCTGGGTTATGAGCCCAGCGAGCTACCGAGCTGCTCCACCCCGCGTCGGTGAACACCACCTTACGCCATCCGGGAGGGTGCTCGCCGCCCATTAACCACCCACCCCGTCAGAGGGAGGCCACGAACCGGGTCAGATTGTCCCGAAGTCGGGCGATCTGTTCCTCCAGGGTGAGCGACTCCTCGAACCGCTGTCCCCCGCCCTCCGGCTGCTTCAGCCCCCGTACGTAGAGGGAGCAGGCCAGGTCGGTGCACATGTAGAGGCCCATGGAGTTGCCCTCGCGCCCCTCCTTGCCCCGCTTGCGGGCCGTCATCAGGGACACCCCGCCGCCCGCGTGGACGGTCAGACACAGGCTGCACATGCTGCGGTGCAGCAGCCCGCGCCGGGCCGTCGGGAACCGCAGCGCGATCCCGGTGGGCCGGCCGTCGAGCTCGGCCACCAGATAGCTGCGGTCCGGCGCCGACAGGTCCCGCCAGCCGAGGAGGTCCAGCTCCTCCCAGGGCCGCTCGGACAGGTCCCGGGGCAACGGCAGACGGGCGGCCTCGCCCTTGGAGCAGTTCACGAACGAGCCGCGGATGTCCTTCTCGGTCAGTACCTTCATACGACTCACGCTAGATTTCCTAGACCCTCTAGGCAAACCTATTTCGCCGGCCCGCAAGGGCCGGCCCCGCAAGGCAGGAGCAGACCCGTGCCACGAGCAGGCCTCACACCCCAGCGCATCGTCGAGGCGGCGGTGGACCTGGTGGACACCGCCGGCCTCGACCGGCTCAGCGTCTCCGCCCTCGCCCGCGGCTTCGGCGTCAAGGACGCCAGCCTGTACTCGCACATCCGAGGCCTGGCCGACCTGCGTGCCCGCCTCGCCGTCCACTGCGCCGCCGAGTTCGCCGACCGCATCGGCTCGGCCGTGGCGGGCCGCTCAGGCCGCGACGCCCTGGCCGCCTTCGCCGGCGCCTACCGCGACTACGCCGTCAGCCACCCCGGCCGGTACGCCGCCACCCAGCTGGAGCTGCCGCCAGAGGTGCTCGCCGGCTCCCCCGGGCACGCCGCGCTCGTGGAGCACACGTACCTCCTGCTGCGCCCGTACGCGCTCGCCGAGCCCGACGGCACCGACGCGGTACGGCTGCTGCGCAGCACCTTCCACGGCTTCGCCGCCCTGGAGGCGACGGGCGCCTTCCACGCGGCCCGCGAGGTCCCGGCCTCCTGGAACCGCATCGTCGAGGCCCTCCACACCCTCCTGACGAACTGGCCCCCCACCCCCACCCACCCCTGACGCCACCGCCCCGCAAACACCACAGCGCCCCGACCGGAGAACCCGGTCGGGGCGCTGTGCGAGCGGTAGGCCATGTCGGACTCGAACCGACAAAGGCAAAGGGCTACTCGTCGTCGACGGAGGCGAGGTGTCGCCTCAGCTCTGCGAGGATCTCTTCGTCGCCGCCTTCTGCCGGCAGTGACCATGGGTCCTGCTCGCCGTTGGCCATGGCCAGGCTGCTGGCGAAGCGCACGAGGTGGGGTGCGGGGACGACTGAGTCGCGCAGCCATCGCACGAAGACGGCGGCTTCGTCGGCAGTGACATCGGTCAGGGTGATGAAGGAGTAGTCCGGCTTCGGCATCGCCGCCGTCCCGTCGATCCACACGTCCGATGCCAGCTCGATCTCGAAGTCGAGCACCGTAAGACCGTGGACTCCGGAGATCCTGTACTCGACCGTGAGGCCGAGGAACGCCTGCCGCAGCGCCCTCTCCAAGGACTCCAGGGTGGTGCCCCATGCTGCCTCGTCCCCCTCGGGCGGGTAGAAGGCGAAGTTCGTGCGGATGTTCCGTTCAGCGGACACTGTCTTCCTCTGTCTCACAGCACGTGCCGTGTCGAGCCGGGCCTGCCCGTCATCGCCATCATGGACGGCCAGTACGCCACGTTGTCCCGGCGTTCGTCACGATCTCCAGCCCGCGGATCTCCGCGGCGTCGGCCAGATGCTCGCGTTCCTCGCGGCGCGCGCACAGCGACACCCCGCTCAGCCCCATCCCCGGCCAAGGCTCGGCCCGGACACGGCCGAGCGCCCCACCCGACGACGTCAGGTAGGGCGCTCGATCGCAGGTCAGAGGGGGTTTCCCCTCGCCCGCAGGCGGTAGGCCATGTCGGACTCGAACCGACAACCAATGGATTAAAAGTCCACTGCTCTGCCAATTGAGCTAATGGCCCGCGGCATGCTCACCCCAGAGCATAGCCGGAGAGGGGCTCGCGGCCGATCGGGAATCGGCTGCGCGCCCCGCGTCGGCCTCGCCCGCGGGCCCGTACGTCGTGGGGCGGGTCCCGTGATGTCGCCGCGCGGCCTGCGCCGTTGGCGGCCCCCGAACAGACGGACAGGGCCCGTACGAGTGGATTCGTACGGGCCCTGTCAGGCAGTCAGCGGGCTGGATCAGCCGTTGCGCTTCCAGCGCGGCTTGTCGTCGCGGCGGCCGAAGGAGCCGGAGCCGGACGGGCGGTGGTCGTCGCGGCGGCCGTACGGGCGGTCGCCGCCACCGGAGCGGAAGCCGCCCGAGGGACGGTCGTCACGGCGGTCGCGGTTGAACGGGCGGTCGCCGCCGCCCGAGCGGAAGCCGCCGGAGGGACGGTCGTCGCGGCGGAAGCCGCCACCGCGGTTGTCGTCACGACGCTCGAAGCCACGGTCGTCACGGCGGTCGCGGTTGAAACCGCCCCGGTCGCCACGGTCGTCGCGGCGGAAGCCCCCGCCGCGGTTGTCGCCACCACGCTCCAAGCCCCCGTCGTCCCGGCCGGCCCCCCTGTAATCACCACAGTCCCGCCCGCCCACCCGGTGCGCTGCGCGAGCGCCGCCCGCCCCG
>NZ_WTFF01000457.1 GCF_019400985.1 Streptomyces bambusae
TCGGCGGCGTCGGTTGTGAATAAGGGAGGGGGGGAGGGCCGGGGCGGTGGCGGGAGCCTCGGCCGGGGCGGGGGCCGCGTGGGCGCCTGCGGCGCCGAACAGCGGGAGTGCGAGCGCCGCACCGCCGGTGCCGGCGGCGGCGAAACCGCGCGGGATCGAGCGGGACTTGGGGCGTCGGTGCTTACCCTTTGCGGCCATGGTGAATTCCTCTCCGGCGCCTGCGAGGTGAGCTGTCGGGTGCGGACTGGAGATGTCCGGCCGTGCGGTGACGGCTTGACCCCAAGCCGTTCGGACCGTGATCCGAATCGGCGGCATACCTGGTTCCCCCGCTCCTGCCGCGCATGTTGATGATCGGGTGTGTATCCCGGATGGGGCAGGATTCGGCGGTCCATCCGGATCGGTGGCGAACGTAATCCAGCCGGGCCACGCGGAACAAGCCACGAATTACCCATGAGTTTCCCGGAGGTGAGGGATCAAAGGAATTCCCGTCACCCTCCGTCTATTCCCTCCCGGCAACAGCCGTCCGCGCAGGGCAATTCGGGCCCGGTGATCAGGCACGCACGGTCACCGTATGATCTGGCTCACGGGGTGGGACTCGATCTCCCCTCCCCCGGCGGCAAGTTGCCGCCAAGCGGTCCAAATTTGGACATCCCCGACGATCTGGAGGAGATCCCCATGACCCAGCAGATACCCCGGACCCCGCCGGCCGAGTCCGGCGACGAGCCGCAGCTGGCCGGCGTACGCAACTTCCGTGATGTCGGCGGACTTCCGACGACGGACGGACGAAGGGTTTCTTCCGGACTACTGTTCCGAAGCGGACATCTCGCGCATGCCACCGAAACCGATGCAGAATTCCTCGCCTCGCTCGGGCTGCACACGATCTTCGACTTCCGCAACGCCGCCGACCACGCCCTCGAAGGCCTCGACGTGGAACTCCCCGGCGTGCGGAACGTGAACATTCCGCTGTCCGACCCGGCGGACGGCAAGGAATTCTGGACCATGGTGCGCGAGGGGAATGCCGGCCAGCTGCGCGAGCTGCTCGGCGACGACCGGGGCGCCGAGCGGATGAAGACGTCCTACCGGGAGCTCATCGCCACCCGCACCGCCGAGCACAGCCGGGTCGTGCACGCCCTCGCCGAGGACAGCCTCCCCGCGCTGATGCACTGCGCGGCCGGCAAGGACCGGGCCGGCCTCTCGATCGCCGTCACCCTGCTCGCGCTCGGCGTCGAGCGCGAGGCGATCGTGGCGGACTACGTCGAGTCCAACGCCCCGCACCGCCGCTACCGGGTGCGCCGCAGCAGCGACGCCCCCGAGGCCCGCTCCCCCGAGGTCATGGAGCTGCTCGCGCCGCTCTTCGACGCCCGCGCCGAGTACCTGACCGCGGCCTTCGACGCCATGGAGGAGACCTGGGGCAGCATCGAGGACTACCTCGCCGAGGGCCTCGGACTCACCCCCGAGACCCTCGACCGGCTCCGGGACCGCCTGCTCGACTGAGGAGAAACGGATCAGCAGGGGGGGAGGGCAGGACCGTCAGCGGTTGCCGACGGCCTGCTTGACCAGCGTCCGGCCGAACTCCCACATCAGCCCGCCCCCGCCGTGGGCGTCGTCCATGACCTCGCGGAAGGCGGTCACGAACCGGTCCACGTCGGCCTCGTCCACGACGAGCGGCGGGATCAGCTTGATCACCTCCAGATGGTCGCCCGAGACCTGGGTGAGGATCCGGTGCCGCTGGAGCAGCGGCACCACGACCATCTGCGCGAACAGTCCCTTGCGGGCCGCCTGGAGCATGGCCCACCGGCTGCGCAGCCCGAGCGAGGACGGCCGGCCGAACTCGATGCCGATCATCAGGCCGCGCCCGCGCACCTCGTGCAGCAGCTCGTACGTGTCCACCAGCGCGGCCAGCCGGCTGCGCAGCAGATCACCCATGGCGCGGGCGTTGGCCACGACCGACTCGTCCTCCATCACCGACAGCACGGCGAGCCCGGCCGCCATCGCCTGCGCGTTGGAGCCGAAGCTCGCCGAGTGGACCAGCACCCGGTCCATGGACGAGTAGACCTTCTTGAAGATCCAGTCCTTGCCGAGCGTGGCGCCGACCGGGACGTAGCCGCCGGAGAGGGCCTTGGCGACGCACACGAGGTCCGGCTCCACGCCCTCCTCGTGCTGGTACGCGTAGAAGTCCCCGGTCCGCCCCAGTCCGGTCTGCACCTCGTCCGCGATGAGCAGCGCCTTGTGCCGGTGCAGGAGCTCCTGCGCGGCGCGCAGGAAGCCGGGCGGGGCCTCGTGGACGCCCTTGCCCTGGATCGGCTCGACGACGAAGGCCGCGACGTCGCCGCGCCGCAGCTCCCGATCCAGCGCCGCGAGGTCGCCGAGCGCGATCCGGGTGTCGGGCAGCAGGGGGGCGAAGCCGTCACGGAACCCGCTCTCGCCGTTGACGGACAGGGAGCCGGCGGTCAGCCCGTGGAAGGCGTGCTCGCAGTAGAGGACCCTGGGGCGACCGGTGGCGTAGCGGGCGAACTTCAGGGCGGTCTCCACGGCCTCGGTGCCGCTGTTGCCGAAGAAGACCCGGTCCAGGTGGGGGCTGTACGCGAGGAGCCGCTCGGCCAGCAGCCCGGGCAGGGGCTGGCAGTCGAACCGGGTGAGGTCGGCGAGCTGGGCGTCGAGCACGTCGTGCAGGGCCCTGCGGACCACCGGGTGGTGGCGGCCGAGGCCCATCACGCCGAAACCGGCGAGCATGTCGAGGTAGTCGTTGCCCTCGGCGTCCCAGAAGTGGGCGCCCTCGGCCCGCTCGTAGACCTTGTCGAAGCCGATGGTGTGCAGCATCCGGGGCAGTTGGGGGTTGAGGTGGCGGGCGTGCAGGTCGTAGCGCTCGCCGCCGCGCTCGGCCAGCAGGGCGCCGAGGTCGAATTCCTTCCCTCCCGCGGCTTTCCTCCCGCCGGCACCGCCCGCACCGCCCGCACCGCCCTCCCCTCCCGCACGGCCCTTCCCGCCCGCGCCGCCCGCCCCGGGCGGCCCTCCCGTGTCACCGTCCGCAGTCATGCCGACTTCTCCCGGCTCCCCGACAGCGTTTCCCGGGCGGCGCGCAGGGATTCCTTCAGCGATCCCATGGTGGCGAGGACGGCGGTGGGCTCGTAACCGCAGTGCGCCATGCAATTGGCGCAGCGCGGGTCCTTTCCGCGGCCGTACTTGTTCCAGTCGGTCTCCTCGACGAGTTCCCGGTACGTCGGAACATATCCGTCGCTCATCAGGTAGCAGGGCCGCTGCCAGCCGAAGAGGGAGTAATTCGGAATGGCCCAGGCGGTGCACGGGAAATCCGCTTTGCCCTCCAGGAAGTCGAGGAAGAGCGGGGAGTGGTTCAGGCGCCAGCGGCGCCGGTTGCCGCCCGCGAAGGCCTTGCGGAAGAGTTCGCGGGTCTGCTCGACGCCGAGGAAGTGCTCCTGGTCGGGGGCCTTCTCGTAGGCGTACGCGGGCGAGATCATCATCTCGTCCACCTTGAGCTCGTCGTTGAGGTAGTTCAGCACCTCGATGACGGTCTGCGGGGTGTCGGTGTTGAAGAAGGTGGAGTTGGTGGTCACCCGGAAGCCGCGCCGCTTGGCCTCCTCGATGGCCGCCACCGCCTCGTCGAACACGCCCTCCTTGGCCACCGACTCGTCGTGCCGCTCGCGCAGCCCGTCGATGTGCACGGCGAAGGCGAAGTACGGCGAGGGGGTGAAGTCCGCGATCTTCTTGCGCAGCAGCAGGGCGTTGGTGCAGAGGAAGACGTACTTGCGCCGGGCCACCAACTGCCGCACGATCTCGTGGATCTGCGGGTGCATCAGAGGCTCGCCGCCGGCGATGGACACCATCGGCGCGCCGGACTCCAGGACCGCGCCCACCGCCTGCGCGACGGGCATCCGCTGCTTGAGGACCCCGGCCGGGTGCTGGATCTTCCCGCAGCCCTCGCACTTCAGGTTGCACGCGTAGAGCGGCTCCAGCTCGACGATGAGCGGGAACTTGTCCCGCTTGCGGAGCTTCTGTTCGAAAAGATAGGTCCCGACCCTGATGGACTGTCGCAGCGGCATGGCCATCTGGCTCACCTCCTGGGGAGCAGCAAAGAACGGTGCCAGTCGTGAAAAGCGGGCAGTACGGTACGCAGTACGCGGAAGGCCGATATTCCACCGCGGACCGTGCCGATGCGGACGAGCTCGTGCTCCGGGGCGTCCACGATCACCCGGACGGCCGCAACCGGACGCCGCCCGGCCGGGTCGCCCGGTCCGGCAGGGGCGACCGGCAGCCGCGCGGCGGTCCACAGCGTGGCCGCGGACTCCATGTCCACGGCGATGGCCCCGGTCGCGCGCAGGGCGGCCCGCTCGGGGCCGCGCACCACGTGGTCGGCGCCGGTCAGCAGGCCGGTGTGCACGGTCCGTCCGGGCAGGGCGCGGGCCAGCGCGTCGGCGAGCGGCCCGGCGCCGGAACAGGCCACCGTGCCGCGGGGGTCGCGGGTGTGTTCGGCGACGACCAGGTCGCCGGGGTGCATGCCGGGGACCAGCCCGGCGCAGAAGCCGGTGG
>NZ_WTFF01000458.1 GCF_019400985.1 Streptomyces bambusae
AGATGTGTATAAGGGCCATCTCCTGCTCTCCGCGCGGGGCGGGGCGGCCGCCCTGGCCGCGGTACGGCTGGCCGGCACCCGCCGCCGGGTGCTCCCGGCCGCGGCCCTGCTGACCGCCGCACTCGCCGTGCAGGCCGCGGCCACCACGGCGTACGGGCACCGGGGCAAGCTCGGCGGCCTGGACGACTACCCCTCCTGGAGTGCGCCCCACACCGCGCGCGCCCGGGCGCTGGCCGCCGCCGACGGCTGGCCCGCGTACCGTACGGACGCCGGACGGCCGGCGCTGACCGGCAACGACCCGCTGCTCCTCGGCGGGGAGGGCGGCGCCTACTACAGCAGCCACACCCCGGACGTCTTCACCCGCACGATGGCGGCGCTCGGCGCCGGCTGGACCTCACGGGGGCGCAACGTCCAGAGCATCGACAACCCGGTGACCGACGCCCTGTTCGCGGTCGGCGCCCGGCTGCGCCCGGACGGCACGGTGGCCCGCTCCGCCCTGGCGCCGCTGCCGCTGGTCACCACCCGGCCGCCCGGCACCGGCCCGTCCCCCGGCTACGGCGAGTCGCCGTTCGCCAACCAGGAGCTCCTGCTGGGCGCCGCGGTCTACGAGCCCCCGGCCGAGCCGGGTGTGTGCGCCGCCGGCACCGAGGCCTTCCTGTGGGCGCCGGCGTACGACGCCACGGCCCGCCTCGCCGACGGCGCGCCGGTCAAGCTGCGCGGCTGGGGGTACCTCCCAGCGGTAGCTGGGGGAGCGCCCCGGAACCGGGCCGCGCTGCAACCGCTGGGCCCCTCCCACGGCGCGTCCTCGAAGCTGGTCTTCGACCGGGAGCCGCCGCCGGTCTGGTCACTGGGCTGCCTGGACCGGGCCGAGCTGGCCGCCGCGGTGGAGCGGCTGCGCGCCTCGGCGGCCACGTCGGTGGAGGTGTCCGACGCGGGGCTGTCGGCCACGCTGCCCGCCGGGAGCACCGGCACGGCCGTCCTCGCCACCCCGGCCGTCGCCGGCTGGACCTGCAACGGCCGCCCGGCGGGCGCCCACCTGGGCCTGCTCGCGGTCCCGCTGGACGGCCGCACGACGACGCTCGCCTGCACCTTCCGCCCGCCGGGCCTGTACGCCGGGCTGCTGGCCTTCGGCGGCTGCGTGCTGGTCCTGGCCGGCCGTGGGGTCCTGGCCGGCCGTGCGGTCCAGGCCGGTCGTGCGGTCCTGGCCGGCCGTGCGGTCGTACGGCGCTTGCGGAGGGCCGCTCAGCCGCGTACCTGACCCAGCCACTGGAGGGTGCGGCGGACCTCGGCCGGGAACGGGTGGGCCGGCCCGTGCAGCCGCTCGGCGTCGAACAGCAGCCGGGCCAGGGTGTCGTGGGCGGCCGCCCGGTCGCCGAGCGAGAGCAGCAGGTGCGCGATGCGGCGCCGGACCTCCAGCGGCAGCTCGGGGTCGGGATTGGCGTAGTGGTTCTCGAACAGGGGCAGCAGCGAGCGGTACTCGGCGAGCGCGGCCGCCGGCTCGCCGAGCTGCTCCAGGCACTGGGCCGCGTCGTAGCGGAACCGCAGGGCCTGCGGGTCGCCGGCCGGGTACTCGTCGGCGAGGCGGCGCAGTTCGGGCAGGGCGCGGCGGTACTGGCCGTCGTCCATGAGCGTGGCCGCGTACTGCTTGCGCAGGCTGCGCACGACCGGGGAGTGCTCGCCGTGCCGGGCGGCCGCGGCGGGCAGGATGCCGCCGAGCAGGTCGACGGCCTGGGTGAGGCGGCCCTCGTCGAGCAGGCCCTTGACCTGGTCGACCGTGGCGGCAAGGTCGGGCTGTGCCGGGGTGGGCGCGGGCGGGGCGGTCGGGCCGGGGGGCGTCACGGTGGCGGCGCGGTCGGGCCAGGGTGCCAGCGGGCGCAGGAAGGGCCGGGTGGGGTCGAGGGGTCCGGTCGGCGTGCCCTGGGTGGGCAGCAGCGGGACCAGGGACTCGTAGACCTCCTGCGCGGAGGAGGGGCGCTCCTGCGGGTCCTTGGCCAGCAGGTGCAGCAGGACGGCCTCCAGCTGGTGGGGGATCTCCGGGCGCAGCTGGCGCACCGGCAGCGGCGGCTCGTACAGATGCCGGTGCAGCACGCCCAGGGCGGTGGAGCCGGCGAAGGGGACGCCGCCGCTGAGGAGTTCGTAGAGCACCACGCCGAGGGCGTAGAGGTCGGTGTACGGGCCGACCGCGCCGCCCATGGCCTGCTCGGGGGCCATGTAGGCCGGGCTGCCGATGGGCGTTCCGGTGTTGGTGAGGCGGGTGGTGTCGGTGTCCATGACGGAGGCCACGCCGAGGTCGAGCACGGTGACCGTGCCATCGGGGCGCACCATCACGTTGCGCGGCTTGAGGTCGCGGTGGACGATCGGCACCGCGTGCACGGCGGAGAGCACCGAGCACAGCTGCGCGGCCACCGAGACCGCCCAGGGCCAGGGGTAGGGGTCGTGCTCGGCCAGGTGGTCGGCGAGGTCGGCACCCTCGACGTACTGCATGACCAGGTAGAGGTCGTCGCCGTCGCTGCCCGCGTCGTGCACGGTGACCAGGCCCGGGTGGTCGACCTGCGCGGTGACCCGGCACTCGCGCACGAAGCGGCGGCGCAGCTCCTCGGCGACGGTGCCGGGGCCGGCGACCTTGTCGGGGCGCAGCAGCTTGACCGCGACGCGGCGGTCGAGCCGGCGGTCGTACGCCGTCCAGACCTGGCCCATGCCGCCCTGGCCCAGGACGGTGGCGAGCTGGTAGCGGTCGCCGATGAGGCGTTCGGTCACCGGTCGCGCTCCTCGCGGCGCAGCAGCTCGCTCAGCTCGTCGAGTTCGGCGCGCACCTGGCCGATGCGGGGCGCCTGCGGCGGGACGGGCGCGGCCGGGGGTACGGGCGGCTGCTGGCCGACGGGGGTGTGCCCGCCCGAGGGGGTGTGCGGGCCGGTCGGGGTGTGCGGGCCGGTCGGGGTGTGCTGGGCGCCCGGGGCGGCGGGACCGGGCTGCGCGGGCGGGTAGCCGTAGCCGGGCTGCGGCTGCGGGGCCTGCTGCTGCGGGGGCACGGGCGGGTAGTAGGGGGCGGCGCCGACCGGCGGCCGGCCGTACCAGTCCGCGCCCCGGCGGGAGTTGTAGTGCCGGATGTCCTCGTAGAGGAAGTAGGCCAGGACGGCGAGCGCGGTGATCAGCGAGGTGATCATCGCGATGTCGGTGCCCTTCGACGTCTCGCCCTCGGGGGTGTCGTCGGTGCCGAGCAGCGCGAAGCACCCGATGTTGATCAGCGCGGTCACGCCGAACAGCACCCAGTTGCGGGCCGAGCGCGTCACGATGGCGAGCTTGAGCATGCTCCCCCACGCGAGGAACCCGCACGAGATCACCGTCAGCACGCTCAACAGCACGCGCAGCGTCACCTGCAACCCGTTGTCGGACGGGGCGGGGTGCTGCGGCGGGAGGCCGGGGCCGTGCATCTCTGCTCCTGGGATAACGGGCGGTGTGACGAAAGTACGTGTCAGAGCGTATACAGGGACGCCGCGGCAGGCTCCGCGGATGCGCACATCGTCATGCTGGTGTGACCGTCGTACGGGCGGGGCCGCCACTCGGGCCCCGCCACTGCCCGTGCGTGACGCGGCGTCCGGGCGGGAGCGCCGTCAACCGGGGGGAGCCTCACCCGGGCGTGACCGTGCCGTCCGACAGGCCGTCGTAGAGGCCCTGGACGAGCTGCTCGCCGAGCCGGGCCGCGAGCCGGACGGCGTCCTCGAACTCGGCCAGGGCCCGGAACCGCTCGCCGTAGCGGCGCTGTTCGGCCAGGTGCAGCCGGGGCAGCTGGAGCCGGCGTACGTCGAGCCGGGTCGCGGTGGAGGCGTAGCTGCTGGCCTGCCGGGTGTTGGCGGTGCCGCGCAGGAAGCCGGCCAGGAACCAGGGGTCGAGGGCGGCCGGGTCGGGGCGCAGCAGGTGCAGGTTGCGGCCGAGTGCCGCGCCGGCCGTCGCGTCGGTGACGACGCGGGCGGTGCCGGTGGCGCCGACGACGGGGACGACGACGTCGCCGGCGGCGGTCAGGACGGGGGCGTCGGGGCCGGGCGTGAGCGTGCCGGAGGGGGCGGTGGCGGCGTACACGTCGTGCTCGGTGAGGACGGGCGCGTCGCCGCTGCCCTGCCCGGTGCCGGCGTGCAGCACCAGGGCGCCGGCCCGGGCGAGTTCGCCGATGGTGGTCAGCGGCGGGCGGGAGGCCGGGCCGGCGGCGGCGGGCGGCGGGGTCAGTTCGGCGGCCCGGTGCAGGGTGCGGTCGAGGCGTTCGCGTACGGCGGCCAGCTCGTCCAGGCCGCCGGCCGCGGCGGCGGGCGACAGGTGGCGGCCGGGGGTGAGGTCGACGTCGTCGTCGAGGAGTTCGATCACGGGCACCACCCGGCTGGTGCCGGGCACCTCGGCGGAGTCGCCGCCCCGGTCGTACGCCGTCCAGGCCTCGACCACGGCGCCCTGCACGGCGGGCCAGGCGGCCCGGTCG
>NZ_WTFF01000459.1 GCF_019400985.1 Streptomyces bambusae
GCCCGCGGCGGCCCGCCGGTCCGGGCGCCGTTCGCGGGCCGCGTCCAGCGCCGCGAGCACCCAGGTCCGCGTGTACGGGTGGCCCAGGACGCGGTCCAGCGCGTCCGCGCCCGCCTCGCCGGCCTGCTCCACGGCGGTCAGCTGGGCCCAGGCCGGGTCCCAGTCGGGGTCGCCGGTCAGTTCCGTGTGCAGGCGGGCGAGCAGCATCCGGGTCAGGTCCTGCTGGGCGGCGCCGAGTTCGCCCTCGTCGGTGAGGGCCGGCGCCACGGTCTCGGACGTGGTGCGGCCCTCGACGCCGGCGATCAGCTCCTGGAGGTCGGCGCAGTAGACGGAGGGGTTGTCGAAGCCGCTCCCGGCCCGGTAGCGGTGGGTGTAGAGCCCGCCCCCGCACGAACGGACGACGGGGCACCGGCGGCACTGCTCGCTGACACCTGCCAGGCCCAGCTGCCGGGCGCGTACCCCGGGATGGGCCGCGACCTGGTCGAAGGAGTGGGTGAACACGTCGAACCCGGTGTACGCGGCGCCGTCGTAGGCGGTCTTGAGGGAGTCGACCTGTTCGAGGGTGCCGTCCGTCTCGACCACCACCAGGTCGGTCGGCGCCAGCCCCAGCGACTCGGTCAGGCTGGGGCCGCCGCGCAGGGTGCTCAGCAGGGACTCGAAGAGCCGTACGGCGACCGGGCGGCCCTGCCGGTCCCAGTGGTCGAAGACGCGCAGCAGCCAGCGGGCGTAGGCGTCGGGCGCGCCGTCGGGGCGCGCCGGGGGAGCCTGCCAGGTGGCGTGCGGCAGCAGGAAGTCCACGCGCGGGGGGTCGAGGGCGACGAGGGCGTCGAGGACCGCCACGGGATCGTTGGCGGTGTCGACGGTGCACAACAGGCCCTGGTAGAGGTGGCGGTAGGGCTCCGAGCGCAGGAGCTCGACGGACTTCAGGACCAGGGAGTGGCTGGAGCGGCCGTCCGCGAAGCGGCGGTGCCGGTCGTTGGCGGCGCGGTCGCCGTCGAGGGAGATCCCGATCCGGACGCCGAACTCGTCGAAGAGGCCGAGCAGCCGGCGGTCGAGCCGCAGGCCGTTGGTGTGGATCCGCAGGTTCAGCTCGGCGGTGCCGGCCAGGGCCCGGGTGAACTCCTCGCAGACCAGCCGGAGCCGGTCGGCGCCGGCCAGCAGGGGTTCCCCTCCATGGAGGATCACCGTGACGGAGGGGAGGGCATGGTCACGGGCATGTTCGGCGAGCCGCGACGCGGTGCGGGTGACGACCTCGGGGGAGATCACCTTCGGCCGGGCTCGCCAGCTCTGGTCCGCGTGTTCGTAGACATAGCAATGATCACAAGCAAGATCGCATCTGCTGTGAACTTTCAGGACGATCTCGCGAAAGGCGATCAGGCCGGTCATTCCACCAGTCTAGGGCGCGGAGTTGAACCTCAGAGCGCGGAGTTGAAGATCGGCTCCGAGGGTGTGCGCCCGGATTCCGCCGGGAGTACCCGGCCGAGTGCGGCGGCGGCGGAAGCACTGCGTACGTCGATCTCCGCGAGCGGAACCCGGCGGGCCTTGTCCGTGCCGGTCGGAGGGGTTGCGGAAGTGTTCACGACACCGTCCTCGGGGAAGCCATGTGGAATGGTTGGAATGGGCATGGAAATGGCACCGGCGGGCCGCCGGTGTCCAACCCGGACTTTACCCGCCTGCGCCCTATTGGCAACTGAGACATGACGCCTGGTCAAGCGTTCTATAGAAAGCGTGACGGGTTCGTCAGGTCGTATTCCGGGCCGGTTCACGCAGCAGCCAGGTGAGGATCCCGGGAAGGGCTCGCAGGGCGGCGAAATGGGCAGCTCCGGGGTCGATGGTGGCGGTGGCCCCGGGGATCCGCCGGGCCAGCCAGCGGGAGTGCCCGACGGGGGAGAAGACGTCCTGCTCGCCGTGCCAGATGAGCACCGGGCAGCGGATGTCGGCCGGGTCGAAGCCCCAGGGCCGGGAGAAGGCGAGGACGTCGTCGATCCAGCCGTACGCGGAGGTGCGCAGCCCCTCGCGGTAGTTGCGCAGCAGCATGGCGCGCAGCCCGGTGTCCGAGACGATCATCCGGTCGTTGTCCGTCAGCTCCCGGCGGAGTTCCTCCAGCAGCCGCCCGGGGTCCCGGCGGATGCCGTCGGCGCGCGGGATCAGCCGGGCGGCCAGCTCCTCGGGGTCGGCGGTCGCGGTGGTGTACTCGCGTACGTTGGAGGCGCCCATGCCCTCGAACCAGTCCAGGTCCTCGGCGTCCCGGGGCGCCAGGGCGACCAGGACGGCGGCCCGGGTGACCCGCTCGGGCAGCAGGGCGGCGCAGGCCAGCGCGCCGGGGGCGCCGCCGGACCGGCCGGCGACCGCGAAGGTGTCCAGGTCCAGGGCGTCGGCGATGGCGGCCACGTCGGCGGCGACGTCGGCGACGGTGCGGCCGGGGTGGCGGTCGGAGCCGCCGTAGCCGGGCCGGTCGTAGGCGATGAGCTGCATCCGGCGCTGGTAGAGGACCATGCCGCGGGGGGCCGGGCCCAGGCGGCTGCCGGGCATGCCGTGGAGCAGGAAGACCGGCTTGCCGCGGGGGTCGCCGAACCGCTCCACCATCAGGTTCCGCCCGTCCGCGGCCCGCACCCGACTGCGCACGGGCGCCCCCCTTCACCGTGAGCCAGGAATCCCCCTCGTCCGCGAGGGGGAGGGGTCAAGGTGATTGTGCGCGCTGTGGGATGACTGCGATAGGGCGCACTTCGGGAGCATTCCCGACCGCCCCGGACGCGACCCGCGACGCCCGGCCCTACTCGGCCCCGGTCTCCGCCCGGCCGCGTCGCAGCGCCGCGCAGACCATCGTGACCGCCGCGCCCACCACCGCCCAGACCGAGAGGACCAGCACGGACCCGGCCGTGTCGTTGCCCTTGAAGTACGCGATCGAGCGGGTCGCGTAGGTGCCGGCGCCCGGCGGGAGGAACGGCCCGACGGTCCGCCAGAACGGCGGCAGCAGGGGATTGCCGTACGCGCCGCCGGCGCTGGGGTTGCCGAGGACCACGACGAGCAGGATCGCCAGGCCGATGCCGATGATCCCGGCGAGGCCCTGGAGGGCGAGGGTCAGCGCGCCGACCGCGAACACCACCAGGGTGCCCAGGCCCCACAGGCCCCAGATGCTGCCGGGCAGCGCGTCCAGGACCGGTCCGGCGACGACCGCGCCGAGCAGCCCGGCGACGAGCGCGTACGCGAGCAGCGCGGCGAGCCGGACCACCGCGCGGTGGGTGTTGGCCGGCCGGGCGCCGGCGCTGATCGCCAGGATCGCGGCGCACAGGTAGCCGCCGACGCACCAGCCGACCACCAGGTAGAAGGGCGACAGCCCGCGGTTGTCGCCGCGGGCGGCGGCGACCACGTCCACGACCTCGGCCTCGCGCTGCTGGGCCCGCTCGGCGAGGGCGACGACCGCCTGGAGGGCGTCGGCGACGGAGGCGCCGCCGCCGGTCGCGACCAGCAGCCGGTCCACCCGCCCGGCCGGGTTCACCACCAGGGCCCCGTCGACCTCCCGCTCGCGGATCTGCCGGACGGCCTCGGCCTCGCTCGCGACCGGGCGGGGGTCGAGCGGTTCGCCCGGCAGGGAGGCGAGCCGCTGCACGCTCTGCACGGTCAGCTGCGCGGCCGGGGTGACCACGGCGAGCGGGATCCGGTGCGGCTTCGGCTGATGGAAGGCGCCGATGTACGAGGTGATGAACGCGAGCTGGAGCGCCAGCACGCCGACGACCAGGAGCGCCGCCCGCACGGTGACGGCGTCCTTGATCTCACCCAGGAGGCCCGAGGGGGGCTCGGCGGCGGGGGGTGCGTCTGCACGGGTCATGGCTCCCACGCTCGGCGCGGTGCGGACGGCACGCAGCAGGGGCGGGCCGAACGGGTGGTGCGGGGGAGCCAAGGGGGAAGATGGAGGATCGAACAACTGTTTCGTACGGACATTCGAATTGGTCTATGGTGGAGACGGGGGAGGTGTTCACCGAAGGAAGCAGGAGGCCGCGGGTGGCTGGGTTCACGCATCTGCACACCGTTTCCGGGTTCTCCATGCGCTACGGAGGCTCCCACCCGGAACGGCTGGCGGAGCGTGCCGCCGAGCGGGGCATGGACGCCCTCGCCCTCACCGACCGCGACACCCTCGCGGGCGCGGTGCGCTTCGCCAAGGCCTGCGCCGCGGCCGGGGTCCGCCCGCTGTTCGGGGCCGACCTCGCGGTGGCCCCGGCACCCCTCGCACCGGCGGCGGGCCGGGCCGTCCGGCCCGGCGCGCCCGGTGCCTCGTACCGGCAGCGCACGCCCGTCAAGGGCGGCGCCTTCATCGACGAATCCGCCCCCCGGGCGGTCTTCCTCGCCCGCGACGGCGCCGCCGGCTGGGCCGAGCTGTGCCGGATGGTCACCGCGGCGCACAAGAGGGGCGAGGAGGCCGGCGGGGACGGCGGGGATCCGGCCGGGGGGGGCGAGGAGGGCGGCCGCGGGGAGCGCAGAGGCGGCGGCGGGCGCGGCGGGCGCGGTGAGCGCCTGGCTCTTATTCACATCTGCGAGCCCA
>NZ_WTFF01000046.1 GCF_019400985.1 Streptomyces bambusae
GTGCTCTCCTTCTTCGACCGGGCGCCCGAGACGATGAAGTCCTCGATGCAGCGCGACGCGGAGAACGGCCACCCGATCGAACTCGACGCCATCGGCGGGGGCGCGCCACCGGCCGCCGCCCCGCACCAGACGCGCACAACCATGGGTCCACGCCTCGCCGCCGCGGCTCTCCTGCGCGAGGTCCTCGAAGGCCTGCGCGTACCGGTCCACGGCCCGGCCCGGGTCCCCGGCCCGCTCGTCCGCCACGGCCAGGCACCGCAGCAGCGGCCAGCGCGACGGGGCCAGCGGCAGGCCCCGCTCCCAGCTGCGCACGGCCTGCGCGATGTCGCCGGCGTGCCACTGGGCCACGCCCAGGTGGTACTCCGTCAGCGGGTCGGCCGGGGCGGTCTCCAGCATGTCCCGCCAGTGCGGGGCCACCAGGCTCGGACCGGGCGGGACCACCCGGCGGGGCGCGGGGAGCACGCCGGTGCGCCACAGCTCCAGCCAGGGGGCCTGGGCCTCCCCCAGGGTCGACTCCGGGAAGGGGGTGCCGGGCAGCTTGTGGCCGGCGCACAGCACCTCCAGCGCGCCCCAGCCGGAGCCGTCCGCCAGCCGCTCGCCCGGTTCGGCATCGGCGTAGGGCCGCCACGCGGCGTACGCGGCCTCCACCAGCTCCCGCGGCAGGGCCTCCTCCAGCGCCCGCTCGGCCGCGGTCCGGGCCGCCGCCCAGTCCCCGCCGTGCACCTGGCCCGGGTCCGCGGCCAGCGGCCCGTACGCCTCCAGCCAGCTGAACTCCGCCCCCGCCTCCAGCGGTACGTGCTCCAGCTGGGTGCGGGCGAGCCCCGCCTGGATCTCCGCGTAGCCGGGCGTGCCCGGCTCGGTCAGCCATTCCTGCCAGCGGCGGCCGCCGCGCCCGCTGCCCCACACGAAGAGCTTGCGCCCGCGCAGCAGATCCGTGGACGTCTGCACCAGCCCCCGCCCTTCCGCGTCGAGCGCCGCGATCCACCGCCGGGCGCCGTCCGGCACCTCGTGGAAGAAGTCGGCCGGGTACGTGCTGCGCAGCGGGTACGTGCCGTCCTCAGCCCCGGGCCCGGCCCCGGGCAGCGGGACGCGCCGCAGCGCCCGCTCGTAGCCGAAGTGCCAGGTCTCGTCGGCGGGGGCGAGCACGCGGCTGCCGGCGTCCTCGGGCACGGCGGTGTTGGACCACCAGTACACGGGCGCCGGCCGCTCGTGCGGGTTGCGGACGCGGACGCCGACGTACAGGTACGCGGAGTCCTCGGGGAGCCAGAGGTCCACCTGGAAGGGCAGGTCCCGCAGCCGCTCCCACTCCCACAGCCGGACCATGGTCCCGCCGTCCGGTGCGGGTACGAGCGCGGCGTGCAGGGGTGCGCACGCGAGGGTGGTGTGGCCGGTGGCGCCGATGTTCCACTCGATGCCGCCGGAGAACCAGGCGCCGTTCAGGGCGAACGCGGCGGGCTGGAACACCGGGTTGCGGTAGAGCAGTTCGCGGCCGGTGGGCACGTGCACCATCGAGTGCACCCGGCCGCCCAGCCCCGGCAGCACGGTGACCCGCAGGTGCGCGTTCTCCAGGACCACGGCGTCCAGGTCCGCCAAGGCCCGTTCGCGCCCGTACCCGTCCAGCAGCCGGACGGGCAGCAGCGAGCGCAGCGGCTCGTGGCCGATCTGCCGGGCCATGTCGCGCGGCAGTCCGGCGCGCACGCGCTCGTCGAGGACGTGGACCTCGACGGGCGGGAGCAGGGCGGGCAGCGGGTTCTCGGGCCCCAGCGGGGCGGCGGGCAGCGTGACGACGGCACGGCGGACGGTGGTGGCCATGCACAAATGGAACACGCCACCGCGACCGGAGAACAGGGGGCCGACGGGGAGTTCTGCCCCGGGCCACGCCCCGTCAGGGGCGCGGGTCTGTCTCGATGTGCGGCTCACCCGCGTGGGCGCGAACGACCACAACGGACCGTCAGGACCACCACGGCGAGCCCGACCACGAACCGGGCCACGCCCCGTCAGGGGCGCGGGGAACTGCGCGAACAGCCACAACGAACCGGCAGGACCGCCACGGCGAGCGGCCACCCCCAAACATGGGCTGGCGACCCCGAACACGAGCCGGCACGGCAACACCACGCCCCCTCAGGGGCGCGAGGAACTGCGCGAACAGCCACAACGGACCGGAAAGACCGCCACGGCGGGCGCCGCCCCCCGAACAGGGGCTGGGGACCCCGGGCGGAGTCCGGGGAGGGTCCGGGGTGCAACCCCGGGGACACGGTGCCCCGACCGCCGCGCTCAGGCCTGCAGCCGCAGCCTTGGCACGTCGGGCCGGTCGAGGCCGAACACCTCGACGTACAGGCCAAGTTCCGCCTCCAGCGCACGCACCATCGTCTCCGCCCGGCGGAACCCGTGGCCCTCCCCCTCGAAGGCGACGTACGCGTGCGGCACCGAGCGGCCGCGCAGGGCCGCCAGGAAGCGCTCCGCCTGGGCCGGCGGGCAGACCGCGTCGTCGAGCCCCTGGAGCAGGACGAAGGGCGCGGTCACGCCGTGGGCCCGCGACAGCGGGGAGCGTTCGCGGCAGCGCACCGGGAGGGCCTCGGGCGGGCCGGCCAGGGCCTCGGCGTAGCGGGACTCCAGGTCGTGGGTCTCGGCCGCGAAGCCCTGCAGGTCCAGCACCGGGTAGATGATCGTGCCGCAGGCGTAGAGGTCCGTGGCCGCGAGCGAGGCCGCCGCGGTCCAGCCGCCGGCGCTGCCGCCTCGGATGGCGAGCCGGGCGGGGTCCGCGGTGCCCTCGGCGGCCAGCGCGCGGGCCACCGCCGCGCAGTCCTCGACGTCCACCACGCCCCACTGTTCGCGCAGCCGCTCCCGGTAGGCCCGGCCGTAGCCGGTCGAGCCGCCGTAGTTGACCTCCACCACGCCGATGCCGCGCGAGGTGAAGTACGCGATGTCCAGGTCGAGTACGGGCGGCACGTGGTCGGTGGGGCCGCCGTGCGCCCACACCACGTACGGGGGCAGCTCCTCGGCGGGTGCCCGGCGGGCGGGGTGGTGCGGCGGGTAGACGTGGGCGTGGATCTCGCGGTCGTCCGGGCCGAGGAAGGTGCGGCTCTGCGGTTCCGGGTAGTACGCGGGGTCGACGCGGTCTCCCGCGCGTCCGCTCCACGGCGCCCCGACCACCCGGGCCCGCCCGGTGGCGGTGTCCAGCTCGACCACCTCGTACCCGCTGCGCGGGCTGGCCGCCACCCCGTAGACGCGCGATCCGTGTGCGGCGAGCGTGGGCTGCCAGGCCGTCCAGGGGCCGGACACGTCGACCAGATCGCCGGTGTCCGGGTCCAGTATCCCCAGCACGGAGGCGCCCAGGCCGTGCAGCACGGCCACCGGGCCCGACCCCACCCCCGCGCCGCCGGCCGGGACGCCGGGCAGCGGGGCGAGCCAGCCCAGTCCGGTCTTCCACAGCGGGCCGCCGAACTCCTCCTCCCGCGGGCACAGGTTGACCGGCGCGGCGACGCCCTCGGGGTCCACCCGGTACGGGTTCCACCAGCCGCTGCGGTCGCTGACCGCGAGCAGGGTGCCGTCGGCCGCCCATTCGGTCTGGGCGACGGACTCCTCGGGCCCGCCGAGCACGGTACGGACCTCCTCGAACCGGCCGTCGGGGGACACGTCGGCCACCTTGAGCTCGGTGCCGTCCCAGGGCATCCGCGGGTGGTCCCACACCAGCCATGCCGCGTGCTTGCCGTCGGGCGAGAGCCGCGGCCCGGTGGTGAACCGGTGCCGGTCGTCGGTCAGTTCGCGTACGGCGTCGCGGTCGTCGGCGGCCGACCCGTCCAGCGGTACGGCGGCCAGCACGCGCCGTACGTCGGTCGGTGCGGGCCCGGTGAACTCCTCCAGCACGCACCACACCTCGGTGCCGTGCACGACCGGGTCGACCCAGCGCAGGCCGCCGCCGGTGCGGGAGACGGGGGTCAGCGGCCGCGGCCGGCCCGCGCCGGACGGGACGGGGCCGGACGGGGCGGCCACTGCACCCTCAGCAGATGCGCCCGCAGCAGATGCGCCCGCCGCACCCGCAGCAGGTGCGCCCGGCGCGTCCGGCGCTCCGGGGCCGTCGGCCGCGTCCGGCTCGTAGGCGTACAGCCGCTGGTCGGCGCCGTGCACGAAGACCACCAACGGGCCCTGCCCGCCCGACCGTTCGACGCCGGCCCAGGGGCGGCCGCCGTACTCGGTGACCCGGCTGCGCACGTTCCAGGGCGCCGGCAGTACCGACTCCGGCGGCCCGCCCTCCGCCCGGCGGCGCACCAGCGTGCGCCGGCCGCCCTCGGCGGGCCGGGGCTCGGTCCACCACACCTCGGCGCCCACCGTGCCCACGTACTCGGGCCGCCCGTCGAGGGAGGCGGCCAGTGCCGCGTCGATGGGCGAGGGCCAGGTGCCGTACGGCCCGGTGGGCACCATCACAGGGTCCGCAGGGCGTGGTCGAGGACGCGTACCCCGAAGTGCAGGGCCTCGACCGGCACCCGCTCGTCCACGCCGTGGAAGAGCGACCAGTAGTCGAAGCCGGGCGGCAGCTTCAGCGGGGAGAAGCCGTAGCCGGTGATGCCGAGCCGGGAGAACTGCTTGGCGTCGGTGCCGCCGGCCATGCAGAACGGCACCACCTGCGCGGCCGGGTCGAAGCGCTCGACGGCTGCCCGCAGGGCGGCGTACGTGGCGCCGTCCACGGGGGCTTCGAGGGCGACCTCGCGGTGGTGGAACTCCCAGTCGACGTGCGGGCCGGTCAGCTCGTCGAGGGTCGCGGCGAACTCGTCCTCGCCGCCGGGCAGGACCCGCCCGTCCACGTGGGCGGTGGCCCGGCCGGGAATGACGTTGAGCTTGTACCCGGCGTCGAGCATGGTCGGGTTGGCGCTGTTGCGGACGGTCGCCTCGACCAGGGCGGCGGCCGGGCCCAGCTTGCCGAGTACGGTGTCCAGGTCGAAGGTGCGCGAGCGCGGGTCGACGGACAGCCCCTGCAGGGCCGCGAGTTCGGTGATCGAGGCGGCGACGGTGTCGGTGAGCCGGACCGGCCACTCGTACTCGCCGATCCGGGCGACGGCGGCGGCGAGCCGGGTGACGGCGTTGGCGGGGTTCGGCTTGGAGCCGTGCCCGGTGGTGCCGTGGGCGGTGAGCTTGAGCCAGGCGGTCCCGCGCTCGCCGGCGGCGATCGGGTAGACGGCCCGGCCGGGCCCGGTGTGCAGGGTGAAGGCGCCGGATTCGCTGAGGCCTTCGGTGCAGCCGTCGAAGAGGTGCGGGTGGCGGTCGGCGAGGAAGCCGGAGCCGTCGACGGCGCTGTCCTCCTCGTCGGCGGTGAAGGCGATCACGATGTCCCGCCGGGGGCGGCAGTCGTGGCCGGCCCGGGCGGCCCGCGCCCACGCCCGTACGACGGCCAGGACCATCGCGTCCATGTTCTTCATGTCCACGGCCCCGCGGCCCCAGACCACTCCGTCGCGGACCTCGCCCGAGAAGGGTGCGACGCTCCACTCGGCCGGCTCGGCCGGGACCACGTCGAGATGGCCGTGGACCAGGAGGGCGGGGGCCGCCGGGTCTCTGCCGGCGATGCGGGCCACGACGTTGGTGCGGCCCGGGGTGCGCTCCAGCAGGACGGGTTCGAGGCCGGCCGCGGCCAGGCGCTCGGCGGCGTACTCGGCGGCCGGCCGCTCGCGGCAGTCGCCGCCGCCGCGGTTGGTGGTGTCGATGCGGATCAACTCGGAGGTGAACGCGACGACCTCGTCGAGCGCGACCGCGTCGACGGGGTCGAACGCCTCGGCCGCGCCGGCCTGGTCGGCCGCACCGGCCGCGTCCACGGGGGGTGTCATGTCAGCCATACTGCTCCTCCACGGCCGACGAGACGATCGTCGTGACCGCCTTGAACGTCCGGATCCCCTCGTACATCGTCCCGCTGCTGTACGCGACCCGGCGCGCGCCGGCCGCCCGCCGTACGCCCGGGACGACGGTGGCCGCGGCCGCCAGGTGCTCCGCGTCGAACTCGATCTCGACGGTGAACGGCCCGCCGCGGACGGGCTCGTGGCGCTGTGCGAGGCCCGCGGCCTCCTTGGCGGCGGAGCGGATGTCGGCGGCGGTGCGTGCGGGGGTGCGGCAACGGGCGGCGTAGCGGGACACGTGGTCCTTGACGGCGACGGTCCGGGCGCCGGGCGCGTAGCCCGCGGCGTCGAGGCAGGTGAGGTCGTCCCCGGTGACCAGGACGACGGGTACGCCGTACTCGGCGACGACGTGGGCGTTCAGGTGGCCCTCGCTCGCGGGTACGCCGTCCAGCCAGACCCCGGTGATGGAGTTGGCGAGGTAGGTGTGCGCGAGGACGCCCTCGGCGCCGGCGCCGGTGTGGTAGCCGACGAAGGCGATGCCGTCGACGTCGCCGTGCTGGACGCCTTCGAGCATCGACAGGCTCTTGTGCCGCCCGGTGATCATCTGGATGCGCTCGTCGAGCTGCTCCAGCAGCAGGTTGCGCATGGTCCAGTGGGCCTCGTTGACGAGGACCTCGTCGGCCCCGCCGTCGAAGAAGCCGAGGGCGGCGGCGTTGACGTCGGAGGTGAACAGGGCGCGGCAGCGTTCCCACTGGGCAGTCCCCGGCAGCACGTCGGCCGGCCAGGTGACTCCGGTGGCGCCTTCCATGTCGGCGGAGATGAGGATCTTCATCGGGCCCCCGTGGGTCGGTCGCAGGCCTACCACCCTAGCCGCTGCACGCCCTCCGGGACGGGTGCGCGCGCCGGTGCGCCCCTCAGGCGGGCGGTGTCGCAGCGCGCCCGGGAATTCCACCCGATCCGGTGAGGCCGCGGCGGCGGCCCCACCGTCGGGCGGCGGTCAACAGCCGCTGTCAGGCCCCGACTTCCCGGGCCAGGTTGTCCAGGATGGCGTCGTAGATGCGGACGAGGCCCTTGGGGGCGAAGGTCCGCTCGAAGAAGCCGGCGATGCCGCCGGCGCCGTTCCAGACGGTGGTCACGACGGCCTTGGACCTGCCCTCGCCGGCCGGGGTGACGGTCCAGGTGGTGACCATGGAGGAGTTGCGGTCCTTCTCCACGAGGCGACCGTCGCTGGGCTCGGTGACCTCCAGCAGGCAGTCGCGCACGCGCTTGCTGGTGGCCTGGAGCTTCCAGTGGACCAGGCTGCCCTCGCCGTCGCCGCCCTCGCGCACCTCGTACTCGCTGAAGTGCTCGGGGAGCAGCTTGCCCCGGGTACCCGTGTAGTCCGCCAGCGCGTCGAACACCGTCTCCGCGTCGGCCGCGATGATCCGCTCCGTGGTGGCCTCGACCTGCGCCATACCTGTTCCTCCAGCAGTCGTGAAACGCTCGTCGCGGCAAGCCAACCACCTGGCGGGTCGGCCGCCCAAATCCGCTCCCCTCGCTCCGCGGTGCTGACCAGCGCGTTCCCCTGGCCGCACGATCATGGGAACGTTTGTTCTATTCTCGGGCCGGGAACTACCGAGGGAGGCGCCATGCGCTGGGACAACCTGACCGCCGGCTCCTCGGGGCCGGCCGCGCTGTTCGGGGCCGACGCCGTGGTCACGCGTACCTTCGACACACCGGAGTTCCGCAGCATCACCTTCCACGAGGTGCGCGCCCGGTCGATCGTCAACCGGGTGCCGGGGGCCTCGCGGATGCCGTTCGAATGGACCGTGAACCCCTACCGCGGCTGCTCGCACGCCTGCGTGTACTGCTTCGCCCGCAAGACGCACAGCTACCTCGACCTGGACACCGGCCTCGGCTTCGACACCCAGATCGTCGTCAAGACCAACGCGCCGGAGCTGCTGCGCCGCGAGCTGGCCGGGCCGCGCTGGACCGGCGCGCACATCGCGATGGGCACCAACGTGGACTGCTACCAGCGTGCCGAGGGCCGCTACCGCCTCATGCCCGGGATCATCGAGGCCCTGCGCGACCACGCCAACCCCTTCTCGATCCTGACCAAGGGCACGCTGATCCTGCGCGACCTGGACCTGCTGCGGCAGGCGGCCGAGGTCACCGACGTCGGCATCTCGGTCTCCGTCGGCTTCACCGACCAGGAGCTGTGGCGCACCGTGGAGCCCGGCACCCCGTCGCCCGCGCGCCGGCTGGACGTCGTACGCACCCTCACCGGCCAGGGCATCGACTGCGGGGTGCTGATGGCCCCCGTGATCCCCTTCCTCGGCGACTCCCCCGAGCAGCTGCGCGCCACCGTGAAGGCCGTCGCGAAGTCGGGTGCCACCTCGGTGACCCCGCTGGTGCTGCACCTGCGGCCGGGGGCGCGCGAATGGTTCATGGCGTGGCTGGCCGCGCACCACCCGGCGCTCGTGGAGCGGTACGAGCGGATGTACGCCGGCGGCTCCTACGCCCCGACCTGGTACCAGCGGCAGATCACCCGCCAGGTGCACGAGCTGGCCGACGCGTACGGGATCGGCCCGGCCCGGCGCGGGGCAGCCCGGCGGACCACTCCGCCCGGGGCGGCGGCGGACCACGCCGCAGAGCCGCACGGGCCGGCGGCGGCCGGGCCCACGCAGCTGACGCTGCTGTGACCGCGGCCGACCGAACGCCGACCGGGCCGCCGAGCGGCCGCTGACCGACCGCCGACCGGCCGCCGACCGGCCGCTGACCGGCCGCTGACCGGCCGCTGAAACATCATCACATCGGGCCAAAAGGCGGCACAATCGACGCCTTCCGCCGTGACTTCCGGGACGATTCCGGCCAGAACCATCGGCTGGGAGGCCCTCGTGAAGAAACGCGCCGCTGTCCTGCTCTCGATCGCCACCGTCGCCACCGCCCTCGCGGGCCCGGTCACGACCACCGCCGCGGCCGCGGGCCCGGACGGCGGCCGGGCTGCCGCCGCGCTGCGCTGGACGAAGTGTGCGACCCCGCGCTACCCCACGCTCCAGTGCGCCTCCCTCGCGGTCCCCCTCGACCACGACCGGCCGGACGGCAGGAAGGTCACCCTCGCCCTGACCCGGGTCCCGCACACCGGCGCCACGTCCCAGGGGCCCCTGCTGGTCAACCCCGGCGGACCCGGCGGCAGCGGGCGCGCCCTGGCCGGCTACATCGCCTCCGCCCTGCCCAAGGCGGTGGCCGCGCAGTACGACGTGATCGGCTTCGACCCGCGCGGCGTCGGCAGGAGCGAGCCGGCCCTGGACTGCGGCAACGGCCACTTCACGCCCGTCCGGCCGGACTCCGTACCCCTCACCCCGGCCGACGAGCAGGCCAACCTGGACCGGGTGCGCGGCTTCGCACAGGCGTGCGCGAGCAAGCACGCCGACGTCCTGCCGCACGTGGGCACCGTCAGCGCCGCCCGGGACATCGAGCTGCTGCGCCAGGCCCTCGGCGCACCGAAGGTCAGCTACTTCGGCTACTCGTACGGCACCTACCTCGGCGCGGTGTACGCCAAGCTGCACCCGGACCGGGTGCACCGGCTGGTCCTGGACTCGGTCGTGGACCCGGCCGGGGTCTGGTACGAGGACAACCTGGCGCAGGACCTGGCCTTCGACGCGCGCCACAAGGCGTTCATGGCCTGGGTGGCCCGGCACGACGAGACCTACCGGCTGGGCGACGACCCCGCGCAGGTCGAGTCGCGCTGGTACGCGATGCGCGACGCGCTGCGGCAGACCCCGGCGGGCGGCAAGGTGGGCCCGTCGGAGCTGGAGGACACCTACATGCCGGGCGGCTACTACAACGGCTACTGGCCGCACCTGGCGGACGCGTTCGCGGCGTACGAGGTGAAGGGCGACCCCAAGCCGCTGGTGGCGGCGTACGAGCGGTTCGGGGCGGTGGAGCCCTCGGCCGGCAACAGCTACACGGCGTACAGCGCGGTGCAGTGCCGGGACTCGGCCTGGCCGAAGGACTGGAACGTGTGGCGCACGGACATGTGGCGCACGCACGCCAAGGCGCCGTTCATGACCTGGAACAACGCCTGGTACAACGCGCCGTGCGCGTTCTGGCCGACCGAGGCCCTCCAGGCGCCGGACGTCACCAACGTGGCGCTGCCGCCGGCCCTGCTCCTGCAGGCGACGGAGGACGCGGCCACGCCGTACGAGGGCGCGCTGAGCATGAAGGCGCGGCTGGCGGGGTCGGCGCTGGTGGTCGAGCAGGGCGGCGGCAACCACGGGATCTCGCTGAGCGGCAACAAGTGCCTGGACGAGAAGGTGGCGGCGTACCTGACGTCCGGTACGGCGGCGGACGCGACCTGTGCGGCGATGGCGGAGCCGAAGCCGACGACCGCGACCCGGGTGGTGCCCTCCACGGCGGGCGGCGCGGCCCTGCACGGCCTGCTCGGCTTCCGTCGCTGACCCCTCTGGGCGGCTGACCCCTCTGGCAGCTGACCCTTCTGGCCGGCCGACCCCTCTGGACGGCCGACCCCTCTCTGGGCGGCTGACCCTTCTGGACGGCCGGCGCCCGGCTGAAGGCGCCGGCCCCTGGCGGACCGGCTCCGTACCGGCTCCGTCTACGTCAGCGCCTTCAGCGCCCGGGTCGCCGCCACCGCCAGGCGCGGGTGGGCCTGGGCCCGGGTGAGGACCTCCCGGGCCCGGGCGTCGCCCAGGGCGCCCAGGCCCTCGACGCACGCCAGGGCCACCCGCCAGTACGGGTCGTGCGGGGAGAGCCGCCGGGACAGGGTGGTGACCAGGGCCGGCACGGACTCCGGCGCGCGCAGCGCCACCAGCAGCCGGACCGGCTCCAGGGCGTAGGCCACGCGCAGTTCGTTGGTGGCCAGGGCGGCGGCCGCCCTGGCGGTACGCGGGTCGCCCAGCGCGGCCAGCGCCTCGGCGGCGGCCGCACAGCGGGGCGGGTCGCGGTGGTTCAGCAGGAGCACGAGCGGTTCGAAGGCGCGGGGGTCCGCGGCCAGGCCCAGCCGGTAGGCGGCCAGCTCCCGCGCCCACAGCGGCCGGCCGGCGGCCGACAGGGCCGCCGCGAGGCCGTCCGGTCCGGCGGTGAGCAGGGCCTCGTACTGGGCCTCGTACCCGGGTGAACCCGCCGCCTCGGCCCGCAGCCGCGAAAGGACATCCACGCGCCACACGATAGCGGCGCAACTCACATCTCCCGTGCTCTGGCCAAGGAGTTACCGACCGGTTAATCTCGGGATGCAAGCGCGGCCTGGTGACGCAGCCGCACTTGAGTTCATCGGTTCGGCACAGCTGCACGGCGTGCGCCCCGGGACAGGGCCCGCCGCATTCGACACCTGCGCGACGTCTGTTCGACGCGGGTTCGAAAGCCCGTTTCACGCCGTTTCGCCGTTTCGCCGTTATCCCGCAGCGGGCACGCCCCGCCGCTGCGCCTTCGTACGCGACGCCACGTGTTTTCCGTCGCGCCCGTACGCCCCGCCGTGTGCAGACGCACGGACCTGTGCATCCCGTTCGCCGTACCCGGCCCTCGCGCGCGCCGTTCCGCCGCGCCGCCCTCTCGTAGTCGTCACCCTCATTCCACCGGAGTCCCGCGATGGACCGTCAGTCCACCCAGCCCACCCTCCAGACCATTGCCGTCGTCGGCCTCGGCACGATGGGCACCGGCATCGCCGAGGTCCTCACCCGCGCCGGCCGCGAGGTCATCGGCATCGACATCAGCGAGTCCGCCGCCCGGACCGCCGTCGCCGCCCTGGAGGCCGCCACCGCCCGCGCCGTCGCCAAGGAGCGCCTCACCGAGCAGGAGCGCGCGGACGTGCTCTCCCGCTTCCGCACCTTCACCGACCTGCAGGCCGCCGTCCACGCCGACCTGGTGATCGAGGTCGTGCCGGAGGACTACGCGCTCAAGAGCCAGGTCTTCGCCGCCCTCGACGCGATCGTCCGGCCGGACACCGTCCTGGCGACGGGCACCAACGCCCTGTCCGTGACCCGCCTGGCCGCCGAGTCGCGGCACCCGGAGCGGGTGCTGGGCCTGCACTTCTTCAACCCGGCGCCGGCCATGAAGCTGGTCGAGGTCGTCTCCTCGGTGCTGACCGCGCCGACCGCCGTCGAGGCGGTCACGGCCCTGGCGAAGGACCTGGGCAAGGAGCCGGTCGCGGTCGGCGACCGCCCGGGCTTCGTCGCCGACGGGCTGCTCTTCGGCTACCTGAACCAGGCCGCCGCCATGTACGAGTCGCGCTACGCCTCCCGCGAGGACATCGACGCGGCGATGAAGCTCGGCTGCGGCCTGCCCATGGGCCCGCTGGCGCTGCTCGACCTGATCGGCGTGGACACCGCCCGCACCGTCCTGGAGGCCATGTACGCCGCCTCCGGCGACCGGCTGCACGCCCCGGCCCCGATCCTGGGCCACCTCGCCGAGGCCGGCCTGACCGGGCGCAAGGCGGGGCGCGGTTTCTACACGTACGAGGCGCCCGGCAGCGCCGTGGTGGTGTCCGACGCCCTGACCGGCGCCGGCGGCGCCCTGGTCGGCGAGGGCCGGCCGGTGTCCTCGGTCGGCGTGGCCGGCTCGGGCACGATGGCCGGCGGCATCGCGCAGGTCTTCGCGCAGGCGGGCTTCGACGTGGTGCTCGCCGCCCGCAGCCAGGAGAAGGCCGAGGCCGCCAAGGCGGCGATCGGCAAGTCCCTGGGCCGGGCCGTGGCCAAGGGCCGGCTGGCCGAGGAGGCCGCCGAGCAGACCCTGGCCCGGATCACCCCGGCCGGCTCGCTGGACGCCTTCGCCGAGGTCGACCTGGCCGTGGAGGCGGTGGCCGAGGACCTGGCGGTCAAGCAGGAGCTGTTCCAGACGCTGGACAAGGTCTGCAAGCCGGGCGCGGTGCTGGCCACCACGACGAGCTCGCTGCCGGTCGTGGCCTGCGCCCGGGCGACCTCGCGTCCGCAGGACGTGATCGGGATGCACTTCTTCAACCCGGCGCCGGCGATGAAGCTGGTCGAGGTGGTCCGCACGGTCCTGACCGCCGACGACGTCCACGCCACGGTCCGCGAGGTGTGCACCCGCATCCGCAAGCACCCGGTGGACTGCGGCGACCGGGCCGGCTTCATCGTGAACGCGCTGCTGTTCCCGTACCTGAACAACGCGATCAAGATGGTCGAGGGCCACTACGCCTCGCTGGACGACATCGACACGGCGATGAAGCTGGGCGGCGGCTACCCGATGGGGCCCTTCGAGCTGCTCGACGTGGTCGGCCTGGACGTCTCGCTGGCCATCGAGAAGGTCCTGCACAAGGAGTTCCGCGACCCGGGCCTGGCCCCCTCCCCGCTGCTGGAGCACCTGGTGGCGGCGGGCTGCCTGGGCCGCAAGAGCGGTCGCGGATTCCGTGAGTACGCCCGGCGGTAAGCCGCGGGCCCACGAGCCGGATGCGTGGGGAGGGCTGCTCGGGTCTGCCGGACCCTCACGGCGGACATACCCTCCCGAGCCCAGTGCGGGCCCTCCCCCGCATCCGTCCCACCCTTCGGGCCCTGCGGGCCCTCGGGCGCGCACCCCGGCGCGCATGCAGTACGTTCGCACTATGTCCCAGCCCGCCAAGACCTCGACCCGCGCCGCCACGGCGTCCTCCGACGCCCCGGAGAGCGCCGCCGGCTCCCGGGCGGCCGCCCAGCGTCTGAAGATGCGCCGGGAGCTCGCCTCGGCCGCGATGGAGCTGTTCGCGACCAAGGGGTACGAGGCGACAACGGTCGACGAGATCGCCGCGATGGCCGGGGTGGCCCGCCGGACCTTCTTCCGCCACTTCCGCTCCAAGGAAGAGGCGATCTTCCCCGACCACGACGACACCTTGATCCGGGCCGAGGCCGTGCTGGACGCGGCCCCTGCGCACGAGCACCCGCTCGACACCGTGTGCCGCGGGATCAAGGAGGTCATGAAGATGTACGCGGCCTCTCCGGCGGTGTCGGTGGAGCGCTACCGGCTGACCCGCGAGGTGCCGGCGCTGCGGGAGCGGGAGATCGCCTCGGTGGCCCGCTACGAGCGGCTGTTCACCCGCTACCTGCTGGCCCACTTCGACGAGCAGGACCACCACGACGGCAACGACGACCCGCTGCTGGCCGAGGTGGCCGCCTCGGCCGTGGTCACGGCCCACAACCACGTGCTGCGGCGCTGGCTGCGGGCGGGCGGCAAGGGGGACGTGGAGGCGGAGCTGGACCACGCCTTCGCGATCGTGCGCAAGACCTTCGGGACGGGGATCGGGGCCGGGCGGACGCTGGGCGCGGGGCAGGCCCCGGCGGCCCGGGCGCGGACCGAGGGGGAGGTGCTCGTGGCGGTGGCGCACACCGACGCCCCGCTCGACGAGGTCATGCGGACCATCGAGGAAGCACTGAAGAACAAGTGAGGCTCATGAACACGTGAGGCTCATGAACAACGTGAGGCTCTGAAGATCACGTAGCGAGGAGGGCTGCTCCGGCCCCTCGCGCGACTTCTGTAACAGCGGTCACAGCGGCCGCACCCGATCCCGGGTGCGGCCGCTGTCGTTTGTCCAGGTTGCCCCTACTCGCCGGTAACTCTGATCGATCATCGCTCATCTGCGCAGGTCAATCGGCAAATGAGAGAAATTTTTGGCACGCAGTGCCTTGCCGAGTGACACGGGGTGCCATACGTTGAGGTCGTCCGGATGTCCCCGCGGTCCACGCCCAGCACAGGGCAGGAACGCGCCCCGGACGCCTGCGTCACAGGCACCCTCCGCGCCGCACCACAGGCGCCGCCGAGCACCACCGCACCGCCGAACCGACGGCTCACCCACACCCTCAAGCGATCCCCGGCGCGCATCCCTCGTACGCGCTACCCCCAGACTCCGTCCGGGGGTGCCCTCAGGAGGCATCACCGTGAAGCACATCCTCGACGCGATCCAGTCGGAGGCCGCAACGGCCGAAGACTTCGCGGCCCTCCCGCTGCCCGAGTCCTACCGCGCGATCACCGTGCACAAGGACGAGCAGGAGATGTTCGCGGGACAGAGCAGCCGCGACAAGGACCCCCGCAAGTCCCTCCACCTCGACCAGGTCCCGGTGCCGGAACTCGGCCCGGGCGAGGCTCTGGTGGCCGTGATGGCTTCCTCGGTCAACTACAACTCGGTGTGGTCCTCGATCTTCGAGCCGATGTCCACCTTCGGCTTCCTGGAGCGCTACGGCCGGCTGTCGGAGCTCACCAAGCGCCACGACCTGCCGTACCACATCATCGGCTCCGACCTCGCGGGCGTCGTCCTGCGCACCGGCCCTGGCGTGAACGCCTGGAAGCCCGGTGACGAGGTCGTCGCGCACTGCCTCTCCGTCGAGCTGGAGTCCTCGGACGGCCACAACGACACCATGCTCGACCCCGAGCAGCGCATCTGGGGCTTCGAGACCAACTTCGGCGGCCTCGCCGAGATCGCCCTGGTCAAGTCCAACCAGCTGATGCCGAAGCCGAAGCACCTCACCTGGGAGGAGGCCGCCGCCCCCGGCCTGGTGAACTCCACCGCCTACCGCCAGCTGGTCTCCCGCAACGGCGCCGGCATGAAGCAGGGCGACAACGTCCTGATCTGGGGCGCCAGCGGCGGCCTCGGCTCGTACGCCACCCAGTTCGCGCTGGCCGGCGGCGCCAACCCGATCTGCGTCGTCTCCTCCCCGGAGAAGGCGGAGATCTGCCGGAAGATGGGCGCCGAGGCGGTCATCGACCGCAACGCCGAGGGCTACAGGTTCTGGAAGGACGAGCAGACCCAGGACCCGCGCGAGTGGAAGCGCTTCGGCGCGAAGATCCGCGAGCTGACCGGCGGCGAGGACGTCGACATCGTCTTCGAGCACCCGGGCCGGGAGACCTTCGGAGCCTCGGTCTACGTCACCCGCAAGGGCGGCACGATCGTCACCTGCGCCTCGACCTCGGGCTACAACCACGAGTACGACAACCGCTACCTGTGGATGTCGCTGAAGCGGATCGTCGGCTCGCACTTCGCCAACTACCGCGAGGCCTGGGAGGCCAACCGCCTCGTCGCCAAGGGCAAGATCCACCCCACCCTGTCGAAGGTCTACTCCCTGGAGGAGACCGGCCAGGCCGCGTACGACGTCCACCGCAACCTCCACCAGGGCAAGGTCGGCGTCCTCGCGCTCGCCCCCGAGGAGGGCCTGGGCGTGCGCGACCAGGAGCTGCGCGCGCAGCACATCGACGCCATCAACCGCTTCCGCGACGCGTAGCGGAGCGGACCAATCCAAGCAGTCGGAACATCTGAGATCCGCTGAGATCCGCTGAGATCCGTCTGAGGGCCAAAGGGAACGCCTGAGATGACAGAGCGCCAGAAGGACCGTCCGTGGCTCATGCGGACGTACGCCGGCCACTCCACGGCCGAGGCGTCCAACGAGCTGTACCGCCGCAACCTCGCCAAGGGCCAGACCGGCCTGTCGGTCGCGTTCGACCTGCCGACGCAGACCGGCTACGACCCCGACCACATCCTCGCCCGCGGCGAGGTCGGCCGGGTCGGGGTCCCGGTCTCCCACCTGGGCGACATGCGGCGGCTGTTCCAGGACATCCCCCTGGAGCAGATGAACACCTCGATGACGATCAACGCCACCGCCATGTGGCTGCTGGCGCTCTACCAGGTGGCCGCCGAGGAGCAGGGCGCGGACATCTCCAAGCTCCAGGGCACCACCCAGAACGACATCGTCAAGGAGTACCTCTCCCGCGGGACGCACGTCTTCCCGCCGGGGCCCTCCCTCCGGCTGACCACCGACATGATCGCGTACACGGTCAACAACATCCCGAAGTGGAACCCGATCAACATCTGCAGCTACCACCTGCAGGAAGCGGGGGCCACACCGGTCCAGGAGATCTCGTACGCCATGTCCACCGCGATCGCGGTGCTGGACTCGGTCCGCGACTCCGGGCAGGTCCCGCCGGAACGGTTCGGCGAGGTGGTCGCCCGTATCTCCTTCTTCGTGAACGCGGGCGTCCGGTTCATCGAGGAGATGTGCAAGATGCGCGCCTTCGGCCGCATCTGGGACAAGGTGACCCGCGAGCGCTACGGCATCGAGGACGCCAAGCAGCGCCGCTTCCGGTACGGCGTCCAGGTCAACTCGCTCGGGCTGACCGAGGCCCAGCCGGAGAACAACGTCCAGCGGATCGTCCTGGAGATGCTGGCCGTCACCCTCTCCAAGGACGCCCGCGCCCGCGCCGTCCAGCTGCCCGCCTGGAACGAGGCCCTCGGCCTGCCCCGCCCCTGGGACCAGCAGTGGTCGCTGCGCATCCAGCAGGTCCTCGCCCACGAGAGCGACCTGCTGGAGTACGAGGACATCTTCGCGGGATCCCACGTCATCGAGGCCAAGGTCGACTCCCTGGTCGCCGACTGCCTGGCCGAGATCGACCGGATCCAGGAGATGGGCGGGGCGATGGCCGCCGTCGAGTCCGGCTACCTGAAGTCGCAGCTGGTCTCCTCGCACGCCGAACGGCGGGCCCGGATCGAGGCCGGCGAGGACAAGATCGTCGGCGTGAACTGCTTCCAGCAGACCGAGCCCAACCCGCTGACCGCCGACCTGGACGGCGCCATCATGACGGTGGACGCGGCGGTGGAGGCGCTCACGGTCGAGCGCATCGGCCGCTGGCGGGCCGAGCGGCAGGAGTCCTCCGACCGGCAGGGGGGCGGCGACCCGTTCGTCTTCCCGACCGCCCGCCAGGCCCTGGACCGGCTCATGGAGGCCGCGGCCGGGACCGAGAACCTGATGGAGGCCACCCTGGAGTGCGCCCGCGCCGGTGTCACCACCGGCGAGTGGGCGAGCGCCCTGCGCGAGGTCTTCGGCGAGTTCCGCGCCCCGACCGGCGTCTCCTCCGCCCCGGTCGCGGTCACTGCCGAGCCGGGCACCCCGCTGGCCGAGGTCCGCGAGAAGGTGGCCCGTACCGCCGAGGAGCTCGGCACCGGCCGGCTGCGCCTGCTGGTCGGCAAGCCGGGGCTGGACGGGCACTCCAACGGCGCCGAGCAGATCGCCGTACGGGCCCGCGACGCCGGGTTCGAGGTGGTCTACCAGGGCATCCGGCTGACTCCGGAGCAGATCTCGTCGGCGGCACTGGCCGAGGACGTGCACTGCGTGGGACTGTCCATCCTGTCCGGTTCGCACAGCGCGCTCGTGCCGGACGTGCTGGAACGCCTCCGCGCGGCGGGGGCGGCCGACCTGCCCGTCATCGTCGGCGGCATCATTCCGAATGCCGACGCCGAGGAACTGAAGGCCGCCGGTGTGGCCGCCGTCTTCACCCCGAAGGACTTCGGTATCACGGAGATCATCGGCCGTATCGTCGACGAGATCCGCAAAGCGAACAAGCTCAACCCCCTCATCAGCACGGAGGTCCCCGCATGACCACGCCTGCCGCACAGGTGAATCGCCTGCGCCCGCGCCGCTCCTGCCTCGCGGTGCCCGGCTCCAACCCCCGGTTCCTGGAGAAGGCCCAGGGCCTGCCGGCCGACCAGGTCTTCCTGGACCTGGAGGACGCCTGCGCGCCGCTGGCCAAGCCGGAGGCCCGGCACACCATCGTCAAGTTCCTGAACGAGGGCGACTGGACCGGCAAGACCCGCGTGGTGCGCGTCAACGACTGGACCACCCACTGGACCTACCGGGACGTGGTGACCGTCGTCGAGGGTGCGGGCCAGAACCTGGACTGCATCATGCTGCCGAAGGTGCAGAACGCCGAGCAGATCGTGGCGCTCGACCTCCTGCTGACCCAGATCGAGAAGACGATGGGCTTCGAGGTCGGCAAGATCGGTATCGAGGCGCAGATCGAGAACGCGCAGGGCCTCAACAACGTCAACGCGATCGCCCAGGCCTCGCCGCGCGTGGAGACGATCATCTTCGGCCCGGCCGACTTCATGGCCTCGATCAACATGAAGTCGCTGGTCGTGGGCGAGCAGCCGCCCGGCTACCCGGCGGACGCGTACCACTACATCCTGATGAGCATCCTGATGGCCGCCCGCGCGAACAACCTGCAGGCGATCGACGGCCCCTACCTGCAGATCCGCAACCAGGAGGGGTACAAGGCGGTCGCTCAGCGCGCCGCCGCCCTCGGGTTCGACGGCAAGTGGGTGCTGCACCCGGACCAGGTCGCCGCGGCGAACGAGATCTTCTCGCCCTCGCAGGAGGACTACGACCACGCCGAGCTGATCCTGGACGCGTACGACTACTACACGTCCGAGGCGGGCGGCAAGAAGGGCTCGGCGATGCTCGGCGACGAGATGATCGACGAGGCCAGCCGCAAGATGGCACTGGTCATCTCCGGCAAGGGCCGGGCCGCCGGCATGCAGCGCACCAGCAAGTTCGAGATCCCGGAGGCCTGACCATGCAGTTCGGACGCACGTACGAGGAGTTCGAGGTCGGGGCGGTCTACAAGCACTGGCCCGGGAAGACGGTCACGGAGTACGACGACCACCTCTTCTGCCTCCTCACCATGAACCACCACCCGCTCCACATGGACACGAACTACGCCGAGAAGACGACGGACTTCGGCAAGAACGTGGTCGTGGGCAACTACATCTACTCCCTGCTGCTCGGCATGTCCGTGCCGGACGTCTCCGGCAAGGCGATCGCCAACCTGGAGATCGAGTCGCTGCGGCACGTGGCGCCGACCTTCCACGGCGACACGATCTACGGCGAGACCACGGTCCTGGACAAGACCCCCTCGAAGTCCAAGAGCGACCGCGGCATCGTGTACGTGGAGACCAAGGGCTACAAGCAGGACGGCACCCTCGTCTGCGTCTTCCGGCGCAAGGTGATGGTCCCGACCGAGACGTACATCAAGGAGCGCGGCGGCGAGCAGCCCGGCCGCCCGGAGCTGAAGACGCAGGAGAAGTAGTCATGGCACGACTCGCCCAGACCGCCGGGCTGACCGAGGTCCAGCAGGAGATCCTCAAGACCGTCCGCGATTTCGTGGACAAGGAGATCATCCCGGTCGCGACCGAGCTGGAGCACCGCGACGAGTACCCGCAGCAGATCGTGGACGGGCTCAAGGAGCTCGGGGTCTTCGGCCTGATGATCCCCGAGGAGTACGGCGGTCTCGGTGAGTCGCTGCTCACCTACGCGCTGTGCGTGGAGGAGATAGCGCGCGGCTGGATGTCCGTCTCGGGCATCATCAACACGCACTTCATCGTCGCGTACATGCTCAAGCAGCACGGCACGCAGGAGCAGAAGGACTACTTCCTGCCCCGCATGGCGCTGGGCGAGGTCCGCGGCGCGTTCTCGATGTCCGAGCCGGCCCTCGGCTCCGACGTGTCGGCCATCTCGTCCAAGGCGGTCAAGGAGGGCGACGAGTACGTCCTCAACGGCCAGAAGATGTGGCTGACCAACGGCGGCTCGTCCACGCTGGTGGCCGTTCTGGTCCGGAGTGACGAAGGCCACCCCGAGGGCACGGCCCCGCACAAGTCGATGACCACCTTCCTGGTGGAGAAGGAGCCCGGCTTCGGCGAGGTCCGCCCCGGCCTGACGATCCCGGGCAAGATCGACAAGATGGGCTACAAGGGCGTCGACACCACCGAGCTGATCATGGACGGACTGCGCATTCCGGCCAATCGGGTCCTCGGCGGGGTCACCGGCCGAGGGTTTTACCAAATGATGGACGGCGTCGAGGTCGGCCGCGTCAACGTGGCGGCGCGTGGCTGCGGTGTCGCCCAGCGTGCGTTCGAGCTGGGCGTCTCGTACGCGCAGCAGCGCCAGACCTTCGGCAAGCCGATCGCCCAGCACCAGGCCATCCAGTTCAAGCTGGCCGAGATGGCTACCAAGGTCGAGGCGGCTCATGCCATGATGGTCAACGCAGCACGCAAAAAGGACTCCGGGGAACGAAACGACCTCGAAGCAGGGATGGCGAAGTACCTCGCCTCCGAGTACTGCAAGGAGGTTGTGGAGGACGCGTTCCGCATCCACGGCGGATACGGGTTCTCGAAGGAGTACGAGATCGAGCGGCTCTACCGGGAGGCGCCGATGCTGCTGATCGGTGAAGGGACCGCCGAGATCCAGAAAATGATCATTGGGCGCCGCCTGCTCGAGGAGTACCGGATCCAGGGCTGAACATCCCTTTTGAACGGGATTGCCGCCAAATCCGCGTCAGAACGGTCACATCCAGTCACCGTGTTTCGGCCACCGACTCGGCTTCTGGCTTGCCCAGTTGTTGCGCGCAACCGATAGCATTCCAGTAAAGCCGCCGTCCCGTCCCCCTGTTTGCGGCGCGGCAATCACCCGCTACGAAGGTCATCCATGCCCCACAGCCAAACCTCTGCACCTCGCGTCGGCTTCCGCGGCGGACGTATCGCACGCGGAGCATCGCCGTGGCTTCTGCCGACCGTCGCCACCGCGGCTCTCAGCCTCACCCGGGCCCGCAAGTCCGGACGCTGGGCCGCGGTGGCCGTGCCCACCACCGCTCTCGCGGCGGGCATGCTGTGGTTCTTCCGCGACCCCGAGCGCGAGATCGCTCAGGGCCGGGTCATCTCGCCCGCCGACGGTGTGGTGCAGAGCATCATGCCGTGGAAGGACGGCCGGACCCGGGTCGCGATCTTCATGAGCCCGCTGAACGTCCACGTCAACCGCGCGCCCCTCGCGGGCACGGTGACGTCCGTGGAGCACATCCCCGGCGGGTTCGTCCCGGCGTTCAACAAGGAGAGCGAGAACAACGAGCGCGTTGTCTGGCACTTCGACACCGAGCTCGGCGACATCGAGATGGTGCAGATCGCCGGCGCCGTCGCCCGCCGCATCGTCCCCTACGTGCCGGCCGGCACGAAGGTCGAGCAGGGTGACCGCATCGGCCTGATCCGCTTCGGTTCGCGCGTCGACATCTACCTTCCGGAGGGTGTCGAGGTCGCGGTCGAGGTCGGTCAGGCCACCACCGCGGGGGTGACTCGAATTGACCGTGACTGATCCCGGATCACGCACCGACTGGGTTCCGGAGGCCCCGGAGGAGGAGGCCGACGGCGAGGAGATGCCGCTGTCGCTGCGGCTGTCGATAGCGGACACCCTCACCCTCGGCAACGCGACCTGCGGATTCATGGCGGTCTACTTCACGACCACCGGAATCCTCATCCCGCACCTCACCGGCAGCAACGAGACGGGCATGGCGCGGCACAGCGCCGCGACCGCCGTCATACTGATGCTCCTCGCCGCGGTCTTCGACCTCTGCGACGGGCTGGTGGCGCGCAAGCTGCGCAGCTCGCCGATGGGCGCCGAGCTGGACAACCTCTCGGACCTGATCAGCTTCGGCCTGGCACCGGCGTACTTCGTGCTCGTCTACGGCATGGTCGCCGACGACGCGCACCAGAAGGTGTCGGCGCTGGCGGCGATCGTGGTGCTGCTCGCGGTGGTCCTGCGGCTCGCGAGATTCAGCTGCGTGACGATGAAGGACGGCATGTTCCAGGGCATGCCGAGCCCCTTCGGCGCGCTCACGGTGGTCTCCATCGTGCTGCTGGAGCTGCCGTTCGTGCCGACCCTGCTGGCGATCATCGGCGTGGCCTGGCTCATGGTCAGCCGGGTCGAGTACCCCAAGCCGCGGGGCATCCTCGCGGCGGCGATGCTCAGCTGGATCGTCGGTGCGATGGGCCTGCTGGCGGCCTGGGCCTTCGACGCCCCGGGCGGCCAGCTGCTGCTCCAGACCGGCTGCGCCCTGCAGATCGTGCTGGCGGCGACCATCCCGCTGTTCGCCACCACCCGGCGGGTCAACACCATCCGCCACAACCGCCGCGAGGCCCGGGCCCAGGTCCAGCAGTAGCCCCGCGCGCGTCACGTCGTACGAAGGCCCCGGCCGCCCTTGAGGCGGTCGGGGCCTTCCGCATGCGCGCCGGGGGCCGGGCTCGAAGGGGTTCGGAGGGGGCCGGGGCAGGGCGGGGGCCCCGGGCTCGAAGGGGGTTCGGAGGGGGCCGGGGCAGGGCGGAGCCCGCGTACGCTTGATGTCGGAAAACCGCCAGCCCCGTCCGTACGCACCCCGGATGCTGGAGCCATGTACACCGACACCGAGCGCTGCGTCAGGGCCGTGCAGTCGAAGGACGCCCGCTTCGACGGCTGGTTCTTCACCGCCGTCCGCACCACCGGGATCTACTGCCGCCCCAGCTGCCCCGCCGTGCCGCCCAAGGTCGAGAACATGACCTTCCTGCCCAGCGCGGCCGCCTGCCAGCAGGCGGGGTTCCGGGCGTGCAAGCGGTGCCGCCCCGACACCAGCCCCGGATCGCCGGAGTGGAACGCCCGGGCCGATGCGGTCGCCCGGGCCATGCGCCTGATCCGCGACGGGGTCGTCGACCGCGAGGGCGTCCCGGGCCTCGCCGCCCGCCTCGGATACTCCACCCGGCAGGTGGAGCGCCAGCTGAGCGCAGAGCTCGGCGCCGGACCCCTGGCCCTGGCCCGGGCGCAGCGCGCCCAGACCGCGCGACTGCTGATCGAGACCTCCGACCTGCCGATGGCGGACGTGGCCTTCGCGGCCGGGTTCTCCTCCATCCGCACCTTCAACGACACCGTCCGCGAGGTCTTCGCCCTCTCCCCCAGCGAGCTGCGCTCCCGCAGCCGCTGCGCCCGGCGCGGCGGCGAGCCCCGCACCCCCGGCGTGCTGTCCCTGCGGCTGCCCTTCCGCGCCCCGCTCAATCCGGACAACCTCTTCGGCCACCTCGCCGCGACGGCCGTGCCCGGTGTCGAGGAGTGGCGCGGCGGCGCCTACCGCCGGACCCTGCGGCTGCCCTACGGCACCGGGGTCGTGGCGCTGACCCCGCAGCCGGACCACATCGGCTGCCAGCTGGCCCTGACCGACCTGCGCGACCTCACCATCGCGATCAGCCGCTGCCGGTGGATGCTCGACCTGGACGCCGACCCGCAGGCCGTGGACGAACAGCTGGCCGGCGACCCGCTGCTCGCGCCCGTCGTGGGCAAGGCCCCGGGGCGCCGGGTGCCGCGTACGGTGGACGCCGCCGAGTTCGCCGTACGCGCGGTGCTCGGCCAGCAGGTGTCCACGGCGGCCGCCCGTACGCACGCCGCACGGCTGGTCACGGCGCACGGCGAGCCCGTGGCGGACCCCGACCCGGACGGCGGCCTGACCCACCTCTTCCCCTCCCCCCAGGCCCTGGCCGCGCTGGACCCGGAGGCCCTGGCGCTGCCGCGCAGCCGGCGTACCACGCTGACCACGCTCGTGGAGGCGCTGGCCGACGGCTCGCTGCCGCTGGGCATCGACAGCGACTGGGAGGCGGCGCGGGCACAGCTGGGCGCGCTGCCCGGGTTCGGGCCGTGGACCACGGAGGTGATCGTCATGCGGGCGCTCGGCGACCCGGACGCCTTCCTGCCCTCGGACCTGGGGGTGCGGCGGGCGGCGCAGGGGCTCGGCCTGCCGTCCTCGCCGGCGGCGCTGACCGCGCGGGCGGCGGCCTGGCGGCCGTGGCGGGCGTACGCCATTCAGTACCTGTGGGCGACCGACTCCCACCCGATCAACCAGCTGCCCGCGTAGGACGTAGGGGCGTAAGGACCTAAGGACGTATTGGCGATGTTTACGGCGTTCGAGATGCCTGAGACGTTTGTGAGGACACGCGAGATGAGCACCCCGGAGAAGCAGCACACCGTGGTCGACAGCCCGTACGGCCCGCTCACCCTGGTCGCCACCGACGGCGTCCTCTGCGGCCTGTACATGACCGGGCAGCGGCACCGCCCGCCGGAGGAGTCCTTCGGCGAGCGCGTGGCGGTGGAGGAGGAGCCCTTCCCCGAGGTGGCGCGGCAGCTGGCCGCGTACTTCGCGGGCGAGCGGACCGGCTTCGACCTGCCGCTGCGCCTGGAGGGCACGGAGTTCCAGCGCAGCGTCTGGGCACAGCTGGTCCGCATCCCCTACGGCGAGACCTGGTCGTACGGCAGGCTCGCCGCCGAGCTGGGCAAGCCGGGCGCCTCCCGGGCGGTGGGCCTGGCCAACGGCAAGAACCCGATCGGCATCATCGTCCCCTGCCACCGGGTGATCGGGGCGTCGGGCGCCATGACGGGCTACGGCGGCGGCCTGGAGCGCAAGGTGCGCCTGCTGGCCTTCGAGTCGGGCGGCCGGGCCGGGGCGGAGCCGGAGGGGCTGTTCTAGCCCCGTACTTCGGGTCCAGCAGGCGCCGGGCCCCGGCCGGCCCCGGCGCGGGGCTCCCGGCGGGGTCCCCGCCGGCGGCCGAGCGGCGGTGCGGGCTGCGGAATACGATGGGGAAGGACGTCTTTCGGAGCAGCCCATGACCCCTCGTCGTCACCCGCGGTCGGCGAGTGCCGACGATCTCCTGAACACGCTCGGGCGGCTCACGGCCCAGGCGCGGGAAGGCGCGGAGCTCAATCGTGCCCGCCTGGAGCTGGCCGAGGCGCTGCAGCGCGAGATGCTGCCCGCCTCCCTGCCGGCCGTGCCGGGCCTGCGTACCGCCGCCCGTTACCAGCCCGCCCGGCGCGGGCTGGACATCGGCGGCGACTGGTACGACGGCTTCCGGCTGCCGGAGGGCGCGCTCGCCTTCTCCATCGGCGACGTCCAGGGCCACGACGTCGAAGCCGCGGCCTTCATGGGCCAGGTCCGGATGGCACTGCGCGCGGTGGCGTCGGCCGTCGACGACCCGGGCGAGGTGCTGAGCCGGGCCAACGACCTGCTGCTCTCCGTGAACCGCGGCCTCTTCGCGACGTGCAGTTTCTACCGCTTCGACCCGGAGACCTGGGAGCTCCAGGGCGCCCGGGCCGGCCACGTTCCGGCGGTGTGGGCCACCGTGGACGGCGAGCACGGCATAGCCACCGACCAGGGCGCCCTGCCGCTGGGCATGCTGCCCGGCTCCGGCTATCCGGTGACCCGCCACCGGCTCACCCGGGCCGGCGCCTGGGTGCTGCTCACCGACGGCATCGTGGAGGGGCCGTCGTTCCCGATCGACGTGGGGCTGGCACAGGTCGTCAAGGTGGTGCGGGACGGCGCGGGTGCCGACCCCGAGGAGCTGGCGGCCGAGGTGATGAAGGTGGCCGACTCCACCGGGCACGCCGACGACGCGGCCGTTCTCGTCCTGCGCCACGACGCGGCGGCCCCCTCGTAGCGTGGTCCGGCGGGCGCCCCGCGCGTGTCACGCCCCGTCCGGGCGAGGCAGCGTTGTCTCATACGGTGGTGCGCATCGAGCGATGGAGAGGTCCCGCCACCACCGTGGCGATGATCTTCCTCGTCACGGCCGCCTATTACGTGGGCGGGCGGATCGGCCTGCTCCAGCGCGTGGTCGTCGACAGCTCGCACGTGACGCCACTGTGGCCTCCCACCGGCATCGCGGTCGCCGCCCTGCTGCTGCTGGGGCCGCGGGTCTGGCCCGGGATCACGCTCGGCACCTACCTCGTCATCACCTCGATCAGCCCGTTCGACCTGACCTCGGTGGCGATCCTGGTGGGGAACACCCTCGCTCCGCTGTGTGCGTACTGGCTGCTGCTGCGGGTGGGGTTCCGGACCGAGCTGGACCGGCTGCGCGACGGGCTCGCCCTGGTCTTCCTCGGCGGTCTGCTGCCGATGCTGATCAGCGCCACGATGGGCACGGCGGTGCTGGTGGCCACCGGCAGCCTGCCGCTGTCCGGGATCTGGTCGGTGTGGTCGGCCTGGTGGGCGGGCGATGCGATGGGCGTGCTCGTGCTCACGCCGCTGCTGCTGTGCCTGCGCCGGCCCGAGCTGCCCGTGGACCCCTGGCGGGCCGTCGAGGCGACGGCGTTGCTGGTCGCCGCGGCCGTGGTCACCGTGGTGACCACGCGGAGCTCGTTGCCGCTGTTCTTCCTGGTCTTCCCGCTGATCATCTGGGCCGCGGTCCGCTTCCAGCTGCCCGGCGCCGCGCCCGTCGTGCTGATCATCTCCGTGCTGGCGATCGCGGCGGCCACCGACCACGTCGGCCCGTTCGCCGGCCACACCCTCTTCGAGATCATGGTCAACCTCCAGGCCTTCAACGGCGCCGCCGCCCTGACGGGCCTGCTGCTGGCCGCCCTCGTGACCGAGCAGAACAACATCCGGCTGAAGGTCGAACAGGCCTGCGACGAGCTGGCCGAGGTGGTCGCCCACCTCCAGTCGGGCCGCCCGGGCGACCCGCGGGCATGGCCCGACCAGGAGGACGAGCCGTAGCCAGCCCTTCGTGCGGCGTCGGCTCTTCGGGCGACGTCAGCTCTTCGGGCGGCGTCAGTTCTTCGTCCGCCCCACGCGGGCGTCGAGGAGAGCGCCCATCAGGTCGGCCTCGCCGGGCCCGCCGAACAGCCGCTTCGGCAGCGCCAGCAGGCAGCTCTTCCAGCCCACGCGGCCCACCACGACGTACAGCCGCTCCGTCTCGTGGTACCGCTTCAGGCCGGCCCACGGCACCCGCATGAACTCCTCGCCGCCGTGCGAGACGACGATCCCGGACTCGTCGACCACGCAGTCCTTGTCCCCCTTGGCCTGGTAGGCGCGGAACATCCGGGCGGGGACGGCCCGGGGCACGAGCAGCCCGCCCACGCCGTACACGACCGTGAGGACGAGCGCGACCGGGTCCGGCGAGCCGCCGTCGGCCATGCGGAGCAGGATCAGGGCCACCAGCCCGGCCACGGCCGCACCGACGAGCCAGGGGACGCGCCGGAACATCCCGGACACGGCGATCGCCTCGTCGAACTCCTCCCGCGTCAGGGAGCCGGAGAAGGTGAGGGTCGTCTGTCGTATGTCTGCCACGGGCGCGGAGCCTACCGGCCCGCGCCGACAGCCCGCGCAGCCGGCTACACCACGTCCAGGGGCACCAGCAGGGCGAAGGCCGCGCCCGCCTCCACCGCGTGGCCGTAGAGGGAGGGGTGCTGGACGGGGGCCGTGAGCAGGACCAGCTTCTGCTGGGCCCGGGCCGCGGCCTGCCAGTCGGCGGGGGCGCCCAGGTAGCCCTGGAACCAGCCCTCGCAGGCGCCCGGGCCGGTCACGAACAGGGCGTCGTCGGCCTGCCGGTAGACCGCCCGCCAGTCGGGGGCGGTGCCGGCCCAGCCCTCGTAGTCGGTGAAGTGGACCCAGCCGCCGTCGCGGATCGCGGTGTCGAAGAGCCAGATCGGCACGCCCTCGGGCGTGACCTCGTCCCCGGCGAGCTGCTCGGTGGTGAAGTGCACCATGGGCAGGGCCTCGGGGCCCTCGTCGCTGGTGCTGGGCCAGGCGTACATCTCCAGGGTGCTCATGCGGGGCGCCGTCCGTTCTCCAGCTCCACGGCGCCTTCGCCCGACTCCAGGACGCGGTGGGCCTCCTGGATGCGCAGGCCGAGGGAGCCGGGGAGGTACGAGGTGAGTTCGGCGGGCTCGACCAGCTTCCAGGAGATGAGCTCCTCCTGCTGCAGGACGATGGAGCCCAGCTGGGCGGCGTCCAGCTCACCCCCGTCGAAGACGTACGCGACCAGCGGCGGCCGGCCCGTGCCCAGCACCCAGTCCACGGCGAGCAGCCGGCCGAGCGGCACGTCGAGGCCGATCTCCTCGGCGCTCTCCCGGCGGGCGGCCGTACGCGGCGACTCACCCTGGTCCGACTCGATGGTCCCGCCGGGCAGCGCCCAGCCCTCGCGGTAGTTGGGCTCGACGAGCAGGACCCGGCCCTCGGCGTCACGGAAGAGCGCGGCCGCTCCGGCCAGCACCCGGGGCAGGCTCGCGATGTAGGTCGCGTAGTCAGTGGTGGTCACGCCGGCAACCCTATCGAGCCGGGGGTACGGCGGCGATCAAGGTCGGGGGTGGTCGTCGCGGTCGATCGACACGCGGACGACCCCTTTATAGGGGTGTAAATCATCCTTTACGGGCATGGAACGCCTGATGTGACCCAGGCCACCCATGGGCATAGGAGGATCCTCCGGATAGGCTCGGGGTGGCGCGACTGCACTGTTCGATAGCAAGGGATAGCAAGGTGACGGACGGAGCAGTAACTGAGGCCGCGCGCGTGCTCATCGCCGCGGACAAATTCAAGGGCTCGCTCACGGCCGTACAGGTCGCCGAGCGGGTGACGGCGGGCCTTCGCCAGGCCGTACCGGGCGTGGAGGTCGAGACCCTCCCCGTCGCGGACGGCGGCGACGGCACGGTCGCGGCCGCGGTGGCGGCCGGTTTCGAACGCCGGGAGGTACGGGTCACCGGACCGCTCGGCGAGCAGGTCACGGCCGCTTTCGCCCTGCGCGACGGCACCGCCGTGGTCGAGATGGCGGAGGCTTCGGGCCTGCAGCTGCTGCCGGCGGGGGTCTTCGCCCCGCTGACGGCGACCACGTACGGCTCGGGCGAGGTGCTCAAGGCCGCGCTGGACGCGGGCGCGCGCACGATCGTCTTCGGTGTGGGCGGCAGCGCCACGACCGACGGCGGCGCGGGCATGCTGGCCGCGCTGGGCGCGGTGTTCCTGGACGCGAACGGCGAACCGGTCGGCCCGGGCGGCGGCGCCCTGGCGGACCTGGCCTCGGCGGACCTGTCCGGGGTGGACCCGCGCTTCGCCGAGGTCGACCTCGTCCTGGCCAGCGACGTGGACAACCCGCTGACCGGCCCGAAGGGGTGCGCGGCGGTGTACGGCCCGCAGAAGGGAGCGTCGCCGCAGGACGTGGCGACGCTCGACGCGGCGCTGGCGCACTACGCGCTGGTCCTGGAGAAGGCGATCGGTTCGAAGGCGACCCGGCTGGCGGCGTCGCCGGGCGCCGGCGGCGCCGGCGGTATCGGCTACGGCGCGCTGCTGCTCGGCGCGAGCTTCCGGCCCGGCATCGAGCTGATGCTGGAGGTGCTCGGCTTCGCCCCGGCCCTGGAGCGGGCCACCCTCGTGATCACCGGCGAGGGCTCGCTGGACGAGCAGACCCTGCACGGCAAGGCCCCGGCGGGCGTGGCGGCGGCGGCGCGGGCGGCCGGCAAGGAGGTCGTCGCGGTCTGCGGCCGGCTGCTGCTGGAGCAGGACGCGCTGCAGGCGGCGGGCATCCGCCGCGCGTACCCGCTGACCGAGCTGGAGCCGGACACCGCGAAGTGCATCGCGAACGCGGGGCCGCTGCTGGAGCGGGTCGCCCGGAACATCGCGGCGGACGCCCTGTAGGACGCGCTTCCGCTGCGCGGGGCCGTTCCCAACCGGGGTGCGGCCCCGGGCCCCCGTTTCCGGGGCTGAGCCCCGCCCCGGGTTTCGGGGGCTCTGCCCCCGTGCCCCCGCGCCTCAAACGCCGGCGGGGCTGGATGGTGCGGCGCAGCCCCGGGCCCCGTCTCCAGGGCTGAGCCCCGCCCCTGGTTTCGGGGGCTCTGCCCCCGTACCCCCGCGCCTCAAACGCCGGCGGGGCTGGATGGTGCCGCGCAGCGGCATGTTCCAGCCCGCGCGGCGTTTGAGCGCACGGGCGCGAAGCGCACGTACGGGGTCCGGGGCGGAGCCCCGAGCCTGAGGCCCGCCCTGGTCTCGGGGGCTCTGCCCCCATGCCCCCGCGCCTCAAACGCCGGCGAGGCTGGATAGAGCCGTGCAGCGGCGTGTTCCAGCCCGCGCGGCGTTTGAGCGCACGGGCGCGAAGCGCACGTACGGGGTCTGGGGCGGAGCCCCGGAAACGGGGGTCCGGGGGCGCAGCCCCCCGGTTTCGGGAAGGGGCGGGGTGGGGGACATCTGCCCGAAAGGGCAAGCCCTCGGTGCCGGGCGGGTGCCCGGGCAGGGGTGGTCCGGGCCCCCGAGCATGGTGAGCATGACCGAGTGACCAACTGCAGGGTGTGCGGCGCACGGTGTGAGCCGGGAGAACGGTTCTGCGGGACGTGCGGATCGTTCCTGGAGTGGGACGACGACCGATCACCGAACCGACCCGTGCGAGGGCTGCCGGAGGCCGGAGCCGCGGCCGTGCCCGGGCCCCAACCACGGCCGGGCAGCGGGCCCGGGGACCGGACGGCGGACGTCGCCGGGACCGGGGACCGCCCGGGCCGACCCGCGGCCGGGC
>NZ_WTFF01000460.1 GCF_019400985.1 Streptomyces bambusae
GGGCCAAGCGCCGTCTGCGGACGGTGTCCGCGCGGTGCCGGGCCGTCCCCGGGCGGTGGCCGCCCGCCGGGCGCGGGACGCGGGCGGTCCCCAGGGCGCCGCCCGCGAGCTCGTCCGGTGCCGGCACGCGCATGGAGGTGTGGGTGTCCCGGTTGGACTCCGGCGAGCCGCCCGGCCCGCCGGGCACCAGGGACACCGCCCCGCGCCGGCGCACCGGCGTGGTGGAGCGCTCCTCGGGCTCGGGCTCGGCCGGCTCCAGGTCGTCGGGCTCGTCGACGTCCAGCGGCGGCATCCCGGCCAGCAGCGGCAGCAGCTCCCGCAGCCGGACGGACAGCTCCGAGGCGCGCAGCCGGGAGGCCGGGGCCTTGGCCAGGCACTGGACGATCAGCTGCCACAGCTCGTCGGGGATGCCCGGCAGCGGGACGACGGTCTCGGTGACGTGCCGGCGCAGCACCGCGCCGGGGTGCCCGCCGCCGAACGGCGTGAAGCCGGCCAGCAGCTCGTACAGGACCGTGGCCAGGGCGTATATGTCCACGGAGGCGCGCGGCGGGAGGCCTTCGACGATCTCGGGGGCGAGGTAGTCGGGCGTGCCGATGATGCGGGTGGCGGGCGCGGAGGCGGCCCGGGCGCCGGCCCGGCGCGGCGAGTCGATCAGCTTGGCCACGCCGAAGTCGGTGAGCAGCGCCGGGTGGGAGCCGCCGGGGCCGAGCGGGCCCTGCATGTCGAGGAGGACGTTCTCGGGCTTGACGTCTCGGTGGACCACGCCCGCCTTGTGCGCCGCGGCCAGCGCGTCCGCGACGTCGGCGACGATCGCGACGGCGGCCTCGGGGGCGAGCCTGCGCTCGCGGTCGAGCCGGGTGCGCAGGTCGGTGCCGCGTACGAGGTCCATGACCAGGGCCAGGTCGTTGCCGTCCACGACGAGGTCGCGGACGGAGACGATGTGGGGGTGCTCCAGGCCGAGCAGGGCACTGCGCTCCTGGACGAACCGGCCCACCAGCTCCTGGTCGGACGCGAGGTCCTCGCGCAGCAGCTTGACGGCGACGGGGCCGTCCGGTCCCTCCCCGAGCCAGACCGTGCCGGCGCTGCCGCGCCCCAGGATCTGGTGAGCGGTGTATCGGCTGCCGATCTTCCGTGCCACGACTGCTCCCTCAGCGGCTGGCGTACGTGCCAAAAGTACGCGGCCGGATCGGCGTTGGATGCCATGAGGGGCCCGGTTTCGCGGTGACCTTCACTTCTGCGGGCGAAATCACGCCTCGGATGTCGACAAATCCACGAACTCGGCGCTACGTGGGCGGGCACGCGGCCCGCCCACGGGAGGGCGCACGCCCTGCACGCCCGCCGGCGGGCACGCCCGCGCACGCCCCGCGCCAGGTGCGCACGCCCCGCGTTAACGGCTCACGCCCGCGTCAGGGCGTGCGTCCAGCGTCAAGGCGCACGCCCCGCGTCAGGGCGTGCCGCCGCTGCCGCTGCCGCCCGTCCCGGTGGTCTCGCCGAGCTCGCTGATCCAGTCGACGACCCCGCTGCCCATCGCCCACATCTGGTCCCACCAGCCGCGGCCGGTGCCGACCCACTCCTGGAGCGGGGTGAGCTCCCAGATCAGCCAGCCGCCGATGACGAAGAGCACGACCATGAACAGGCAGCCCTTGAGGCAGCCCAGGCCCGGGATGTGCATCGGGTTCGCGCTGCGGCGGCGCGGCTCGCGCGGTTCCCGCGGCGCGGGCGGCTGCGGGGCCGGCTGCTGCCGGGGCGCGGGCGCGGGTGCGGGCTGCTGCCGCTGGGGCGGTTGCGGGGCCTGGTACTGCTGCGGCGGGTGCTGGTAGTGCGGGGGCGGCGGCGCGTACTGCGGCTGGTGCTGCGGGGGCTGCTGCGCCTGGTGCTGCGGCGGGTACCCGTACTGCGGCTGTTGCTGCTGCGGGTACGGCGCCGGAGGCGGCGCCTGCCTGTACTGCGGAGGCCGCTGGGGCTGCTGGGGCTGCTGCCGCGGGGGCGGCGGCGGGGCCTGGCGCTGCGGGCGCCGGCGCAGCGGGTCCTCGCTCGGGTCGAGGTACTGCATCTGCGTCTGCTCGTTGCGCTCGCGCGCCGCCCGCAGCTGGGTCTGCCAGGGGTGCGGGGCGTCCGGCTGCTGCACCGGCGGCATCACGGCCGTCGGGTCGGCGGCCGCCGGGCCGCCGGTGCTCGGCAGCACCGAGGTCGCGTCGTCGGCGCCGACCGGGGGCAGGACGGAGGTCGCGCCGTTCGGGTCGTACGTGCCCATGGGCGCGGCCGAGCCGGTGGGCAGCACCTGGGTGGCGTCGGCTGCGCCCGGCACCTGCTGGTCCGGGTTCTGCGGGACCGGCGCGGGCGAGGGGTCGGGGGCGAGCAGCGCGCCGACGCCGAGGGCGGCCTCGACCTCGCCGGGGGCGGAGTGCACCCCGATGCCGGCGGCGACCACGCGCAGGGCGCGGGCCAGGCTCTGGGCGCTGGGGCGCTCGTCCGGCTCCTTGCGCAGGCAGCGCTCGATGACCGTCCACAGCGGTTCGGGCATGGTGGACGGGCGCTGCGGCTCCTCGCTGAGGTGGCGGTGGAGCACCTCCAGCGCGGTCGCGCCGGCGAACGGCGGACGGCCGGTGACCAGCTCGTACAGCAGGATGCCGGCGCCGTAGATGTCGACCGCGGAGGTCTGCGGGCGGCCCTCGGCGGACTCGGGGGCGACGTACGCCGGGGTGCCGACGAACTCGTGCGTGCGGGTCAGGCCCGGGGAGTCGGCCAGGCGGGCGATGCCGAAGTCGGTCAGCATCGGACGCATCTGGCCCTGGCGCTCGTCGAGGAGCACGTTGGCGGGCTTGAGGTCGCGGTGGACGACGCCGTCGGCGTGGCTGGCGGCGAGCGCGTCGGCGATCTGCGCGGTCAGCAGGCAGGCGGCGACCGGCGTGAACGGGCCGTTCTCGCGGATGTACTTGTGCAGGTCCGGGCCGTCGATCAGGTCCATGACGAGGGCGAGGAGGTCGCCCTCCACGACGAGGTCGCGGGTGCGGACGATGTTGGGGTGGGTCAGGCGCAGCAGCACGGAGCGTTCGCGCAGGAAGCGCATGACCACGTCCGCGTCGTTGGCCAGCTCCTCCTTGAGGACCTTGATGGCCACCGTCTCGCCGGGCTGCCCGGCGACCGCCGCCTCCGCGCCCGCGGTCTCCCGCTGGCGGGCACGCCAGACGGTGCCCGTGGCGCCGCGTCCGAGCGGCTCCTCGAGCAGGTACTTGCTGCCGACTGGCCGCACGTCTTGCGCTCCCCTGCTGATGGTGTTCCCGAGTGGTTCCCGAGTGGTTTTTTCCGGCCCACTTTTCCGGCCCACTTTAGGGGGTGTCCCTGTGGAAGACGCGGGGAGTCCGAGGTTGGTTGCCGCACATTTGTACGAAGAGTGGCGTTTCAGGGGTATGCCCGAGGCGTTTTACGTCCGTATGTGCGCGGCTCGCGGTCGACCCGACGATCGAACAAGATCATTTTTCGCCGGGTGCCGGGCGTGTTGTCGGCCGCAGGTGCGAGGATGCACCCGTACGGAAGCGGGGGACGGAAGCCATGGTTCCTCGCGTACGGGCACATCCGCAGCACTTCCGCAGCACATCCGCATGACGACGACCGGGGGGCGTCCGGGCAGCCAGGGCCCGCCGTTCCCCTGCCGGGCGCAGACCGCGCACCGCGCACGCGCAGAAGGGACCGCCGACGGCGATGCAGATCCGGCTGACCGTCATCGGGCCGCGCAGCGGCCACCAGCCCGCGCGCGCGGCGGCCGACGTGCTGGTCACCGCCCCCGTCGGCACCCCGCTCGCCGCGGTCGCGTCCGGCCTGGCCTCGACCGTCGCCGGCCCCGACACTGGCGGCACGGTCGTCCTCTACGCCGGCCCGGAGCGGCTGGATCCGCAGCGGCGCGTCCTCGGAGAGCCGCCGCTGGTGGACGGCGCGGTCCTGGCGCTGCACTCCCCGGTGTCGGAGGACGCGGGGGACCCCGCCGGCGCGGATGCCACGGCGGAGCTGCACGTGGTGGCCGGCCCCGACGCGGGCGGCGTGCACCTGCTGCACCCCGGCGCGATCCGCATCGGCCGCTCCTCGGACGCGGACGTGCCGCTGGACGACCCGGACGTCTCGCGGCTGCACTGCGCGGTCACGGTGGCGGAGGACGGCCGGGTGTCGGTGGCCGACCTGGACTCCACGAACGGCACGACGCTGGCCGGTACCCCGGTCGGCCGCTCCCCGGTCCCCCTGCCCGCGGGCGCGCTCCTGCGCATCGGCGAATCGGCCCTGCGCCTGTCACCGCCGACCCGGCCCAACCCGGCGCCCCCGGTCCCGGACCTGGAGGGCCACCTGGTCCTCCCCCCGACCCACCCCGCGGCCCGCACCCAGGCCGCACCCGGGCTCCCGGGCGCCCCGGCCCCCGATGCCGCGGCCGGCCCCACCGGGGGCGCGGCGCCCCCCCTGTCTCCTTTCCACATCTGACGCTGCCGACGATCTCATCCCTGTCATGAGA
>NZ_WTFF01000461.1 GCF_019400985.1 Streptomyces bambusae
CCCCCCCCCCCCGGGGCCCCCGGGGCCGCCGAGGCCCCGGAGACCTCGGCGGCCTGAGGGGGACGGGGGCCGGGCGGGGCGGCGTACCGGCGGACCGGCCGTCAGGCGGACGGGGCCTTGCTGCGCAGCACGGTCAGGAACTCCCGCATCCAGCGCGGGTGGTCGGGCCAGGCCCGGGCGGAGACCAGGGTGCCGTCGACCACCGTCTCCGCGTCCTCGAAGGCCGCCCCGGCCGCCTTCATGTCCAGCTCCAGGGCCGGGTACGCCGTCACCCGCCGGTCGGTGAGACCGCCCGCCGCGGCGGTGATCAGCGGCCCGTGGCAGATCTGCGCCACCGGCTTGTCGGCCTCGGTGAAGGCGGTCAGGATCCGCCGGACCTCGGGATCGTTGCGCAGGTACTCCGGCGCCCGGCCGCCGGGGATCACCAGCGCCGCGTACCGCTCCGGATCGACATCGGCGAACGCCACGTCGGCCGGCCAGGTGTAGCCGGGCTTCTCGGTGTAGGTGTCGAACCCGTCCTCGAAGTCGTGCACCACGAAGCGCAGTTTCTTCACGCTCGGCGCCGCGATGTGGACCTCGTACCCCTCCTCGCGCAGGCGCTGGTAGGGGTAGAGGACCTCCAGCGACTCCGCTGCGTCGCCGGTCACGATGAGGATCTGCACTGCCATCGGCTGCTCCCGTAGGGCTGTTCGCTCATGCGGTCCGGCCCCGGCCGGTCGACGGGGCCAGGCCACACCGTGCCCGTCCGCCGGACTCCTGCCAAGAGGGCCTGCGCCGGACCGAACGTCCGTGCGCCGGACACGTGACCTTTACCTGTACGGCACATGACAATGTAAGCCTCGCCGAACCACTGACATCCCGCCAACTTCCCCGGTGGGAGCGGTGCCTGTGAAGAGGTTGCCCCCCCATGAAGCGAAGCACCCGCCTGCTGCCCCGGGCCGCCGGGCTCGCGGCGGCCGCCGCGGCCGCCCTGCTCCTCGTGCCGGCCAGTGCCTCGGCCGGCCGGCCGTTGACGACCGCCGCCGCCCCGGTCCCCGCCGCGGCGTCCGCCACCGTCGAGGACTACTACGCGCCGGCCGCGGGCAAGACGGGCCCGGCCCTCAAGAGCGCCCTGCACGGCATCATCAAGAACCAGTCGAGGATCAGCTACGACCAGGTGTGGGCCGCCCTGAAGGTCACCGACGAGGACCCGGCCAACCGCAGCAACGTCATCCTCGTCTACTCGGGCCGCTCCCAGTCCAAGTCCACCAACGGCGGCGGCGCCAACGACTGGAACCGCGAGCACGTCTGGGCCAAGAGCCACGGCGACTTCGGCACGGCCACCGGCCCCGGCACGGACCTGCACCACCTGCGCCCCGAGGACGTCACCGTCAACAGCATCCGCGGCAACAAGGACTTCGACCTCGGCGGCGGCCCGGTCGCCGAGGCCCCCGGCAGCCTGACCGACGCCGACTCCTTCGAGCCGCGCGACGCGGTCAAGGGAGACGTCGCCCGGATGCTGCTCTACATGGCCGTACGCTACGACGGCGGCGACGGCTTCGCCGACCTGGAGATGAACGACCGGGTCAACAACGGCTCGCTGCCGGCGATGGGCCGCATCAGCGTCCTGAAGCAGTGGAACGAGCTGGACCCGCCGGACGCCTTCGAGAAGCGCCGCAACCAGGTCATCTACGACACCTACCAGCACAACCGCAACCCGTTCATAGACCACCCCGAGTGGGTCGCCCAGATCTGGTAGCGGGACCGTCCGTCCAGGCGGGTGGCCCGGCTGTTTCGGGCAGGTCACCCCTACCCGGGCGGCCGGGTCACCCCCCCCCGGCCGCCCGCCGCCGCAGGACCCGCTTGTCCGTCTTCCCCCGGGCGGGCAGCGGCAGCGAGGCCGCCCAGAAGACGGCCGTCGGCCGGTGCGCCGGTGCGAGCGCCTCGACCACCAGGTCGCAGGCCTCCTCGGCCACCGCGCCGCCCGGGGACCGGCCGGGCGCCGGCACCAGGAAGGCGCAGACCTCCTCACCGGTGGCGTCGCTGTGCCGGCCGACCACGGCGGCCTGCGCCACGGCCGGATGCCGGGTCAGGGCGGCCTCGACCGGCAGGCAGTAGACGTTGTCGCCGTCGACCATCACGACGTCCTTGACCCGGTCGTCGAGGAAGAGGTAGCCGTCGGCGCCGACATGGCCGAGATCGCCGGTGCGCAGCCAGCCGTCCCGCAGCACCTCGGCCGTCAGGGCGGGCTGGTTCCAGTACCCGGCCATCATCGCCGCCGAGCGCATCCACACCTCGCCCGTGGACCCGGCGGGCAGCACCCGCACCCCTTCCTCCGCGTCCCGGACCTCGATCTCCACGCCCGGCGCCGGCCGGCCCACCGACGCCAGCAGCTCCGGCCGGCCGGCGACGGCGGCCTCGTGGTCGGCGGGGGAGAGGCGGCAGATCACGGCCGCCTCGTTCATCCCGTACCCCTGCCGCCACTGCCCGCCCCAGCGGGTCACGGCCTCGCGCAGCCGGCCCGGGTGGACGGGCGAGTCCCCGTACGAGACCGAGCGCAGCCCGGGGACGCCGTCGGCGGTGGCGGGGTGGTCCAGCAGCCGGTAGACCATCGAGGTCGTCAGATACGTCGAGACGGGCGCGAGGCGGCGGCAGGCGGCGGCGAACTCCGGCGGGGAGAAGGGGCCGAGGACCTCGACGCGGCCGCCGGCCCGCAGGTGCTCCAGGCAGCGGCCACCGGAGCGCTGCGCCAGCGAGGTGACCGAGAGGTGGACCGAGCCGGCCGCGTCCGGGCGGTGCGCCGACCGGGCGGCCATCGCCGCGAACGTCGAGGCCACCCCCTTGGGCAGCCCGGTCGTCCCGCTCGTGTACGTCACCCGGGCGACGTCGTCCTCCCGGGCCTGCACCGGCACCGGTACCGGCTCCCGGGCGGCGGCCAGCGCCAGCAGCGCGTCGAGCCCCAGCCGGGCCGATCCCGTGTCGGGCACCGGCATGTCGTGCACCACCAGGCCGGGCCGGCAGTCCTGGAGCACGAACTCCAGCCCGTAGGCGGCGGGTCCGCCCACCACCTGGGTCAGCCGGGCCCCCAGCACGTGCGCGGCGAGCCGCACCAGCAGCACCTCGGGCCGGTTCCCGGCCACCACGCAGGCCAGCCCCGAGCCGCGGCCCACGCCCGCCTCCGCCAGCGCCCCTGCCAGCCGGTGGACCTCGTCGAGCACCTCGGAGAAGCTGCGCACCGCCGGGCCGGAACCGATCGCGGGCCGCTGCGCGTACCGCTCGAACGCCCCGACCAGCTCCGTCACGTACCGCGCGGCCATGACACGCCCACCGCCTCTCCGTACCCGGACGCGACCGTACACCCGCCCGGTCGCCGCGGCGGCATCATGGCCGTATGACGACCGAATCCCGTGCTCGTTCGTTCAGCTCCGCGGCCGCCCGCTACGCCGCGGCCCGGCCCCCGTACCCGCCCGCGCTCTTCGACGCCCTGGAGGAGGCGGCCGGGCGACCGCTGCGCGGCGCCCGGATCGCCGACGTGGGCGCCGGGACGGGCATCGCGACCGCCGCCCTGCAGGCCCTCGGGGCCCGCGTCCTCGCCGTCGAACCGGGCGAGGGCATGGCCGCCGAGCTGCGCCGCCGCCACCCCCGGGTCCCCGTGGTCCGCGGGGACGGCAACCGCCTTCCGCTCGCGTCCGGTTGCCTGGACCTGCTCACCTACGCCCAGTCCTGGCACTGGACCGACCCGGCCCGGTCCGTGCCCGAGGCGCTGCGCGTGCTGCGCCCGGGCGGCACGCTCGCGGTGTGGTCCAACGACCCGGACGTGTCCGTGCCGTGGATCGCCGGCCAGCAGGCCCGGATCGAGGCGCGGTTCGGCCCCGGCTGGTACATCAACGAGCGGCCCCGCGCGGAAGCGGGCCTGGAGTTCACCACCCGTCTGCTCACCTGGTCGCGCCGGATCCCGCTCGACACGCACCTGGCGAAGCTGTCCACCCACTCCCTCTTCCTCGTCGGCGCACCGGGCACCGACGCCTTCCTCGCCGAGGAACGCGCCCGGCTGCGGGAGCAGTTCCCGGACGGGTGGGTGGAGGAGCACTACGTGGTGGACCTGAGCGTGGCCCACCGGCCCCGGGGCTGAGCCGGCGCCCGCCGGCAGCCGGGCCGGGGGCGCGGTGCGGGCGGTCAGTGGGCGCACCGCGGGCAGCGGGTCACCGCGGAGGGCGGGCGGACGGCGGAACGGGTCGGGTCGGGCCGGGGCACGGTCGGCTCCTCGGTGGGTCGGTGGGTCGGTGGGTCGGTGGGGTGGTGGGTCGGTGGGCCGGCGGGTCCGCGGGGCCGGGGAGCGGCGGGATCGGGGGGCGGGGGGGCCCCGGAGTGGGGGGGCGGGGCACACGGGGCCGGCGCGGGGGGGGTTGTGGCGCGTGGTGGGGGGGCTCAGGCCCCCGCCCGGCCCCCCCCCGCCCCGCTCGGCGCTGCTTCGCAGCGGAGGGCCGGGCGGGGGGTGTACGGGTGTGGCG
>NZ_WTFF01000462.1 GCF_019400985.1 Streptomyces bambusae
CCCCCTGGCCCCCCCCTGGCCCCCCGGGCCTCCGGCCTTCCGGCCTCCGGGCCCTCGCCCCCCCGGCCCTCCGGGCCTCCGGCCTCCGGGCCTCCGTGCTTCCGGGCCTCCGTGCTTCCGGGCTTCCGTGCTTCCGGGCTTCCGTGCTTCCGGGCCTCCGGGCTTCCGGGCCCCACGGCCTCCGGGTCTCCGGGCTTCCGGGCCCCACGGCCTCCGGGCCTCCGGGCCCCGGGCCTCCGGCCCCCCGGCCCCGGCCTCCGGGCCTCCGGGTCTCCGGCCCCCGGCCCTCCGGCCCCCGGCCCTCCGGGCCTCCGGGCTTCCGGGCTTCCGGGCTTCCGGCCCCCGGGTCTCCGGGTCTCCGGGTCTCCGGGCTTCCGGTCTCCGGGCTTCCGGGCTTCCGGGCTCCGGGCTTCCGGCCCCCGGGTCTCCGGGCCTCCGGCCCCCGGCCCCCGGCCTCCGGGCCTCCGGCCCCCGGCCCCCGGCCTCCGGGCCTCCGGCCCCCGGGCCGCTCCCGGGGACCGCGGGGGGTCACCCCCGCCCCGCCGCGGCCACGCAGGCGCTTCGGCCGACCGGCCCGCCCGTCGACCCCCGTCCCCCCGGGAAGGTTAGGCTGAGGGGCTGAGAGATCCCTTTCCCTGGAGCGCGTCTGATGGCCGTCAATCTGGTCAATGTCGAGGCAGTCAGCAAGGTGTACGGAACCCGCACCCTGCTCGACGGCATCTCCCTCGGCGTGTCCGAGGGGGACCGGATCGGCGTCGTCGGCCGCAACGGCGACGGCAAGACCACCCTCATCCGCATGCTCGCCAAGCTGGAGGAGCCCGACACCGGCCGGGTCACCCACACCGGCGGCGCCCGCATCGGGATCCTGACCCAGCACGACTCCCTGGACCCCGCCGCGACCATCCGCCACGAGATCATCGGCGACATGGCCGACCACGAGTGGGCCGGCAACGCCAAGATCCGCGACGTGCTGACCGGCCTGTTCGGCGGGCTGAACCTGCCCGGCTTCGGCCAGGGCCTGGACACCGTCATCGGCCCGCTCTCCGGCGGCGAGCGCCGCCGGATCGCGCTCGCCAAGCTGCTCATCGCCGAGCAGGACCTCCTCGTCTTGGACGAGCCCACCAACCACCTCGACGTCGAGGGCATCGCCTGGCTCGCCCGGCACTTGCAGGAGCGCCGCTCCGCCCTCGTCTGCGTCACCCACGACCGCTGGTTCCTCGACCAGGTCTGCACCCGCATGTGGGACGTGCAGCGCGGCGACGTCCACGAGTACGAGGGCGGCTACAGCGACTACGTCTTCGCCCGCGCCGAGCGCGAGCGGATCGCCGCCACCGAGGAGGCCAAGCGGCAGAACCTCATCCGCAAGGAGCTGGCCTGGCTGCGCCGCGGCGCCCCCGCCCGCACGTCCAAGCCGCGCTTCCGGATCGAGGCCGCCAACGAGCTCATCGCCGACGTGCCGCCGCCGCGCGACCGCAGCGAGCTGATGCGCTTCGCCAACTCCCGCCTCGGCAAGACCGTCTTCGAGCTGGAGAACGTCACCGTCCAGGCCGGCCCCAAGCAGCTGCTCAAGCACCTCACCTGGCAGCTCGGCCCCGGCGACCGGATCGGCCTGGTCGGCGTCAACGGCGCCGGCAAGACCTCCCTGCTGCGCGCCCTCGCCGAGGCCGCCCGCACCCAGGGCGAGTCCCAGCCCGCCGCCGGCACCGTCACCGTCGGCAAGACCGTCAAGCTGGCCTACCTCTCCCAGGAGGTCGGCGAACTCGACCCGTCCCTGCGGGTCCTGGAGGCCGTGCAGCGGGTCCGCGACCGGGTCGACCTCGGCAAGGGCCGCGAGATGACGGCGGGCCAGCTGTGCGAGCAGTTCGGCTTCACCAAGGAGAAGCAGTGGACGCCGGTCGGCGACCTCTCCGGCGGCGAGCGGCGCCGGCTGCAGATCCTGCGCCTGCTGATGGACGAGCCGAACGTGCTCTTCCTCGACGAGCCCACCAACGACCTCGACATCGAGACCCTGACCCAGCTGGAGGACCTCCTCGACGGCTGGCCCGGCTCGATGATCGTGATCTCCCACGACCGGTTCTTCATCGAGCGCACCACCGACACCGTGTGGGCGCTGCTCGGCGACGCCGCCCTGCGGATGCTGCCGCGCGGCGTCGACGAGTACCTGGAGCGCCGCCGGCGGATGATCGAGGCGGCCGCGCCCGCCCCGGCCGGGCCGGCCAAGGACAAGTCCGCCGCCACGGTGTCCTCCAAGGACGGGCGCGCCGCCAAGAAGGAGCTGCAGAAGATCGAGCGTCAGCTCAACAAGCTCTCCGACCGCGAGAGCCTGCTGCACGCCCAGATCGCCGACCACGCCACCGACTTCGAGAAGGTCGCCGGCCTCGACGCGGAGCTGAGGGAACTCCTCTCCGAGCGCGACGAGTTGGAGATGCGCTGGCTGGAACTCGCCGAAGAGGCCTGAGTACCGGCCCACCGACGACCCGCCGACGACCCGCCGGAACGGGCCCGGCCGGCCGGGCAACACCGGATAACAGCGGCGTCACAGGCCGGTCCGCCCTTGGGAACAGGGGTGCGACCGGCCTCGGCGGGTCTGCGGCCGGGTGATACAAAGGTCATCCCCCCACCGACCGACCGCCGAAGGTATGCGCTGATGACTGTGCCGCCACCGCCGCCGAACCAGCCGCCGGGACCGGACGGTTACGGCCACCTGCCCGGCCCGCCGCAGGGCTACGGCTACGGCTACCCCCAGGGACCCAACCCGTACGCCCAGCAGCCCCAGCCCCAGCCCCAGCAGCAGCCGCAGCAGCCGCAGGGCTGGGGCCCGTACCCGGGCCAGGGCGGCGGGTACCCGCCGCAGACCCCGCCGCAGACCCCGCCCGGCCAGGGCGGCGGCGGCCCGGCCCGGAACAAGCGCACGCCCGTCATCGTCGCCGCCGCCGTGGCCGGCGCGCTGGTGCTGGGCGCCGGCGCGTACTTCGCCTTCGCGGACGGCGCCGGCCACGACAAGCCGACCGCCCAGGGCTCCGCCGACCCGTCCGCCCCGGCCTCCCCCGACAAGGGCGACGGCAAGGGCGACGGCAAGGGAGCCGCACCGAAGCCGGACATCAACTCCGGCCGCAAGCCCGGCGAGGACAAGGTCCTGTGGGTGCAGACGAACACCGTCGACCTGCCGGGCGCCGGCGCCGACGCACCCGCCCAGTGGGTCGTCGGCGACACCGTCGTCAAGGCGGCGTACAAGTCCGTCACCGCCTACGGGGTGAGCGACGGCAAGGAACGGTGGACGGTCCTCTTCCCGAACAAGATCTGCACCGCCACGCACCTGACCACCACCGACGGCAAGACCGTCCTCGGCTACATGGACGGCCAGTCCGAGAACGCCAAGTGCAACCAGCTCAAGATGATCGACCTCAAGGCCGGCAAGGAGGGCTGGAACAAGGAGGTCCCGAGCGAGGGCCTGTTCGACATCATGGTCTCGCCCACCCTGGCCATCAGCGGTGACACCGTCACCGTCAGCCGCATGGGCCCCACCAGCGCCTTCAAGGTCAGCACCGGCGACAAGCTGTGGGCCCGCACCGGAGAACCCACCACCGATCCGGGCGGCTGCCTCCCCGAGAAGTACGCCGGCGGCCCCAAGCTGATCGGCGTCGCCCGCTGCACCGACGACGGCGAGGAGGTCCAGGGCTCCGACCCGGTCACCGGGAAGACCACCTGGTTCTACAAGCTCCCCAAGGACTGGAAGGTCTCCAGGGTCTACTCGGTCGACCCCGTCGTCGTCGACGTCGCCAACAAGCAGAAGCAGGAACGCGCCATCGCCGTCATCGGCTCGGACGGCAAGCTGCGCACCCAGCTCAGCGGCGAGGGCAGCTTCAACGCCCAGTGCGACAACGTCCTGCTGGACCGCTACCTGCAGAGCTGCTGGGGCGCGGTCGTCGACACCCGCGCGAACAGCATCTACCTGCCCACCGACGGCAAGTCCAACGAGATCGTCGCCTTCGACCTCAACACCGGCAAGGCCAAGTGGCGCACCCCCGCGGAGAAGGACCGCCGGATGCTGCCGCTGAAGGCGGAGAACGGCCAGCTGTACGCCTACGTCGAGGCCGAGAAGGACAAGGGCGGCGAGGTGCTCGCGATCCCGGCCGCCGGCGGCAAGCCCACCACGGTGCTGCGCAACCCCTCGCCCCCCGCGGCCACCGTCGAGAACAACATCGCCGCCCCGCAGATCGACTACGCGGACGGACGGCTGTTCGTCTCCGTCACCGCGCTGCGCGGCAGCGCCAAGGGCGTGGACGAGGAGCTCCTGATGGCCTTCGGCAAGTGACCCGGATCCGGAATCGGCAAGTGAGAGGCAGCAGCACCCGATGAGTACCCCGCCACCCCCTCCGAACCAGCCGCCGGCCGGTGGTTTCGGCGCCCCCCAGGATCCGCCCCCGGGCGGCTTCGGCGCGCCCCACGACCCCCGAGCGGGCTTCGGCGCGCCCCCG
>NZ_WTFF01000463.1 GCF_019400985.1 Streptomyces bambusae
CACCGGGACCGCGACCGCCACCGCGACCGCCACCGGCGGCGCGACAGCCGCCGTCCCCCCGCCGGGCACCCGTGCCACGCCCGCGCCCGCCGGCCGCCGCGCCGAGACCTCCACAGGCCTCACCCCCGCCCAGGTCTGGAAGCGCGCCCGCGGCTTCCTCGTCGTCCTCGCGATCCTGATCACCACCGGGGTGGTCCTGGCGACCCTCGGCTCCGGCAGCAACCACGGCTACCTCGACCCGCGCTCCGCCGACCCCCAGGGCAGCCGCGCCCTCGCCGAGCTCCTCAAGGACCGCGGCGTCACCACCCGCGTCGTGACCACCACCGCGGAGGCCGCCGCCGTGGCCGACGCGCGCACCACCCTGCTCGTCACCGAGCCCGAACTCCTCGGTACGGCCCAGCGCGCCACCCTGCGCGCTGCCATGGACCGCTCCGGCGGCCGTACGGTCCTGCTCGGCGCCGACGCCTCCCTGAGCTCCCTGGCCCCCGGCGTCCGCGTCAAGGGCACCGCCACCGAGACGAACCACGACCCCGGCTGCACCCTGCCCGCCGCCAAGAGCGCCGGCCGGGCCGCCACCGGCGACGGCCTGCGCTACACCACCAGCCTCCCCAAGGCCACCGCCTGCTACCCGGCCGACGGCAGCCCCACCCTCCTCGTCCTGCCCACGGCCAAGCCCGGCGGCGACACCGTCCTCCTCGGCTCCGAGCAACTGCTGCTCAACGAGAACCTCGCCGAGCAGGGCAACGCCTCCCTCGCCCTGCAACTCCTCGGCTCCCGGCCCGAGCTGATCTGGTACATGCCCTCCCTCGCCGACACCTCCGCCGGCGCCGGCGACGGCACCGGCCCCGACGACGGCGAGGAGAAGTCCCTCTTCGACCTCGTCCCGGCAGGCTGGGGCTGGGCCCTGCTCCAACTCTTCGTCGCCGCCGCCCTCGCAGCCCTCTGGCGGGCCCACCGCCTCGGCCCGCTCGTCGCCGAACGACTGCCCGTCGCCATCCGCGCCTCCGAGGCCACCGAGGGCCGCGCCCGCCTCTACCGCAAGGCCGACGCCCGCGACCGCGCCGCCACCGTGCTGCGCACCGCCACCCGCGAACGCCTCGCCGCCGTGCTCGGCGTACCCGCCGCCTCGGCCCACGACCCGGCCGCCCTGCTGCCCGCCGTCTCCGCCCACCTCGCCGCCGTACACCAACCGGACGGCGCACGGGACCTGACGGCCCTTCTCTTCGGTACCGCACCCTCCGACGACGCGGCACTCGTCGCGCTCGCCGACCACCTCGACGCCCTCGAAAGAGAGGTCCGCACCTCATGACGTCCCCGACCACCGCTCACGCGGACGACGCACGCGCTTCCCTCGAAGCGCTCCGCACGGAGATCGGGAAGGCCGTGGTCGGCCAGGACTCCGCCGTCACCGGCCTCGTCGTCGCCCTCCTCTGCCGCGGCCACGTCCTCCTCGAAGGCGTCCCCGGCGTCGCCAAGACCCTCCTCGTGCGCGCCCTCGCCGCGTCCCTCGAACTCGACACCAAGCGCGTCCAGTTCACCCCCGACCTGATGCCGTCCGACGTGACCGGCTCGCTCGTCTACGACGCCCGCACCGCCGAGTTCTCCTTCCAGAACGGCCCCGTCTTCACCAACCTCCTCCTCGCGGACGAGATCAACCGGACCCCGCCCAAGACCCAGTCCTCCCTCCTGGAGGCCATGGAGGAGCGGCAGGTCACCATCGACGGCACGCCGCGCCCGCTGCCCGACCCGTTCCTGGTCGCCGCGACGCAGAACCCCGTCGAGTACGAGGGCACCTACCCCCTGCCCGAGGCCCAACTCGACCGCTTCCTGCTCAAGCTGACGGTCCCTCTGCCCTCCCGCGAGGACGAGATCGGCGTCCTCACCCGGCACGCCGCCGGCTTCAACCCCCGCGACCTCAAGGCCGCCGGGGTCCGCCCCGTCGCCGGCGCCGCCGACCTCGAAGCCGCCCGCCGGGCCGTCGCCCGCACCGCCGTCTCCCCCGAGATCGCCGCCTACGTCGTCGACATCTGCCGCGCCACCCGCGAATCGCCGTCCCTGACCCTCGGCGTCTCCCCGCGCGGAGCCACCGCCCTGCTCTCCACCGCCCGCGCCTGGGCCTGGCTCACCGGCCGGGACTACGTCATCCCCGACGACGTCAAGGCCCTCGCCCTGCCCACGCTGCGCCACCGCGTCCAGCTGCGCCCGGAGGCCGAGATGGAAGGCGTCACGGCGGACTCGGTGATCACCGCGATCCTCTCCCACGTCCCCGTCCCGCGCTGATGGCCCTCACCGGACGCGCCGCGCTCCTCGCGGCCCTCGGCAGCATCCCCGTCGGCATCCTCGAACCGAGCTGGACGGGGATGCTGGCCGTCAACGGCCCGCTCGCCCTGGCCTGCGCGATCGACTACGCCCTCGCCACTCCCGTCCGCGGCCTGCGCCTGACCCGTTCCGGCGACACCGCGGTCCGCCTCGGCGATACCGCCGACGTCCACCTGACGATCACCAACGCCGGCGGCCGCCCGCTGCGCGCCAAGGTGCGCGACGCCTGGCCACCCAGCAGCTGGCAGCCCGGCACCGAGACCGCGGCCTCCCGCCACAGCGTGACGGTCCCCGCGGGAGAACGCCGCCGGGTCACCACCCGGCTACGCCCCACCCGCCGGGGCGACCGGCGGGCCGCCAAGGTCACCGTCCGCTCGTACGGGCCGCTCGGCCTGCTGGCCCGCCAGGGCCACCACACCGTCCCGTGGACGGTCCGCGTCCTGCCGCCCTTCACCAGCCGCAAGCACCTGCCGTCCCGCCTCGCGCGCCTGCGCGAACTGGACGGCCGCACCAGCGTCCTCACGCGCGGCGAGGGCACGGAGTTCGACAGCCTGCGCGACTACGTCCCCGGCGACGACACCCGTTCCATCGACTGGCGAGCCACCGCCCGCCAGCAGAAGGTCGCCATCCGGACCTGGCGCCCGGAACGCGACCGCCACATCCTGATCTGCCTGGACACCGGCCGTACGTCGGCGGGCCGCGTGGGCGACGCCCCGCGCCTGGACTCCGCCATGGACGCGGCCCTGCTCCTGGCCGCGCTGGCCACCCGGGCCGGCGACCGCGTGGACCTCCTGGCCCACGACCGCCGCACCCGCGCACAGGTCCAGGGCCGCGCGGCGGCGGACGTCCTGCCGTCCTTCGTGAACGCGATGGCCACCCTCGAACCGGAACTGGTCGAGACGGACTCCCGCGCCATGGTCTCCACGATCCTGCGCAGCGCCCCCCGGCGCTCCCTGGTGGTCCTCCTGACGAGCCTGGACACCGCCCCGGTGGAAGAGGGCCTCCTCCCGGTCCTCCCCCAGCTCACGGCCCGCCACACGGTCGTCCTGGCCTCCGTCGCCGACCCGCACGTGGCCGAGATGACCCGCTCCCGCGGCACCATCGACGCTGTCTACGAGGCCGCCGCCGGCACCCAGTCCCAGACCCAGCGCCGCCGCACGGCCGACCACCTCACCCGCCTGGGCGTCACAGTCGTGGACGCCACCCCAGACACCCTGGCCCCAGCCCTGGCCGACACCTACCTCGCCCTGAAGGCCGCGGGCCGCCTCTAAAGATTGACGCGCTTGAGGTACACCCGAGAGCGATGGCTGATGGTCTGATACCACACCATCAGCCGCTCGTCCTCATACGTCCACAGGCGCATGGGCTCCGGGTCCTCGTAGAGGCTGCCGCTCTTCGGGTCGATGCCCATCGAGGCCAGATCGACCAGCCCGTCCATGATGGTGCTCACCAGCGTCTGGTGCTCGGGAGACATGTCGCCAAGGACCCAGAGCCTGCTCGGGTCGCATTCCCATGCCCACCCCTGCTCGTTCTCGACGGCTTCGCCGCGGTCGGTCACAGACCGATCTCCCGCTGGGCCTCGGCCAGGATGAGGCTGCTCGTCTCCATCGATGCCTCGAAGGCCTTCTCGTCGGCATCAGGATCGCCTGCCACCCGCTCCGCCTCATGCAAAGCCGCAGCCCGGGCGGGCCACCGATGGATGGCCACATGCGTGGCCCACTTGATCAGAAAGAACCGAAGGGGATTGATGGCCCCGGTCTCAGCCGCACGGTCGAAGGCCTCGTGGCACTCCTTGTCGAACACTGCGAGGCTGGGCAGGTCCAGTCGCCGTACGGCGTCGCGGAGCGCCTCACGAGTCATCGCCGGCTGAGGAATGAGGGGTCCCTCAGCTTCTGCGTACTGTGCAGTCATGTGTCCTCCACGGGTAACCCTAGGGTACCGGGCACCGCCCACGCGCCCTGAACGCAGAAAAGCCCCGCACCAGATCTAACGATCGGTGCGGGGCTTTCCCACAATGATTGTTCGGCGGCGTCCTACTCTCCCACAGGGTCCCCCCTGCAGTACCATCGGCGCTGAAAGGCTTAGCTTCCGGGTTCGGAATGTAACCGGGCGTTTC
>NZ_WTFF01000464.1 GCF_019400985.1 Streptomyces bambusae
GTGCGGCCCCCCCCGCCGGTCTTCTTCGAGCGGTGCGAGCGCCAGGGCCCGAGGGGCTCCGGAAAGGCCACCTCCAAGCCCCTGTTCGGGGCGACGGGGCGGAAGCGGCCCAAGCGCGGCACCCCCTGACCAAGGGGGGGGCCCCGCCCCCGCCCCCCCGCGCCTAAACCGCCGGGGGGGCGGGACAAACCCAGCCCCGCCGGCGTTTGAGGCGGCCCGGGCGCGGAGCGCACGGAACGGGGTCCGGGGCGGAGCCCCGGGTTCGGGAAGGGGCGGGGTGGGGAAGAGGCCCCCGCGCAGCGGCCCCAGCCTGCGCTTCGTCGGCTACCGCTGGCTCGGCTTCTTCTTCGGCACGATGTACGCGCTCATGTCCGGAGCCACCCAGCGCCCCTTCGGCCGGACGTTCTCCGGCCCGCCCGGCGGCGGGTCGCCCACCGTGTCCAGCGCCTGCCGCGCCAGCGGCGCCCGCAGCGGCGAGAAACGCGGATTGGTCCGCAGAGCCTCCTGGAGGTGGCGGCGCGCCGACGCCTCGTCACCGAGGCCGAACTCGATCTGGGCCCGGTGGTAGGAGAAGTCCGCGTTGCGCAGGCCCAGCTCGGTCGCCTTCTTCGCGTACTCCAGGGCCGACTCGTCGTCGCCCGCCCGGTGCAGCGCCCACCCCAGGGCGTCCGCCACCTGCACGTTCTTGTGCCGCGACCACTCCGCGGTCAGCCGCCGCACCGCGTTCGCCGGCTCCCCGTGGTCCGCCTCGTACAGGCCGAGGACCACCTCCTCGTTCACCCCCTTCGCCGTCCGCTCCGCCGCCAGCACGGCCACCTGCGCGTACGGGTCCTGCGCCTCCTCGCGGCGCCCCAGCGACTCCAGCAGCTCGCCCAGCTCCAGCGCCAGCGCCGGCACCGGCACCCGGCCCAGCGCCAGCCGGTAGTCCCGTACCGCCTCCCCGTGCCGCCCCAGCGAGGCCAGCGCCCGCGCCCGGCCGCCCAGCGCCCCGCCGTGCGCCGGATCGGCCCGCAGCGCGCCCTCGTACTGCTGCAGCGCCTCCGCCGACTCCCCGCGCTCCCAGGCCAGTTCGCCCAGCCGGAACATCGCGTACGCCTTCTCCGCCGGCGACTTCGCCGCCCCCGCCGCATGCTCCATCGACGCCGTCGCGTCCTCGCGCCAGCCGCGGTCCCGGTAGACCTGCGCGGCCTTGGCGTACCCCACGAGCCCCGGCCGCAGGTCCAGCAGCCGCTCCATCGCCTTCTCGGCCGCCTTGTAGTCGCCGAGCCCGGAGTAGGCGTCCACCAGCACCGGGTACGCCGTCCAGCGCTGCGGCGACTGCGCCCGCACCAGCTCGGCCCACTTCTTCGCGGTCCCGAAGTCGCCCCGGGCACCGGCCAGTGCGCCCATGGCCGTCATCGCGTCGAAGTTGCCCTTCTCGGCCGGCCGCAGCGCCAGGGACCGCTTCAGCGCCGCCTCCGCCTTCGGGTACCAGACGGGTTCCGCCGTCCGCCGCGCCTGTTCCAGGTACGCCGACCCCAGCACCGCCCACGACTCCTCGTCGTCGGCGTGCTTCTTCAGCCAACCCTCCCGGTCCGCGATCAGCGCCGTCAGGTCCACGGCCGCCGCCGGCGCACCCATGCCCACGGCGGCGGCCGCCCGCTGGCTGGGCGCCGGCGGGCGCGCGTCGTCGGCCTGCCCCGCGGGCCGGATCACCAGGGCCGCTCCGATCAGTACGACCGCGACCGCCGCCGCGACGAGCGTCTTGCGGCCGGTGAAGGTCACGGGCGCCGGCGGGCGGTATTCCTCGTCCATGAAGTCCACCCGCTCACTGTGCGTCAATATGAAGAGCTTGCCGCGGTGTCCGAACGGGGGCGCGGCCGGGTTCACACCGATGGCCCCGAATGCCACGCTGATCCCATGGACCCTCAGGCCCCCGCAGAGCCCGTAGACGCCGTAGACCCTGTGGCCCCCGCGGACCCCGTAGACCTCGCGGACCCCGTAGACCCCGCGGACCCCGCGGACCCCGCGGACCCCGCGGACCGCGCGGCCGAACTCCGCGACCGGCTCCTGAAGGGCCTGCCGCCCGAGGCGCTGATCACCGACCCCCAGGTCACCGCCTCCTACGCCACCGACATGGCGAGCTTCTGCGCCGCCGGCACCCCCGCCGCCGTCGTCGTGCCCCGCACCGTCGAGCAGGTCCAGCACGTCATGCGCACCGCCACCGAGCTGCGCGTCCCCGTCGTCCCCCAGGGCGCCCGCACCGGCCTGTCCGGCGGCGCCAACGCCACCGACGGCTGCATCGTGCTCTCCCTGCTGAAGATGGACCGCATCCTGGAGATCGCCGCCGTCGACCGGATCGCCGTCGTGGAGCCCGGCGTCGTCAACGCCGTCCTGTCCCGGGCCGTCGCCGAACACGGCCTGTACTACCCGCCCGACCCCTCCAGCTGGGAACAGTGCACGATCGGCGGCAACATCGGCACCGCCTCCGGCGGGCTGTGCTGCGTCAAGTACGGGGTCACCGCCGAGTACGTCCTCGGTCTCGACGTCGTCCTCGCCGACGGGCGGCTGCTGCGCACCGGCCGCCGCACCGCCAAGGGCGTCGCCGGGTACGACCTCACCCGGCTGTTCGTCGGCTCCGAGGGCAGCCTCGGCATCGTCGTCGGCGCCGTCCTCGCCCTGCGCCCCGCCCCGCCGCGGCAGCTGGCGCTCGCCGCCGAATTCCCCTCGGCGGCCGCCGCCTGCGCCGCCGTGTGCGCGGTCATGGAAGCCGGCCACACCCCCTCGCTGCTGGAGCTGATGGACCGCACCACCGTCCGCGCCGTCAACCGGCTCGGCAGGATGGGGTTGCCCGAGACCACCGAGGCACTGCTGCTGGCCGCGTTCGACACCCCGCACGCCCCCGCCGACCTCGCCGCCGTGGGCGAGCTGTGCACGGCCGCCGGGGCCACCGCCGTCGTCCCCGCCGAGGACGAGGCGGAGTCCGAACTCCTCCTCCAGGCCCGCCGGATGTCGCTGACCGCCCTGGAGGCGCTGCGCCCGGCCACGATGATCGACGACGTGTGCGTACCGCGCTCCCGGCTGGCCGACATGCTCGACGGCACGGCCGCCGTAGCCGCCCGGTACGGCCTGACCATCGGGGTCTGCGCCCATGCCGGCGACGGCAACACCCACCCCGTGGTCTGCTTCGACCCGGCCGACCCCGACGAGACCGCCCGGGCCCGCGCCTCCTTCGACGAGATCATGGCCCTGGGCCTGGAACTGGGCGGCACGATCACCGGCGAGCACGGGGTCGGCGTGCTGAAGAAGGAGTGGCTCGCCCGCGAACTGGGCCCGGTCGGCCTGGAGATGCAGCGGGCGGTCAAGCAGGCCTTCGACCCGCTGGGCCTGCTCAACCCGGGCAAGCTCTTCTGAGACGGCCCGGCCGGACTCATGCCTCGCCGTCCCCGGAGTCGTCCGAGGGCCACGGATCGCGCAGCCACAGCTCGTCGGCCGGGGTCGGCGCCAGCAGCTCCGCCAGCGCGGCGTCCAGGCCCAGCCGCTCGGCCTCGCAGCCGGGCGGCACCAGGCGCAGGGTCCGCTCCAGCCAGGCCGACACCCTGCCGGCCGGGGCCTCCAGCAACGCGTCGCCGTCGGGGGAGCTCAGCGCCATGCACAGCACCGCCCGGTCCTCGACCTTGGTGGGCCAGATCCGTACGTCGCCGTGACCGCAGGGCCGGAACACCCCCTCGACCAGCAGCTCACGCGCGAACGTCCAGTTCACCGGGGTGTGGGAGCCGGTGTGGAAGGTGATGTGCACGGCGTACGGGTCGTCGGCCCGGTACGTGAACCGCGCGGGCACGGCGATGCTCCGCTCGGGGGACAGGACCAGCCTGAGCTCCAGCTCGCGCTCGACGGCGGGGGAGTGGGAGTGGTGCATGACATGCCTCGCTTCGGTCCGTGCCGGGCCGGATCTCGGCCCCGCACCCGGAGAGAGCACCGAAGTGCCGGGCTATGACGCGACTTCGCGGGACCACCGGAATCTGGCCGATTTCTTTCGGCTGACCGAAAAGCGATCTCGGGCTCACGTTCCCCCGAAGGTCTGCATTCTCCCGTTACCGGACCTGCCGGAGGGGGGTTCTTGGCTATGGTCCTCCCTTGCACAAGCCTCAAGCCACGATCGGAGTTGGGGACATGACGGCCTCCCCTGGTGACGGCGAGCACGCCCGCGAGGGCTACTACCCCGACCCGTCCATCCCCGGGTACATCCGCTACTGGAACGGCGCGTCCTGGGTCCCCGGTACGAGCCGCCCGGCGGCCCCGGCCGACGAGACGGGCCCGGTCTTCCTCGACGACACTTCGCTGACCGCGGCCGTCGTCCCGGAACGGGCGGCGACCGCGCCGGCGGCACCGTCCCCGCCCGCGCCCGCGCCCGCGCCCGCGGCGTCTGCGCCCGCGCCGTCCGTGCC
>NZ_WTFF01000465.1 GCF_019400985.1 Streptomyces bambusae
GCCTCGGGCCACCCGCCGTACTCGGCGGCCTCGCCCGCGGGCTTCCCGCCGTGCCCGGTGGGCCCGGGTGTCCCGGCTTCGGGTCTCCCGCCGTGCCCGGTGGCCCCCGGTGCCACGGCCGCGGGCCTCCGGCCGTACTCAGCGGCTCCGGGCCCGGGGCATGCGCCGCGCCCGGTGGGGTCGCCGTCGCTCGGTGGTCTGGCCGCTGCCGGATCTTCGGGGCTTGCTGTACCCGGCGGATCCGCCCGACCCGGCGGGCCTGGCGGATCCGCCCGTCCCGGCGGACCTGGCCGTGCCGGTGTCGTCGGTGATGCCCGCCGGGGGCGGGCCGCCGGCGTGGTGCGGCGGGGTGGGTCGCCGGTGCCACCCGCGGCCGATGCCGCGGCGGCGGCTGCGCCCGCGCCGCTGGGGCGGTTCCTGGCCAAGGCGGCGGCGGTCACCGCCGGGCTGACCGCCGCCGGAGCCGTGCTGGGCCTGGTCCGGGACCAGACCATCGCCCACCTCTTCGGGGCGGGACACGACAGCGACGCCTTCCTCATCGCCTGGACCGTCCCGGAGATGGCGTCCACGCTGCTCATCGAGGACGCCATGGCGCTGTTGATGGTGCCCGCCTTCAGCCACGCCCTCGCCCGCCGGGCCGCCAGCCGCACCGGCCTCACCCGCCGGGAGGCGCGGGCCAAGGACCCCGTGCGGCTCCTGGTCGGCTCCACCCTGCCGAGGCTGGTCCTCTTCCTCGCCGCCGTCGCCTCCGTCCTGGTCGTGGCCGCGCCGCTCGTCGTCGGCGTGCTCGCGCCCGGCCTGCCCGATCCCCAACTGGCCGTCCAGTGCACCCGGCTGACCGCGCTGACGGTGCTCTCCTTCGGCATCGCCGGCTACTTCAGCGCCGCCCTGCGCGCCCACCGCTCCTTCCTGCCACCCGCCGCGATCTACGTCTCGTACAACGTCGGGATCATCGGCACGATGGTCGCCCTGCACGCCCTGTGGGGGGTGCGGGCGGCCGCGGCCGGGGTGGCCTGCGGCGGGCTGCTGATGGTCCTGGTCCAGCTTCCCGCGTTCATCCGCAACGTCGGCTTCGGCCCGCCGCGCACCCGCGGCGCCAGCCGCAGCCAGCGGGACCGGGACCGGCCCACCCTGATCGCCTTCGGGATGATCGCGCCCGTCATCTTCTTCGCCGTGTTCCGGCAGTCGCAGGTGCTGGTCGAGCGCTTCCTCGCCGCCTCCCTGCCGCCCGGTGCCATCTCGCACCTGAACTACGCGCAGAAGGTCGCGCAGATGCCCATGGTGCTCTCGCTGATGATCTGCACCGTCACCTTCCCCGTCGTCGCCCAGGCCATGGCCGGCGGCGACCGGGAGAAGGCCCGGCGGCGGGTCGAGCAGGACCTGGCACTGGCCTCGCTCGCCGTCCTCATGGGCACCGCCCTCGTCATCGGGTACGCGCCCCAGATCATCCAGGTCCTCTTCGAACGCGGCGCGTTCACCCACCAGGACACCCTCGCCACCGCCTCCGTCATGCGCGTCTACGCCGTCGGGCTGCTCGGCCACTGCCTGGTGGGGGCGCTCAGCCGCCCGTTCTTCTCGGCCGCCCGGCCCACCTGGTTCCCGGCGCTCGCGATGTCCGCCGGACTGCTCGTCAACATCGTGGCCGGCGCCTTCGCCGTGCGCTGGTGGGGGACGTACGGCATCGCCGGCGCCAACGCCGCCGGCATCACCACCACCGCCGCCCTGCTGCTCGTCGGCATCGGCTCCCGGATCATCGCCATCCACGTCCGCCAGGTCGCCGTCAGCCTCGGCCGGCTCTCCGTCGCCGCCGCCGCGGCCTGCGCGACCGGCTGGATCGCCGGACCGATGATCCCCGACCCGCTGCTGAGCGCGGCGCTCGGCTGCCTGCTCGTCCCGGCCATGTTCGGGGCCTGCGGCACGGCCATACGGGCGCTCGAAGTCACCGCCCTGCCCACCCTGATCACCCAGAGGTTCCGCAATGCCCGCTGACACCGACACGGCGTCGGCCGCCGCCGCGTCCCCGCCCGCCCGCAGCCGCGGCGCGGCCCCGTGGGTCCTCATGTACCACTCGGTCGCCGAGTTCACCGACCCCGCCGAGGACCCGTACGGCATCACCGTCACCCCCGCCGTCCTGGAGGCCCAGCTGCAGTGGCTGCGCTCCCGCGGGCTGCGCGGCGTCTCCGTCGGCGAGCTGCGCCGGGCCCGGGCCGCCGGGCGCGGCGCCGGGCTGGTGGGACTGAGCTTCGACGACGGCTACGCCGACTTCCCGGGCGAGGCGCTGCCGCTGCTGCGCCGGTACGGGTGCACGGCCACCGTGTTCGTGCTGCCCGGGCGGCTCGGGGTGGACAACGTGTGGGACCCGCTGGGCCCGCGCAAGGCGCTGCTGACCGCCGAGGGCATCCGGGAGGTGGCCGCCGCCGGGCAGGAGATCGGCTCCCACGGGCTGTTGCACCAGCACCTGTCCGGGCTGGCCGACGACGTGCTCCAGCAGGAGCTGCGCGGCAGCCGCGAGCTGCTGCGCGAGATCACCGGCACGCTGCCCGAGGGCTTCTGCTACCCGTACGGGACCCTGGACCGCCGGGTCGTGGCCGCCACGCGCGACGCCGGCTACGGGTACGCCTGCGCCATCGACCCCGGCCGGCTGGCCGGGCCGCACGCCATGCCCCGTACGCACGTCAGCCAGGCGGACGGGCCGGGCCGGATGCGCGTGAAGCAACTGCGTCACCAGGTGCGGGAACTGCGCCGGGCGGTGTTCCGGTGAGCGGGGCGGCGGAGGCGCTGCCGGGCGACGCGACGCGCTTCGAGCCGGGGCAGGGCGGGCTCGTGCAGTCCGGACCCGTGCAGGGGGCGCTGCCCGCGCAGGGCGTGAAGGCGCTGCACATCATCACCGGGCTCGGCATCGGCGGCGCCGAGCAGCAGCTGCGCCTGCTGCTGCGCCATCTGCCCATGCAGTGCGACGTCCTGACCCTGACCAACCCCGGCCCGGTCGCCGACGGCCTGCGCGCCGACGGCGTACGGGTGGTCCACCTGGGCATGCGCGGCAACCGGGACCTGGGGGCCCTGCCCCGGCTCGTCCGCTTCATCCGGCGCGGCGGGTACGACCTGGTGCACACGCACCTGTACCGGGCCTGCGTCTACGGGCGGCTGGCCGCGCGGCTCGCCGGGGTCGGCGCGACCGTGGCCACCGAACACTCGCTGGGGGACGGCGAGATCGAGGGCCGGCCGCTGTCGCGCGGGGTGCGCGCGCTGTACCTGGCCAGCGAACGGCTGGGCGCGGCCACCGTCGCCGTCTCCGACACGGTGGCGGCCCGGCTCCAGGGCTGGGGGGTGCCCGCCGCGCGGGTGCACGTCGTACCGAACGGGATCGAGGCGGTCCGCTTCCGCTTCGACCCGCGGGTGCGCCGGACCACCCGGGCGCGCACCGGGCTGCCGGACCGGGCGTTCGTGGTCGGCGGGGTGGGCCGGCTGGTGCCGGGCAAGCGGTTCGACGTCCTCGTACGGGCGGTGGCGGCGCTGCCCGGGGCGCACCTGCTGATCGCCGGGGACGGGCCCGAGCGGGCCGCCTTGCGCAGGCTGGCCGCCGAGCTGGGCGCCCAGAGCCGGATCCACCTGCTGGGGGAGCGCGACCCGTTGGGCGACAGCGCGGACGGCCGCACCCCGGGCATCCCGGCGCTGCTCGCGGCCATGGACGTCTTCGTCTCGCCCTCGCGGGAGGAGGCCTTCGGGCTGGCGGTGGTCGAGGCGCTCGCGGCGGGCCTGCCCGTCCTGCACGTCACCTGCCCCGCCATCGACGACCTGCCCGCCGCGCAGGCGCCGGGCGCGCGGCGGATCGGTACCGGCACGGAGGAGCTCGTGGCCGCGCTGCGCGGCCACATGGAGGCGGGCGCGACCCGGCTGCCGCCGCCGCCCGTGGTCCGCCGCTACGACATCGCCCACAGCGCCGAACAACTCCTGGAGGTCTACGCCCGGGCCCTGACCAGCCGCGTCCCGCCCCGGCCCCCGGCCTGACCTCCGCCCGGTCCGGGTCAGGGACCGAGCGGCTCCCGGCCCGGGCACCCGGCCCCGAACCCGGCCACCGGACCCGAACCCGGACCTAGGCCCCGGACCTAAGCGGCCTCAGCGAAGTCCGGTGCGGCACCGCGCCCCGTCAGGGGCGCGGGGAACTGCGCGACCAGCCCCCACGGGCCCGCGGTTTCATCACCGCACATCCTGCGGAGCGCTTAGGCCCCGGCCCGGGGCCCGGGCCCAGGGGTTCGGCCCCGGGGCCCGGGCCCGGGCCCCCCCCCCCCCCCCGGCAGGCCCGCGGCGCCCGGGGGGCCCAGGGACGACGGCCGGACGGAAGGCCCCCCCCCCGCCGGGGGCGCCCACCCCCACGCGCAGACGACACCCCACACGCCCCCGCGCGCCGCCGCCAGAGCCCCCGCCGG
>NZ_WTFF01000466.1 GCF_019400985.1 Streptomyces bambusae
GGGCGAACGGAGCCGGCGGGGCCCCCGGGGCCGCCGCCGTCCAGCCGCCCCAGGGCCCGCCCGGCACGGCGTACCGCCTCCAGCCCATGACGGACGCGGCGCCACCGCGCCGCGGCCCCAACAAGCCGCTGGCCCCCCGGGACCGGCCCGTCCTGGAACTGCCGCCGGGCGCCCCCGGCGACAACGCCATGGTGCTGACCTTCGACGACGGGCCCGACCCCCGCTACACCCCCGACATCCTGGACACGCTCGCCCGCCACCAGGTGCGCGCGATGTTCTTCGTCTGCGGCGAGATGGCCTCCGAACACCGCGACCTGGTACGCCGGATGGCCGCCGAGGGGCATCTCATCGGCAACCACACCTGGACCCACCCCCTGCTCACCAAGCTGTCCAGGCCCGCCCTCGCCTCCGAGATCGTCCGCACCAGCGACATCGTCCAGCAGACGGTCGGCGAGGCGCCGAAGTGGTTCCGGGCGCCCTTCGGGGCCTGGAACCGGGCCGTGTTCGAGATCGGCGCCGAGCTCGGGATGGAACCCCTCGCCTGGACCGTGGACACCCTGGACTGGAAGGAGCCCGGCGCCACCACGATCGTCTCGCGGGTCCTGCGCGGAGCCGCCCCCGGAGTGATCGTCCTGAACCACGACGCGGGCGGGAACCGCTCGCAGAGCGTCCACGCCCTGCGTGCCTACCTGCCCCAGCTGCTCGCCCGCGGCTACCGCATGACGCTGCCCTCGCCGGCGCACCTGCCGACCGCGTGAGGCCAGGGCCCGACCGCCCGGCACCCCGAGGGGCGCCGGGCGGTCGGGCCCTCAGCGCGCCGCCACCATCCGGGCGAAGACCACCACGTTGCCGTCGTAGCCCTTGGCCTTCGAGTAGCCGCCGCCGCAGGTGATCACCCGCAGCTCGGGGTGCCCCGTGTCCCCGTACACCCGGGCTCCGGGGAAGGACTCCTTGGAGAAGACCTCCACCCCGTACACCTCGAACACCGCCGTACGCCCGTCGTAGCGCTCCACCTCGATCCGGCTGCCCTTGCGCAGCGAGCCCAGGCCGTAGAAGACCGCCGGGCCCTGCGCGTTGTCGACGTGCCCCACGACCACCGCCGAACCGCGCTGGCCCGGCGAGATGCCGTTGAGGTACCAGCCGGCCAGATTGGGGTCCTGGGGCGGCGGCGCGTCGATCCAGCCCTGCGCGTCCAGACCGACCGTCATCACCGGCGCGTCCACGTTGAGCTTCGGGATCCGGATGCGCTGCACGGAGGAGTGGTCCAGCACCTCCATGTCCGGCGGCGGCTGGGGCGGGTTCGCCGGCAGCTGGTCCGGGCGCACGTCGACGGCGGCCGCCGCCGTGGGCTGCGGAGGCCCGTCGTCCGCGGTCGCCCCGTTCCGGATCATGGCGAGGCCGGAGAGCATGACCAGGGCGAGTACGCCCCATGGTGAGCGTCTGCGCGCCTTCCCCGTCTCGTCGTCGAACGGCATCAGTTGTCCCTTCCCGACGCGGGGGTCCCGACCCGCGTTCCTTCCCCACCCCTTACGCCCTTCTTCCCGCACGGTAGGACCGGGCGGCCGGAACGGCGATCGGGGAGGGGCGAACGGGTGGTGCGCGAGGAGGCGGGTGCGGCCGGTGGTGCGGGGACCGAGGAGGCGGGTGCGGCCGGAAGGGGTGCGGCCATCCAGGTATTCGTCACATGAATGACTGACGGGTTGTGACCTGCGGATCCGTCAGTGCCGGCGCGCGCGGCCCGGCGTGTCGCTCAACCGGAGAGACCAAAGCCGGAAATGCGCTGGTTGCCGGCGGGACGGAGGGTTCGAGACGGGACGCGTTCTCGTCGATCATCCCGGGCGACCGCTCCGGGGCGCTTCCCGCTGGAGGTTCCACCATGCGTGCCTTTCGCGCCTTCACCGTGACCGCGGCGGCCTGCGCCGCCGTGGGACTCAGCGTGCCGTTCGCCGCCGCGGACCCATCCGGGACGGGCCACGGGCCCAGCAACATCTCGGTGAACCCGTTCCGTGTGCACCAGGGCTCCACGATGCAGGTCAGCGCCAACGGCTGCGGCCGCGGCGGCGTGGTCAGGTCGCACGGAAACTTCGACCCCACCCTGCTGTCGCCGGGCTCCACCAACTTCGCCACCGTACGGATCTACAACCACGCCGCGCCCGGCATCCACACGCTGCAGGTCCAGTGCAACGACAGCAGCCTCATCGGGACCCACCGCTTCCAGATCCTGTCGGGCAACGGCGCCCAGGGCGGTATCGGTGGCTCCATCGGCCCGTCCGCCACCGAGACCGCCATCGGCGCGGGGCTCATCGGTGCGGCGGCCCTGGGTGCCGGCATCCACCTCAAGCGCCGTCACCGCGCCGCTCGGGGGCGGTCCTGACCGGACGAACCTCCCCGGTCGCCCCGCCCGCCCACCGCACGCCCCGGGTCCCGGCCAGGACCCGGGGCGGGCGGCCGCGGTGAGCGGGTCAGTGCCGGCCCCGGGCGGCGGAGCGGCGGCGTACCACGTACGTCGTCCCGGCCGCTGCGGCGAGCAGCAGCCCCGCCCCGGCACCGAGTTCCAGCGGGTCCAGTCCGGCGACGCTGCCGCCCAGACCGCCGCGCACCGCGCCGGCCGTCCTGCCCGCATCGGTCACGGCGGGCACCGTGACCACGGGGGCGGGGACGTCGGCGAGCGCGGTGGCGGTGGCCGTGACGGTCGAGCTGGTCGTAGGCCGGGTGGTGCCGCCCGCGATGGTGAGGTCGGCGGAGCCGGTCTCGCCGCTGCAGGTGAAGGAGACGGAGTACACCGCTCCGCGCCGGGCGTCGCGGTCCACCGTCACGCGTACGGTCTGCCCGCGCGGGACGGCGACGGAGTCGAACACGCCGGAGGAGACGGTGGCGTAGGCGGCGTTGCAGCCGGTCACGGAGAGGACGACCTGACCGCCCGGAGCCACCGTCGACGGGGTGACGGCGAAGCCGAACGAGGTCTGGCGGGCCGGCCGGGGGCCGGGAGCCGCACTGCCGGCGGACGCGCTGAAGGCGCCGAGCACGAGGAGGGTCCCCGTGGCGCCGGCGCAGAGCAGGGCCGTCGCGGAGGTACGTATCACGCCCATGGTTGGTCTCCGAACCCGAGGAGCATCCGCGGAAGGGATTTCCGCACGGGGAAGGTGGTGCACCTCGATGTCGGCCACGCTAGGCGCGCGCGGGGTGACCCGCGATCAGAACCGGGCAAATGGGGCATGGTGGTAGGCCGAACCGGGGACGAGTGGGCCGTCCCCGGTTTGGCCGGTCCGTCCGGTGGTGCGGGTGCGGGGCGTCAGTGCCCGCTTCCCAGATGCGGGAACTGCTGGAGGAACGGGTCCGCGGTCGCGGCGATCCCGCGGCCGAAGGGGGCGTCGAAGTCCCAGATCAGGAAGAGCAGGAAGGCGATGAGGGCGCTGAACAGCCCGGCGAGCAGCATCTCCCGGAACGACCGCCGGATCTGCAGGGCGAAGACCATCCCCACCGTCACCAGCGCCCCGATGACCAGCCCGAACCACACCACTCCCGGCATGGTGGCCCCCGCGCTCTGGCCCCGGGCGCTGCGGGCGTCGTCGACCGCGCCGACCTGGTCCACCAGCGGCTGGTACGCCTGGCCCTCGTGGTCGGTCTGCGGCTCGTAGTCGGTCACGTCCCGGCGGATCTTCTCCAGCAGGCGCGCGCTGTCGTCGGTGATGTCGCCGTGCTCGGCCATCTCCCTCCACTCGGTGCCGACCACGTACGAGACGTACGCGTCCACATCGGCCCGGATCCGGGCCCGGACCTCGGCGGGGTAGACCTCGGAGCGGACGCTGATCTCGTGCAGGGCCTGGGCCTCCTGGCGCACGTACTCCTGGGCGGCCCCGCGGGCCTCCCAGACGCCCGCGATGGCCAGGCCCAGGACGATCGCGTAGATCACGCCGATCATCATCGTCATGTACTCGATGACGTCCGGGGTCTCGCTCGGATCGTCGTCGTCGCCGATCCGCCGGTGGTTGAGGAAGGCGATGGACAGCACCACGGCACAGGCCGCGGCCATCGCGATGGTCAGGACGAGCCATTCCGACACGGGGGACTCCAAGAGGGAAGGGCGGCAGGGTCCGCAGGACGAGGACCGGGACAGGAGTGAAGGGCCACGGCCGAAGGGCCACGGCCGAAGGACCAGGACCGGCGGGCCTCAGCGCGGACGCAGGGCGACGAGGGCGAGGACGGCGGGAGCGGAGGTGAGCAGGGTGAAGGTGACCGGTGAGATGCGGTGTTCGGCCGGCTTGCGGGCTTCCGTCCGGTAGGCGGGCCTGGCGACCGGGGTCTTCGACGGCGCAGGGGCGGCCACCGGGACGGGCGGCGCATGCCTCGGCCTCGGCGGGGGGACCACCCGCGGCGGGGCCGGGGGCGGTGC
>NZ_WTFF01000467.1 GCF_019400985.1 Streptomyces bambusae
GCGCCCGGGAGGTCGTGCCGCGCGCCCGGGAGGCCGTGCCGCGCGGCCGGCCGGAGCCGAGCCGGGTCGAGGCCGCGGCGGTCCCGCTCCGCCGTGTGCTCCGGGGTCAGTGGGTGAGGCCGCGTACGGCGCTGCGCAGGGCGGCGCCCACGAAGGCGTGCACCCGCTCCAGGTGCTCCTGGAAGGCGAAGTGGCCGCCGGTCAGGACGAGCCGGTCGAAGGGGCCGGTGGTGACCTCGGCCCATTCGGCGAGCGACGCGACGGGGACGTAGGGGTCGTTGTCGCCGCCGATGGCGGTCACGGGGCAGCCGAACGGCGCCGCGGGCGTGTAGCGGTAGGCGTCGCACAGCTCGAAGTCGGCCCGCAGCAGGGGCGAGACCATGTCGAGCAGCTCGGGGTTGTCGAACACCTCGGCGGGGGTGCCGCCGGTCCTGCGCAGCCACTCCCGGAACTCGTTCTCGGGCAGCTCGTGCAGGGGCCGCTCCGCGCTGCGGGGGCGGCGGCCGGGGACCCCGCTGCCCGAGAGGAACATCCGGATCGGCTCGGGGTGCCCGGCGGCGACGAGCCGGCGGGTGAGTTCGAGGCCGAGCATGGCGCCCATGCTGTGGCCGAAGATCGCGTACGGCCGGTCGACGAGCGGGGCGACCCGGGCGGCCAGCAGGTCCAGCAGCGGCTCGGCCCGGCGGACCAGCGGCTCGCCGAACTCCATGCCGCGGCCCGGGAGTTCGACGGCGTGGACGTCGATGTCCGGGGCCAGGGCGCGGGGCCAGGAGCGCTGGTACACCACGGCGCTGCCGCCCGCCCAGGGCAGGCAGAAGAGGCGTACGGGTGCGTCCGGGCATTCCACGTCCCAGGGCTGACGGACCACTGTTCCCCCACACATCGCTCGCGTTGCACGTGACGTCGGTCCGACGCTAGGGCGCTGCCCGGTCGTCGCCCCACCCCTGTCCGGCCCCTCAGGCACCCCTGTCCTTCCGGTGCGGTCAGTGCCGGTGCGGGCGGGACTTGCGTACGGCTCCCGGCGCGGCCCGCTCGGGGCGTCCGCCGGCCCGTTCGGACGAGGCCAGCTGCCAGGGGACGCTGGCGACCATCACGCCGGGCTGGAACAGCAGCCGGGCCTTCAGGCGCAGGGCGCTCTGGTTGTGCAGCAGGTTCTCCCACCAGCGGCCCACGACGTACTCGGGGATGAACACCGCGACCACGTCGTCGGGGTTCTCGCCGCGGAAGCGGTGTACGAAGTCCAGGACCGGCCGGGTGATCTCGCGGTACGGCGAGTCGAGCGTGGACAGCGGCACCGGCATCCCGGACCCCTCCCACGCGGTCCGCAGCTCGTCCGCCGCCTCGGGGTCGGTGGAGACGGTGATGGCCTGGAGGGTGTCGGGGCGCAGCGCGTGGGCGTACTCGACGGCGCGGATGGTGGGCTTGTGCAGCTGGGAGACCAGGACGATGACGTGCATGCGGCCCGGCAGGGTGGCGACGGGCCGCTGCTCGTCGGGCGCGAGCTCCTCGGCGACGCGGTCGTAGTGGCGGCGGATGACCCGCATGAGGGCGTACAGCCCGGCCATCGCCAGGCACACCAGCCAGGCGCCGGAGGCGAACTTGGTGGCGAGGACGACGGCCAGCACCAGGCCGGTGGTGAACGCGCCGAGGGTGTTGACGGCGCGGGCCCGGCGCATCGCGGTGCGGCCGCGGGCGTCGACGGTGCCCGGCAGCAGCCGGTTCCAGTGCCGGACCATGCCGACCTGGCTGATGGTGAAGGACACGAACACGCCGACGGTGTAGAGCGGGATGAGCTGGGTGACGGCGGCGTCGTAGGCGTAGATCAGCAGGCCCGCGGCGGCGGCCAGGATGACGATGCCGTTGCTGAAGGCGAGCCGGTCGCCGCGGGTGTGCAGCTGGCGGGGCATGAAGCGGTTGCGGGCCAGGATCGAGCCGAGCACCGGGAAGCCGTTGAAGGCGGTGTTGGCGGCGAGGACCAGGATGAGGCCGGTCATCACGATGACGAAGTAGAAGGCCGGCGAGAAGCCCTCGAACACGGTCCTGGCCACCTGGGCGATGACCGGGTTGACGTCGGACACCTGCTCCCCGGTGGCCGGGTCGACCAGCCGGCTGCCGTGCACGGGGTCGGCGAACTTGGCGTCGGTGACGTAGGCGAGGGCCGTGACCCCGCCGAACATGACGATACCGATGGCGCCGAGGAGCACCAGGGTGGTCGCGGCGTTCTCGCCCTTGGGCTTGCGGAAGGCGGGCACGCCGTTGCTGATGGCCTCCACACCGGTCAGGGCGGTGCAGCCGGAGGAGAAGGCCCGCAGGATGAGGAAGACCAGGGCGAAGCCGGCGATGCCGGCGCTCTCCCCCTCCACCGTCAGGCCGGCGGTCTCGGAGCGCAGTTCGTCGCCGGTGAGCAGGCGGATGCCGCCCCAGACCACCATGCCGAGCACGGCGAGCATGAAGGCGTACGTCGGAACGGCGAAGGCGGCGCCCGACTCGCGCACGCCGCGCAGGTTCATCAGGGCGATCAGGGCGACGACGCAGATCGCCGCCTGGACCTTGTGCTCCGCGAGGAAGGGCAGGGTGGCGCCGAGGTTCTCGACGGCCGCGGAGACCGACACCGCGACCGTCAGGACGTAGTCGCACAGCAGCGCGGCCGCCACGACCAGGCCGGAGCGCTCCCCGAGGTTGGTGGTGGCCACCTCGAAGTCGCCGCCGCCGCTGGTGTAGGCGCGGACGTTCTGGCGGTAGGAGGCCACGACGGTCAGCAGGACGACCACGACGCCGGCGGCAATCCAGGGGGTGAAGTGGTACGCCGCCAGGCCGGCGACGCCCAGGGTGAGCATGATCTCCTGGGGCGCGTAGGCCACGGAGGAGAGCGCGTCACTGGCGAAGATCGGCAGCGCGATCCGCTTGGGCAGCAACTGGCCGTGCTGCTGCTCGCTGCGCAGTGCGCGTCCCAGCAGCACCCGCTTGGTCAGATCAGGAATCGTGGACACGACGACCGACCCTAGACACGGGAACCGCCGCTTCCCTCCCCCTGTCCTGCCCCCTACGGACCCCTGGTCCGCGCTGCTCAGGCCGGAACCGAACCCGGGAGGAAGGCGCCTTCGAGGGACTCGAACTGGAGGTCCATGGGCAGGTCCTGACGGCGGGAGATGCCGAGCTTGCGGTAGGCGCGGGTGAGGTGCTGCTCGACGGTGCTCACCGTGATGTAGAGCTTCGCGGAGATCTCCCGGTTGGTGTAGCCGTACGCGGCGAGCGCCGCCACCCGCCGCTCGGACTCGCTGAGCTGCTCGGTCTCGGCGGGGGCGCTGTCGGCGCGGTGCACGGGCGCCGGGCGCTGCTCGGGGCCGGACTGGCCGGGCATGATCTGCTCGCACAGCGGCAGGGCCCCGCAGTCGGCGGCCAGGTGCCAGGCGCGGCGGGTGACCATGCCGGCCCGGGTGCCCTCGCCGAGCAGCATCAGGGCGCGGCCGAGGTCGGCGAGGGCCTTGGCGAGTTCCAGGTGGTCGCCGGAGCGGCGCAGTTCGTCGACGGCCCGGGTCAGCAGCTTGGGGCGCTGGCGCAGTTCGGTGGTGGCGGCCCGCAGCCGCAGCGAGATGCCGCGTACCCGGGGGCTGCGTACGCCGGTGCCGGCGAGCTGTTCCACGACGAACCGCTCGGCCTGCCGGTGCTCGCCCAGCCGCAGCAGGGCCTCGGCGGCGTCGGTGCGCCAGGGCAGCTGGCGGGGGCGGTCCAGGCCCCAGCTCTGGGCGAGCCGGCCGGCGTCGAGGAACTCGCCGAGGGCGGCCCGGTGGCGGTGCGTGGCCAGGTAGTAGTGGCCTCGGGCGCGCAGGAACCCCAGGGCGTAGACGCTGGAGAACAGCTCCTCGGGCACGGGCATCTGCAGCAGCCGGGCCACGGCGTCGTACTGGCCCATGGCGGTGCGGGCGGTGATGAGGGTGGCCAAGGGGCCGAAGAGGAACAGCCCGCCGCGGTCGGTGACGGCGTCGGCCGCGGCCGCGGCCTCCCGCTCGGCCCCGGCGAGGTCGCCCAGGCGCAGCAGGGCCTCGGAGTGGATCAGGCCGAAGGCGGCCTGCCAGCCGATGTGCGGCGCGGCGGCCTGGAGGCGCTGGCACCAGACCACGGCCCGGTCGGGGCGGTCGGTGTGCACGAGGGTGCGGACGGCCTGGACGATGGGTTCGAAGGTGGCGTGCGCCAGCGGGGTGCCCTTGAGCAGGCGTTCGGCGGCCTGCTCGTCGCCGTCGTGGTCCGGGTGGGTCCACAGGGCGGCGGAGGAGCGCAGTTCGGCGGTGCTGGACCGGCCGGCCCCGACCGGGGCGTGGCCGTCGGCGGCGGCCCGGTCGGGGGCGGCCCGGTCGGGGGCGGCCCGGTCGGGGGC
>NZ_WTFF01000468.1 GCF_019400985.1 Streptomyces bambusae
TGCCACGCCCGCGGCCGGGGCCGGCCCGGGCGCGGCAGGCGGAGCGGGGGCGCCCGGGGCGGCGTACGGCTGGGTGGCCGCGCCGCCCAGGCAGGCCAGGCTCAGCAGTACGGCGGGCAGGGCCGCGCGCATCGTCCTCGTCGTCATCCGGCGTCAGACCGGCAGCGCCCAGGCCTGGTTGACCTGGTGGTCGCCGCACCGGGCCAGCCGGAGCCGGGGGGCGGAGCCGTCGGCGGCCGGGGGAGTGGCGGGCGCGGGCGCCTCCAGGCACAGCCCGCTCACGTCCTCCACCAGCGTGCCGTTGCGCAGCGCCGTCCAGCGCCGGCCCTCCTGGCCGCCGTCGCCGTCGCCGCCCACGCACGCGGCCAGCTCCACCGCGCCGTCCTCGCCCGCCGACAGGCATTCGCCGTCCAGCCGCAGCGTGCGGTCGGGCTCCAGGACCCAGCGCTGGTCCGAGCCGCCGGTGCACGGCAAGAGCACCACGGCGCCGACCCCGGTGGTGTTCTGGCCGTCGGCGCACCGGGCGCCGTCACCGGTGAGCTGTCCCGTCGGTACCGGCTCCGCGCAGCCGTGCGGGGTCAGCCGCCAGACAGCCGTCTCGTGCGCGCCGACCCGCCCGGTCAGGGCCTCCGAGACCTCCGTGGACCGGCCGGTCCACAGGTCCTTCGCCGTCACCGTGCAGGAGGGCAGCCCTACGTCGGCCAGCGGGACCGAGACGTCCAGGGCGGCGGCGGACCGGTTGAGGACGGCCACGGCCCGGTCGCCGTTCGCCAGCGGCCGGACCAGGACGTCGAAGGCCTGGCCGGCGGAGACCACCGCGCCCTGGCGGCCCATCGGGTCCTGGTCGAGCGCGATCAGGTCCGTGTTGCCGAGGGCCGCGAGGCCGGCCGGGGTCAGCCCGCCCACGTCGGAGGAGAGGATGAACGGCGCGGCCATCATCGCCCACAGGGCTACCTGGCTGCGGCTCTCGGCGTCGGTCAGCCCCGGTGCGCCCGCGATGAGGAAGTCGGGGTCGTTCCAGTTGCCGGGGCCGGAGTAGCGGGTGAGCCAGCGGTTGTAGCCGTAGTTGCCGAGCACCGAGCTCCAGCGCGAGGTGGCGGGCGCGCTCGGCTTGTAGACCTTGATGTCCTTGCCCTCGCGCCACAGCTGCCCGGTGTTCCCCACCCAGCCGAGCACCCTGTGCCAGTCGGGGCCGCCCCACTCGCCCTGCTGGAAGTAGGCCGGGGCGGAGGCCGAGAGCACCATCGGCCGGCCCGTGTCGCGCAGGGCCCGGGCGACCGCCTCGTAGGCCTGCCGGTAGGCCTGCTCCTTCGTCAGGCCGGGCGGCACCCACATGTTGCAGCCGTCCATCTTGACGTAGTCGACCTTCCACGACGCGAACAGCCGGGCGTCGCGCGCGAAGTTGTCCTGACCGCCTCCGTCGGGGGTGCCGCTGCCGGGGTAGCGCTCGCAGGTGAGGTGGCCGGCGTCCTGGTAGATGCCGAACTTCAGGCCGCGGGCGTGCAGGTACTGCCCCAGCCACGCCATGCCGTGCGGGAACTTGGCCGTGTCCACCACCAGGTTGCCCGCCGTGTCGCGCTGCTTCTCCATCCAGCAGTCGTCGACGGTGACGGTGTCGTAGCCCTTGGCGGCGAGCCCGGTGGACACGAGGGCGTCGGCGTTCGCGACGACCTTCCGCTCGTCGATGTCGCACATGTAGTGCGCCCAGTTGTTCCAGCCCATGGGCGGGGTCAGGGCCAGGGGGACGTCCGAGGTGGCGGTCGGCTCGGCCGTCGAGGGGCCGGCGGACAGGGTCACGGCGAGCAGGGCGGACGCGGTCAGGCAGGGCAGCGCGCGCAGGCGAGGCGGCACGGAGGACTCCTTGGCGTGGGGGCGTACCGGCAGCTGTTGTGCGCTCAGTGCAGCGATGTGATTACTCGCTGTCAACATCCGTCGGCGCCCCGGGCCCGATGATCAGCTGAATGGCCGCGCCCACGTCACCCTTTCGAGTGCGATGTGCAGGTGATGCGGCGACGGCGCCCTGCGCGCGCTGATCGAGGTCGCCCGCCCTGCCCGCCCGCCCGGCACCTCCGGGATGTCCGCGACGATCGTCGCACCGTCCGGCGACTTTGGAGTACGGCGCGCGGCCGGCCGGCCCTGCGAAGGTCTGATCGTCAGTAGATCGGAATGCAGGAACGGCGGGGAGCGGACGTGGCGAAGAGCAAGGGCTGGATGATCGGGTGCGGTGTGGCGCTGGTGCTGTTCGTCGGCCTGGTCGTCGCCGTCGTCCTCGGCATCGGCCTGGTCGTGGACGTGGCCGGCAACACCGTGGTCGAGCCGTCGGTCTACCAGGCGGTATCGGTCGGCGACCAGGAGAGCGCGGTACGGGACCGGCTGCCGTCGGGGGAGTCCTTCGTCAAGGACGCCCTCAAGGAGGGCGGCCCCGCCGAGCCGGCCGGCTCGGCCTGCTCCTGGTACATCTCCGGCGCGGAGCCCGTCGACGGCAACGAGACCGTGTTCCGCTTCTGCTTCAAGGACGGCAAGCTCGCCGAGAAGGTCCAGTACGCGATGAAGTGATGAAGTAAAGCGCATTAGTGCAAGGCATTGGTGCACAGCATTGGTGCAACGCATGGGTGCGGACATTCGGCGCACCCGCCGACTTCGGCGATAAGAAGTCAAACTCCGTCCGGGGGCCGGGCTCGCCCGGCCCCCGGCGGTGTTCCCCCACGCCCGCCGACTAAAGCGCATCAGTGCAGGTCGGCGCCGTGCCGGCGAGTCCTGTTCCGGCCCCTTCGGGCCGGGCCGCGTGAAGAGCGACCTCGTGTCCGTCGGCCACGCCCGGTCCGGTCGCATTGACGCCCTCCGGGACGGACGTACAGCCTGGGCCCCCGCTCTTTCGGCAGCGAGGACGAGAACTCCCGGAGGCTGACGGATGACTCCTTCGCACCTGACCCGTACCGGCGCCGCCGCCCTCGCGGCCTGCGCCCTCGCCTGGACCGCCGGCTGCGGCGTCGGCGGGGACCCGGACGGGATGCGGGAGGCGACCCGGGAGGCGACGCGGACGGGCCGGGTGGCCGGCCCGATCACCTTCCGCACGCTCCAGCTCAAGCCCGCCTTCACCGCGTACGTCGAAGGCGTCATCGACGCCTTCGAGCAGAAGTACCCGGACGTGAAGGTCACCTGGGAGGACGTGCCGGGTGACGGCTACAACGAGAAGCTCGTCGCCGACGCCCAGGCGGGCGCCCTCCCCGACGTCGTCAACCTCTCGACCGACTCCTTCCAACTGCTCGGCGACCGCGGCATGCTCGCCGACGTCGCCCGCCTGGACCCCGCGGCCGCGCAGGACTACGTTCCCGGTGCGTGGGAGCAGTTCAAGCTCCCCGGCAAGGGCGACGGCGTCTACGCCTATCCCTGGTACGTCACCCCGGAGATCCTCACGTACAACAAGGAGCTCTTCGCCGCGACGGGGCTGGACGCCACCAGGCCGCCGACCACCGTGGAGCAGTTCTTCGACTACGCCGAGCAGATCGCCGCCCGCTCCCAGGGCCGCTACGCCGCCTTCATGGCCGACCCCAAGGGCCGGCTGCCCGGCGACTGGCAGAAGATGGGCGTCCCCATCCTCAACGACGGGCGGGACCGCTTCACCTTCGACACCGACAAGGCGGTCGCCTGGGTGCAGCGGATGAAGGACCTGTACGCCAAGGGCGCCATGCCCAGGGAGTCCCTGCTCAAGGCCGACGACGTCAACCAGCTCTACGGCAGCGGGAAGATCGTCTTCGGCCCGGGCTCCCCGGGTTTCGTCCGGGACGTCAAGCGCAACGCCCCGCAGGTCTACGCCGGCACCCAGGTGGCCGGGGCGGTCACCGGGACCCTCGGCCACATCGGCATCTACGCCCAGTCCCTCGGCGTCAAGCGCTCCACCGAACACCTCGACGCGGCGGCCGAGTTCGCCAAATGGGTCACCAACGGGCCCAACCAGGTCGCCTTCGCCCGCAGCGCCACCATCTACCCGTCCAACGCCAAGGGCCTGGAGGACACGTACTTCTCCGACCGCGGCGACGGCACGGACGCCGAGACGGTGGCCCGGGCGGTCGGGGCGGAGCAGCTGCGCACCGCCCAGCTGGACGCCAACACCCTGGTGCAGTGGACCAACCAGGTCGGCGACGCGGTCGTACGCGAGGTGCAGAAGGCGATCCTCGGCGAGCAGGACCCGCGGACGGCGGTACGGCGCGCCCAGGAAGAGGCCAACCGGCTGCTCGTCCGCGCGAACGCGGGCGGGAGGTGACGGCGGCCCGCAAGGCCGCGGCCCCGGGAGCCGACCCGGTCCGGCGCCGGGCCGGGGACACCGCGGCGGGGCCGGGCCGGGGCCCGCCCCCGG
>NZ_WTFF01000469.1 GCF_019400985.1 Streptomyces bambusae
GGCCCGGGACGCCGAGGCGTACCGCGGCTGGCTGGACGCCCTGGCCGCCGCGATCGGCGGGGCGCGGGCGCTGGTCGTCCTGGAGCCGGGCGCCGTCCCGGAGGCGGCCGAAGGCTGCGTGGCGGCCGGCCCCCGCGAGGAGCGCTACCGGCTGCTCGCCGAGGCGGTGGACCGGCTCAAGCGCAACCCGGACACCAAGGTCTATCTGGACGCGGGGTACCCCGCCTGGATCGAGGACCCGGCGGATCTGGCCGGGCCGCTGCGCCGCGCGGGCCTGGCCCGCGCCGACGGTTTCGCGCTGAACGTCTCCGGCTTCGAGTCGGATGCGGCTGTACGCGCGTACGGGGCGCGGCTGTCGGAGGAGACCGGCGGCAAGCACTTCGTCGTGGACACCGGCCGCAACGGCGACGGACCGCCGCCGGGCGGGCGGGGCGGGGGAGCCTGGTGCAACCCGCCGGGCCGGTCCCTGGGTACGCCGCCCACCGACCGGACGGGCGACCCGCTGGCCGACGCGTACCTGTGGGTCGGACGCCCCGGCGAGTCGGACGGCACCTGCCACGGCGGGCCGGCCGCGGGCACCTGGTGGCCGGAGTACGCCCTGGGGCTGTCCCGCCGCGCACACGGCTGAACGCGCCTGGCATGCCGGGCCCGCTGCGCGGAGCCTCTCCCCTACCCGCCCCTTCCCGCTGTACCGGATATGCGGCTCCGCCGCGTGGGGGGCTCCGCCCCCGAACCCCCGCGCCTCAAACGCCGGCGGGGCTGGAAATGGCCAGGGCCTCTCAGAGGCCAGCGACGATTACGCCGCGGCCTCCTCCCGGCGGGCCCTCGCCGCGATGACGCTGTCGGCCTCGTCGCGCTTGAGGAGCTTGTCGCCGTAGAGCCCGCCGAACGGGACGACGGCCAGCAGCAGGAAGAGGGCGACCTTCTTCAGCGGCCACTTCGCCTTGTTCCACACGTCCAGCAGGAAGAGGACGTAGAGGACGAACAGGACGCCGTGCAGCGCGCCCAGCGGCATCACCAGGTTGATGTCGGAGATCCGGCTCAGCAGGGAACCGAAGATCAGCAGGGCCGGGAACGACAGCGCCTCCGGAACGGAGACGAGGCGCAGCCGGTGCAGGGCGGAGGCGGTCTTGATGTCCACGGGGAACCTTCGGGGGTGGCGGCTGGAGGTCCGTACCAGTGTCGCAGCCTGGTTTGCACGATCTTGACCCGGGGCGTCCGCGGCGCGCAGCGGGCCGCCGCCCGCCCGCGGGATCGGAAACGTCGGCCGTGGGGCCCTGTTCGCACCCGGCCGCTGCCGATAACGTCATCCCGTGGCTCAGTTCCGACTCCAAGGCAGCAAAGTGCTAGCCGTAGACATGTCCGGCGACACCGTCAAGGCCAAGAACGGCTCGATGGTGGCGTACGACGGACAGATGTCGTTCAAGAAGATGACCGGCGGCGGTGAAGGCCTGCGTGGCATGGTCACCCGTCGCCTGACCGGCGAACAGATGACCGTGATGGAGGTGCAGGGACACGGCACCTGCTACTTCGCCGACCGCGCGAGCGAGATCAATCTCGTCGTTCTACGCGGGGAGAAGCTGTACGTCGAGTCCAGCAACCTGCTGTGCACGGACGGCGGTCTGCGCACCGGCACGACCTTCACCGGCCTGCGCGGCGGTGCGACGGGCAACGGCCTGTTCACCACGACCGTGGAGGGCACCGGCCAGGCGGCGATCATGTCCGACGGCCCCGCGGTGGTGATGCGGGTCACCTCGCAGTACCCGCTCTCGGTGGACCCGGGCGCGTACATCGCGCACACGGGCAACCTCCAGCAGCACTTCCAGTCCGGGGTGAACTTCCGGACCTTCATCGGCGAGGGTTCGGGCGAGGCCTTCCAGATCCGCTTCGAGGGCGAGGGACTGGTGTACGTGCAGCCCAGCGAGCGCAACACCATCGGGGGCGACATCTGATGCCGTTCCGCGAGATCAACTCCAAAATGATCGAGGCCCAGGTGGTACCCGGGCAGCGGCTGTACAGCCAGCGGGGCGCGATGCTCGCCTACCGCGGCGACGTGTCCTTCACCCCGAACATCACCGGCGGCCAGGGCGGCGTACTGGGCATGATCGGGCGCCGGGTGGCGAACGAGCAGACGCCGCTTATGACGGTCGAGGGCAACGGCACCGTGATGTTCGGCAACGGCGGCCACCACATCCAGGTGATCAACCTCCAGGGCGACACGCTCTACGTCGAGGCCGACCGCCTGCTCGCCTTCGACGGCACGCTCCAGCAGGGCACGATGTTCATGGGCTCGCAGGGCGGGGTCATGGGCATGGTGCGCGGCCAGGTGACCGGCCAGGGCCTGTTCACCACCACCCTCAAGGGCCACGGCGCGGTCGCCGTCATGGCGCACGGCGGGGTGATCGAGCTCCCGATCACGCCGAACCGGCCCGTCCACGTGGACCCCCAGGCATATGTCGCCCATCACGGTGACGTGCGCAACAAGCTTTCCACCGCGCTGGGCTGGCGCGACATGGTGGGGCGCGGCTCGGGCGAGGCGTTCCAGCTGGAGCTGTCGGGCCAGGGCGCCGTGTACGTACAGGCCTCTGAGGAGAAGCTGTGACCTTTGGACCCGTCCCCGGCGGCGCGGGCGCGCCCACTGTCTTCGACCCGTACACGCTGCCGTCCGACGACAACGTCAACGCGTACACCTTCTGCGTGGAGCTCAAGGGGAGCCAGTGGTTCCTGCAGAAGGGCAAGATGATCGCCTACTACGGACAGATCGAGTTCAACGGCATCGGCCACGGTCGGTTCGAGCGGCTGCTGCGGACGAGCTTCCACTCGCCGCTGCACGCGAGCGACTGGGTGGTCGCGGAAGGGCAGGGAAAGATGCTCCTCGCCGACCGCGCCTTCGACGTGAACTCGTACGACCTGGACAACGGGAACCTGACGATCCGGTCGGGCAACCTGCTGGCCTACCAGCCGTCGCTGGCCCTGAAGCAGTCGATCGTGCCGGGCTTCCTGACCTTGATCGGAACCGGGAAGTTCGTGGCGGCGTCCAACGGTCCGGTGGTCTTCATGGAGCCGCCGCTGCGGGTGGACCCGCAGGCCCTGGTGGGCTGGGCCGACTGTCCGTCCCCCTGTCACCACTACGACCACGGGTACATGACCGGCGTGATGGGCGGCCTGCGGGCGCTCACCGGGATCGGCGGCACCTCGGGTGAGGAGCACCAGTTCGAGTTCGTCGGAGCGGGCACGGTCCTGCTCCAGTCCACGGAGGTGCTGATGGCCGAGCAGTCGGTCGGGGCGATCGGCGCGGAGCCGGGTGTCCCGGGGGCCGGCCACGGCGGTCACGGCGGCCACGGCTCGGGCGGCCCGCTGGGCGGCCAGAACATTCCGCGGATGCCGGGACAGCTGGGTGATCTCCAGCGGCGCCTGGGCCTGTAATGATTGTACGACATTCAACTTTTTAGGTAGAGTTCATTCATGGAGACCATGGAGACCGAGACGGCCACCCGCTGGCTGACCGACGACGAGCAGTGCGCCTGGCGCACCCACCTCGACGTCAGCAGACTCCTGATGCACCAACTGGAAAAGGATCTCCAGCCCTTCGGACTCACCAACAACGACTACGAGATCCTCGTGAACCTCTCGGAGTCGGAGGACCACCGGATGCGGATGAGCGACCTCGCGACCGCGACGCTGCAGTCCAAGAGCCGGCTGTCCCACCAGATCACCCGGATGGAGACGGCCGGCCTGGTGACCCGCGTGAACTGCGAGTCCGACCGCCGGGGGCTGTACGCGGTACTGACCGACGAGGGCATGGAGACCATGCGCAAGGTGGCCCCGTACCACGTCGCGTCCGTCCGCCGGCACTTCATCGACCTGCTGGCGCCGGAGGCCCTGGAGGCGCTGCACACCTCGCTGAAGCCGGTCGCCGAGCACCTGCGCACCCAGCGGGGCAAGGCGTAGCGATCTAGACTGGCGATGCCCGTTATGCCCCCGTACGAGGGAGATCGCGCCATGTCGAAGCGAGGGAACAAGCGCCGAGCCCGCAAGAAGAAGGGCGCGAACCACGGCAAGCGCCCCAACGCCTAGGTCTGTGCGGGGGCTCCGCCCCCGGACCCTCCCCCAGACTTCGTCCGGGGGTGCCCCCAGCGCCTCAAACGCCGGCGGGGCTGGGAAGTGCCCCCGCGCGGCCTTTTCCCCCCCCCCCGCGGTTTTGCGGGCCCCCCCCCCCCCGGGCCCCCCCCCTCCCCCGGGGCCGCAGCAACGCCCCCTCCGCCGCCGGGGCCCACCCCCCCCCCCCCCCCCCCGGCGCCCACACCCCCCCGGGCGCGGCGCCCCGGGGGCGGGCCC
>NZ_WTFF01000047.1 GCF_019400985.1 Streptomyces bambusae
CCGGCTCGGGTGCGGCCTCGGCGCCGCCGTCGGCCGGGGCCGGCCCGTCGCCCGCGGACGGGCCCCGGGTGATCGGGCCGGCGCCGGCGGACCTGCACGACGTGGACTGGGCGAACAGTCTGGTCCCCGGGGACTTCTGCGACCTGCCCGAACCGGTCCGGCTCACCGACGGCGTGGCCACGGCCACCTCGCGGACCTGGGGAACGGTACGCGTCCGCAGCGGACGGAACGTCACCTACGGCGACACCGACGGCGACCAGCGCGACGAGGCCGCCCTCCACGTCGGCTGCGACGACAACGGAGCCACGATGAGCGGCCAGCTCGCGGTCGGCTACGTCGTCCTCTCCCGCCTCGGGGACAGCCTGGCCGTCCTCGGCACGATCACCCCGCGGCAGAAGCAGACGGGCTCGTACGGCATCGGCCTGACCCAAGTGGACTTCGCGCCGGGCCGGATCACCGTCCACGAGAGGTGGCACCGGCCCACCGATCCGCGCTGTTGCCCCACCGGGGAGTCGACGACCGTCTGGACCCGTGAGGGAAACCGGCTGGTCCCCGGCGAACCCCGCGTCGTCTCGTGACCCGTACGGGCCTGCCCCGCGGGTCGTGTCAGCCGATGTCGCTCCCGCCGGTCCCGCCCTCACCGAGCTCGCTCCCGCCGGCCTCGTCGATCGGGCGGATCACCACCGGGTAGACCGGGGACCCGGCCGGCGCCGGGCACTGCGCCACCCGCGCCGCGATCTCCGTCACCCTCTCCAGGCTCGCGCAGTCGAGCACCCAGTACCCGGCGATCACCTCCATCGTCTCCCCGTACGGCCCGTCCGTGACGACCGGCCGCCCCTCCGCGTCCGCGGTGACGAACCGGGTCCTGGCGGGCTCCACGAGCCCCTGCCCGTCGACGAACTCCCCCGACTCGGTCAGGTCGTCGTTGATCGCGCTCATGTACGCGAACATCGCCCTGAGCTCCTGCTCGCTCCAGGCCGGGCTGTGCGCGGAAGCCCTGCCGTTCATGGCGTCGTAGTCGGCCTGCGCGCCCTGCACCATCACCAGGTACTTCATGACGTTCTCCTCTGTGAGCCGCGGCCCCGTGCGGGGCCCATGCACAGCAGACGTCGTGGCCGGGCAGCCTTTGCCGACACCTCGCCGGAGCTCACCGGTACGGGTTCACCCCGACGGGCGAACGAGCCCGCCGGGCCGGCCCGCTGCCCGTCCCGGGGCGGGAGTGACGATGGCTGTGACGATGGCTGGGATCAGCGGTGGGTCGCCAGGATCTCCTCCACCGCCGGGCGGGCCGCCTCCGCGTCGGCGGCGACGAAGCCGATACGCGTACGGCGGTGCAGGACGTCCTCGGCGTCGAGGGCGCCCTCGTGGGTCACCGCGAACTCGACCTCGGCCCGCGTGATGTTGATCCGTTCGGCGATCCGGCCGAGCGGATCGGGGACGGTGGCCGCCGCGAGCACGGCGTGCGCCTCGCCGCCGTAGCGGGCGATCAGCGGGGCGGGTGCGTCGGCCCGGCCGGCCTGCCTGCTGGCCGGGTGGCCGGGTGCGCCGACGAGCGGGAGGTCGCGGGTGCGGCAGGGGCCGGCGGTCAGGCCGCGCAGTCGGCAGGCGGTGTCCACGGCCTGTTCGGCCATCGCTCGGTAGGTGGTGAGCTTGCCGCCCACGACGGTGATCACCCCGGAGGGTGCCTCGCGGACGGCGTGGCGCCGGGACAGGTCGGCGGTCGCGCCGTCGCCGGTGTCGAGCAGCGGGCGCAGTCCGGCGAAGGAGCCGCGGATGTCGGCGCGGGTGAGGGCGCGGCCGAGGGCGGTGTTGACGGTGTCGAGGAGGAAGTCGGTCTCGGCCTCGGTGGGCTGCGGCTCGTCGGGGACGGGGCCGGGTGCCTCCTCGTCGGTCAGGCCGAGGAAGACGCGGCCCAGCTGCTGCGGGAGGGCGAAGACGAAGCGGCTGGTGGAGCCGGGGACGGGCACGGTCAGGGCGCCCTGCGGGCGGCCGAAGGCGGCCGCGTCGAAGACCAGGTGGGCGCCGCGGCTCGGGCGCAGCCGGATCGAGTCGTCGACCTGGTCCGCCCAGACGCCGGTGGCGTTGACCACCGCGCGGGCCCGTATGCACAGGGTCTCGCCGGTCAGGGTGTCGGTGATGTCGGCGCTGGTGCCGGTGACGTCGGTTGCGCGGGCCCGGGTGAGGACGCGCGCGCCGTGTTCCGCGGCGGTCCGGGCGATCGCGACGACCAGGCGGGCGTCGTCGACGAGTTGGCCGTCGTGCGCGACGAGCGCGCCGCGCAGTCCCTCGGTGCGGACGGCGGGGACGAGGCGGGCGGCCTCGTCGGGGCCGACGCGGCGGGCGCGGGGCAGTACTCCGGCCGGGGTGCGGGCGGCCACCCGCAGGGCGTCGCCGGCGAGGAAGCCGGTGCGTACGAGGGCCGCGCCGGCCCGGGAGACCGACGGCAGCAGCGGTACGACCTGCGGCAGTGCGCGGATGAGGTGCGGGGCGGTCCGGGTCATCAGGATGCCGCGTTCCACGGCGCTCTCGTGGGCGACGCCGACCTGGGCGGAGGCCAGGTAGCGCAGCCCGCCGTGGACGAGCTTGGAGCTCCAGCGGCTGGTGCCGAAGGCGAGGTCGCGGGCCTCGACGAGGACGGTGCGCAGCCCGCGGGACGCGGCGTCCAGGGCCACCCCCGCGCCGGTCACGCCGCCGCCGATGACCAGCAGGTCGACGGGGGCTCCGGCGGCGAGGGCCGCGAGGTCGGCGGAGCGGCGGGCGCTGTCGAGGACGGCACGGGGCGTTTCGGTCATGGCCTCAGGTATCCGTTCAGGGCGAGGGCCAGTTCGCTCCGCCAGGCGGGCTCGGGGAGCAGCTCGGCGACCATGCGGTGCGACTGGACCGTGGACTGGGTGATGAGCAGGACCATGGAGGCGAGCTGCATCGGCTCGCCGGGGCGGACGGTGCCGCCCCGCTGGCCGGCCTCCACGGCGTCCCGCAGGAGGCTGAGCAGGGTTCGCTGGCTGGTGCCGAGGCGCTGGACGACGTACTCGGTGAGCAGGTCGCCGTCGGCGAGGAGCCCGCCGAGCACCGGGTGGTCGCGCAGCTGTACGGCGACGTCGACGATCCACTCGACGAGGCCGGCGAGGTCGTCGCCGGTCCTCGGGGTCCGTTCGACGGTGCGCATGATCTCGCGGGTGAGGAGCGAGCCGACGACGGCGCGTACGTCGGGCCAGCGGCGGTAGACCGTGGGGCGGCTCACCCCGGCACGCCGGGCGATCTCGGCGAGCTGGACGCGCTTGCCGAGCACCGCGACCAGTTCGGCCGCCGCGTCGAGGATCTTGTCGTCGATGCTCGGGGCGTTTTCCGCGGTGCTCCGGGCGTCCTCCCCGGTGCTCCGGGGGCCATCCCCGGTGCCCCGGGACTCTTCGTCGCTTCCAGCGCTGTTACTGAGTGACATGATGTGGAAAACTGTAACGCATGCCTACGCGATCCCACCTGCCCCCGTCCGCTCCCGCCGCCCTGCCGGCCCCGCCCATGGCGTGGAACGCCTGGGGTGACCCGGCGCTGGCGAAACCCCTCTCCGACGACGTCCGGAACCTCCTGCACACCCTGCTGGAGATCGACACCGCCGCGGCGCCGGCGCCCGCCCGCGACGAGGTGCTGGTGCGCCCGTCGGCCCTCAGCGGGGTCCACCTCCGGGCCCTCACCGAGATCGTCGGCGAGGAGCACGTCAGCGTCCAGGACGCCGACCGGCTGCCCCGGGCCGGCGGCAAGTCGACGCCGGACCTGCTGCGCCGCCGCAGCACCGGCCCCCAGGACGCGCCGGACGCGGTGGTGGTGCCCGGCACCGAGGAGGAGCTGCGGGACGTGCTCGCCCTGTGCGCGCAGCAGCGGATCGCCGTGGTCCCGTTCGGCGGCGGCACCAGCGTCGTCGGCGGACTGGACCCGGTGCGCGGGGAGTTCGGCGCGGTCCTCTCCCTGGACCTGCGCCGCTTCGACGCCCTGCTCTCCTTCGACGAGGTGTCCGGCGAGGCGGTCCTCGGCGCGGGCGTCACCGGGCCGCGGGCCGAGGAACTGCTCGGTGCGCACGGCTTCGAACTGGGCCACTACCCGCAGAGCTTCCGCTACGCCACCATCGGCGGGTTCGCGGCGACCCGGTCCTCCGGCCAGGACTCCGCCGGGTACGGGCGCTTCGACGAGATGGTGCGCGGCCTGCGGGTGGTCACCCCGACCGGCACCCTGGACCTGGGCCGCGGCCCGGCCTCCGCGGCCGGCCCCGACCTGCGCCAGCTGTTCCTCGGCTCGGAGGGCACCCTCGGCGTCATCACCGCGGTGCGGGTGCGCGTGCACCCCGTACCCGCGGTCCGCCGGTACGAGGCCTGGCGGTTCCCCGACTTCGCCGCCGGCGCCGCCGCGCTGCGGGCCGTGGAGCAGCAGGGCACCGGGCCCACCGTGATCCGGCTGTCCGACGAGACCGAGACCGCCGTCAACCTCGCGATGACGTCGAAGATCGGCGCCCCGCAGGAGGTCAGCGGCTGCCTGGCCGTCACCGTCTTCGAGGGCACCGAGGAGCAGACCGCCGCCCGGCACGAGGCGACCCGCCGGACCATGCTGGCGCACGGCGCCACCTCGCTCGGCGAGGAGCCGGCCCGGGCCTGGGAGCACGGCCGGTTCGACGCCCCGTACCTGCGCGACGCACTGCTCGACAACGGGGCGCTGTGCGAGACCCTGGAGACGGCCACCGACTGGTCGAACCTCGCGCGGCTGCGGGCGGACGTCACCGCCGCGCTGCAGGGAGCCCTGCAGGCGGGCGGCAGCACCTCGCTCGTGATGTGCCACATATCGCACGTCTACCCGACCGGCGCCTCGCTCTACTTCACCGTCGTCGGGGCGCAGCGCGGCGACGCGATCGCCCAGTGGCAGGCGGCGAAGACGGCGGCGTGCGACGCGATCGCGGCCGCCGGCGCCACCATCACCCACCACCACGCGGTCGGCACCGACCACCGGCCCTGGATGGAGCAGGAGATCGGCGAGCTGGGCGTGGCCGTGCTGAAGGCCGTCAAGGGCGTCCTCGACCCGGTCGGCATCCTCAACCCCGGAAAACTCATCCCGTGAGACCCGGCCAGGAAGGGCAGGGGAGGACGGCGGCCCACGCCGTCCGCAGCGTACTGGTGCTGACCAACCCGGCCGCGGCCTCCGGGCACGCGACCCGGGCGGCCGGGCCCGCCGAGGCCCGGCTGCGCGAACACGGGATCGAGGTCCGCAGCGCGACGGGCACCGACCCGGACGACACCGTGCGGCTGGCCCGCGAAGCGGTCGACTCCGGCGTGGACGCCCTGGTGGTCGTCGGCGGCGACGGCATGATCTCGCTGGCCCTGCAGGCGGTCACCGGCACCCAGCTGCCGCTGGGCGTCATCCCGGCGGGCACCGGCAACGACCTGGCCCGGGAGTACGGCCTGCCGCTGCGCGACCCGCGGGCCGCCGCCGACGTCGTCGCCGGCGGCCGGGTACTGCGGGTGGACACCGGGCGGATCGACACGGCCGACGGTACGGGCCGCTACTTCGGTTCGGTGCTCGCCGTCGGCTTCGACTCGCTGGTCAGCGACCGGGCCAACCGGCTACGCCGGCCACGCGGCCGGATGAAGTACCACGTGGCGATGCTGGCCGAGCTGGCGGGCCTGCGGCCGCTGCGGTTCCGCCTCGTCCTCGACGACGGGCAGGAGATCCACACCGACCTGACGATGGCCTCGGTGGGCAACACCCGCAGCTACGGCGGCGGGATGCTGATCTGCCCCGAAGCGGACCCCGGGGACGGGCTGTTCGACCTCACCCTGGTCGCGGCCCTGCCCCGGACCCGGCTGGTGCGGTTCTTCCCGACCGTGTTCCGCGGTACGCACGTACGGCACAGCGCGGTGACCACCCTGCGCTCGGCCACGGTGCGCATCGAGTCGGCCGGCATCAACGCGTACGCCGACGGCGACCTGGCCGGCCCCCTGCCGGCGGTGGCCCGGGTCGTACCGCGCTCCCTGTCCCTGCTCGTGCCGCACTGAGCGAGGGGCCCCGCATCGGGGCCCCTCGGCCGCCGTCGAGCGGGGCCGGCGCCCCGCTCCACCCCCGAACGGCCCGTCACACTGGGGCCGTCGACAGGCCCTAGGCCGCGGGCGCCGCCCACTGCGTCCACAGCGGGAGCAGGAGCAGCGCGACGACCGAGCTCTTGATGACGAGCGAGGCCGACATGTCGACGCCGACGTCGTAGCGCTGGGCGAAGATGAAGAGGTTCTGCGGCGCGGGCATGGCCGCGATCAGGACGAGGTAGCTGAGCCACTCGCCCCCGACGCCGAAGAGGTGGCGGCACACGACGTACGTGATCAGGGGGAGGGCGACGCACTTGAAGGCGATGATCCACATCTCCTCCCGGGTGGTGCCGCGCACCTTCAGGCCGCTGCCGCCGAGGTGCAGCCCGAGGGCGAACAGCGCCACCGGTGAGGCGCTGTCGCCGACGAACGCGAAACTGTCCAGCACCACACCGGGCACCGTCACGGGCAGCAGGTTGAGCAGGATGCCCGCGTTGCAGGCGATGACCACGGGCGTCATCAGCGAGGCGCTGACGGCCGAACCGAGCCGGCGGGCCGGGCTGCCGACGCGGTCCGGGCGCCCCAACTCCATGATCGAGATGATGATCAGGGACAGGACGCAGACCTGGAACAGCAGCACCGGGAATATCGGTGCCGCGTTCCCGAACAGCATGATGAACACCGGCACGGCGAAGTAGGCCGTGTTCACCTGGACCGCCGCCATGATGCGCAGCGCCACACCGCGCGGATCGCGCACGCCCGTGGCCCGGGCCAGCACTCCGGTCAGCACGGCCGCGGCGCCCGCCGCGGCCGCGTAGCCGCCGATGGCCCGCCAGTCGAAGAGCGCCCCCAGATCGCTGCGGTAGATGTTGCCGAACAGGAAGCAGGGCACGGCGAAGAGGAACGCGTAGTCCGCGAAGACCTTCGAGCTCTCTGCCGGCACCGCCTTCCGCCTCGCCAGGACCACCCCGCATCCGAAGGCCAGCACCACCGGTGCCAGCTTCTCCAGAGCCCCCACCGCTCCCATGTACGTGCCCTTGCCCTCGCGGCTCCCCGGTGGAGCCTGTTCCCCTGCCCGCGGTTCGCCATCATGATCATCGATCCGGCCGACGGGCAGGATCTCACAGGCGGTCCCGCGTACGAGCAGGTGCGACGCGGAGCCCGCCCGCGCCGGGAAGGGGCCTCTCGGTGCGGGTCGGGAACGGGCCGGGCGTCGGCGTAACGGGCCGGGCGTCGGCGTGACGGGTCAGGCGTCGGAGTAGCTGAAGGCGCCCATGGTCCAGGCACTCACGTCCGTGATCGCCACGCGGTACATCCCGCCGGTTTCCGGGATGCCGACCGTGCCCTGCAGGATCCGGGCCACGTGGAAGTGGAGGTGCTTCGGTGGTTCCTTCGTGTGGCGCGGAGCCTGGAAGACTCCGGCGAACTCACCCAGGCTGGCCGAGTCCGTCAGGACCTCGCGGACGCGTTGTCGCCACATGGCCTCAGGCGCCAGCCGCCCCGTGATGACAGCGCCCGCGACGATCACCGTCAGGGACATCTGGTTGCTCTGTCCGGACTCCACCTGTGCGGCGATGTCGACGAGCAGCTCGTCAGGCTTGGACATGGGTGCCGATTCTAGCCAGGTGTCCGCCGGACCGCCCCCCTGCTGCGACGACATTCCGCCTCTTCCCGTACGCCGGGCTCCCGGTGACGGCGTGGCGCCGTCCGCCGCAGGACGCCGCCACCAGGCCCGTGTCACCCGGTCGGCGCTCCAGCGCGGGCGCCCCGCCGCGCGGCCGGACAGAGTGTGGAGGCGTCCTCCTCTCTCGTGCCGAGGGAGCCCCGGGCTGTGGGCGGCGACAGGGAGCGCCGGGCGGGTGGCGTCGAGGCGACTGCCCCGCGCCGATCGGATGAAAGGAAGACCGTGATGCGGAACGAGTTCGCGAGCCCCGACCAGCCGGAGGAGGCGCGGCGTACCGCGCCTGGCGCCGGAGTGGCCGAGAGCAGCCGCCGTGGCGCCGAGAGCGGGTCGGACCCCGTGCTGGAGGAGCACATAGTCCTCGGCGAGGACTGACGGTCGAGGCAGGCCGCCCGGTGGCCGGCCGGTGCGCTCCGCGCCCCGCGTACACGCCGGAGAGGGCCGGTCCTCCTTCGCTCGAAGGAGGACCGGCCCTCTCGGTGCCGTGCGGCGGGGCGTGGAGCCGCACGGTCGATCGCGGGCCATCGGCCATCGGCCGAGCTGCGGTGTCCGGCCGGCTTACTCGTCCTCCGTCTCCGGCGCCGGGTGGATCCGCACGGTCACCGTCGTCGTGACGGTCTTCTTGACCACCTTGCCGTGGTGGTTCTTGGTCGTCTTGGTGACCGTCTTGGTCGTGGTGACCTTGACCCTGCCGTCGCGCAGGACGTGCTCGACGGTCTTCGTCTTGACCTCGACGGTCGTCTTGTTGCCGATCGGGTGCGCCTGCTGGGCGGGTGCGGTCTGCACTGCTGCGACCGGAGCGGCTGCCGGGGCGGCTGCCGGGGCGGCGAACGCGCTGGAGGGCAGCAGAGCGCCACCTGCGGCGAGGGCGCCGGAGACGCCGAGGAGGGCCAGACGTCGGGTCAGGGCGGTGCGGGTCATGACGGTGCTCCTTGTGAGGGGGAGAGATGTCCCAGGTGCCGGGGGCCGGTCCCTGGGTGGGCCGTGCCGGCCCGTGTCTCCATTGGGCCCCGGAGAGGGGCGGCGGGTCATGACCCTGGAACTCGGGGCTTGACGAACCCCGGCCGCCGTGGCATCCCCGCGGTCAGCCGGTGCGGCGGGAGCTGCGGGACCGGGCCAGGCCCAGCCCGCCGAGGGCCGTCGCGGCCAGTCCCGTCAGCAGGGCCACGTAGGCCCCGCCCAGCCCGTTGCCGGTGCCGAGACCACCGTCGGCGGTGGCCGCGACCAGCCCGCCGAGGGCCGTGCCGGTCAGCCCCGCCGCCACGGCCGCCACGGCGCCGAGTGATCCGCCGGCAGCGCCGAGACACCCCGTAGGACGGGCCCGCGCCAGCCAAGCGACGGCCACGCCGGCCAGCCCCAGCAGCGCACCCGCCGCGGCCCCGATACGACCGAGGCTGACGTCGTAGACGCCGGCAGCGACGGGCTGGACCGAAGCGGCCGCGGCCGCCGGGCCGGCAAGCACGATGCCTACGACCACGGCGGCCGAGGCGGTGGCGAACAGACGGCGAACAGCCGGAACAGCCATGGCGGAGCTCCTTCACTTCCTGCGGTCGGATGTGGGTCGAGCATGCCCGCCGGACCCGCCCCCGGTCGTCCGGCGGACGCGGACACTTCGCCCTGCCGCCGATGCCGCATCCGGCTACCACGGACGCCGCAGGAGCAACGGAAGTACTGCGTACGCGGTAGCCGGCCCCTCGTCCCCGAGGGGGACCCGCCCGGCGGCGGCAGCCAGCTAGGGTGCGCGCATGAGTGCAGCTGAGCCCTGGGACCGGGCCCGTGCCGCAGACTGGGCCATCGCCGTCGGCGTAGCGGTGGCGCTGCTGGTCACCGGGCTGTCCGGGCAGCGTCCGGGCACGGACCTCGACCTGCTCGGGTACGTACTGCTGGCCGCCGGCGGGCTGGCACTGGTCGCGCGGCGCCGGGCTCCGGTCGCGGTGCTGGTCGTGGCCGGGCTGTGTGCGGCGGGGTACCAGGCGGCCGGCTTCGACGTACCTGTCGTCGCGTTCCTGTTCGCGGTGTACGCGGCCGTGCGGGCCGGACACCGCACCGTGACGGTGGCGGCGAGCGTGGCCATGCTGGCCGTGCTCCCGCTCGCCGCCCTGGCCTCGGGCCTGCACGACACGGGCGAGGCGTTCGCACGGGCCCGAGGCGCCCTGGAACTGGCCTGGCTGATCGCTGCCGGCGCCGCGGGCGAGGCGCTGCGGCAGGCCGAGCGGCGGGCGGACGAGGCCGAGCGCACCAAGGAGGAGGCCGCGCGGCGCCGCGCCGACGAGGAGCGGCTGCACATCGCGCGGGAGCTGCACGATGCGCTCACCCACCAGATCTCGGTCATCAAGGTGCAGGCCGAAGCCGCCGTCCACGTGGCCCGCAAGCGCGGTGAACAGGTGCCGGAGGCGCTGCTGGCGATCCAGGAGGCCGGTCGTGAGGCGAGCCGGGAGCTGCGCGCCACCCTGGAGGCGCTGCGCGACGACGACACGGCCCCGCCGCCGGGGCTCGACGACGTCCCGGAACTGGTGGAACGCGCGAGGAAGGCAGGTCTGGAGGCGACGCTGACCGTCGAGGGACAGCGGCACGACGTGCCGGCCGCGGTGGGCCGGACCGTCTACCGGATCGTCCAGGAGTCGCTGACCAACATCGCCCGCCACGCGGACGCCGACACGGCGTCGGTGCGCATCGACTGCCGCCCGCACGCCCTCGCGATACGCATCGACGACGACGGCAGGGCCGCACCGGCCACCGCGCCGACGCCCGGCGTCGGCCTGCTGGGCATGCGCGAACGCGTCACCGCCCTCGGCGGCCGCCTGCAGGCGGAGCCGCGCACCGAGGGCGGCTTCACCGTCCGGGCCGAGCTCCCCCTGGACCGTACGCCGTGATCCGTGTCCTGCTGGTCGACGACCAGCCGCTCATCCGCAGCGGATTCCGCGCACTCCTCGATCTCGAGGACGACATCGAGGTGGTGGCCGAGGCCGCCGACGGCGGCGAGGGCCTGCGGCTCGCCAGGGAGCACCTGCCCGACGTCGCGCTCGTCGACATCCGGATGCCGGTCGTCGACGGCATCGAGACGACCCGGCGCATCGCCGCCGACCCCGCCCTGGCCGGGGTGCACGTCGTCATCCTGACCAACTACGGCCTGGACGAATACGTCTTCGACGCGCTGCGCGCCGGCGCCGCCGGATTCCTGGTCAAGGACATCGAGCCGGAAGACTTCCTGCACGCCGTCCGCGTCGCCGCGCGCGGCGACGCCCTGCTCGCACCCTCCATCACCCGCAAGCTGATCGACCGGTACGTCGCCCAGCCCCTGCCCTCCGACGCCGGCGCAGGGCTGCACGAGCTGACCGGCCGTGAACGCGAGGCCGTCGTGCTGGTCGCGCAGGGCCTGTCCAACGACGAGATCGCGGGCCGCCTGGTGATCAGCCCGATGACGGCGAAGACCCACGTCAACCGGGCCATGTCCAAGCTCCACGCCCGTGACCGGGCGCAACTCGTGGTCCTCGCCTACGAATCCGGCCTGGTGGCCCCGCGCACCCGGTGACCGGCCGGCCGTCAGGCCGGCCAGCCGGCGACCAGCTCGGCGAACGCCTCCGGCGTGAGGACCTCGACACCGAGTTCGGCGGCCTTGACCGCCTTCGAGCTCGGCTTGCCGCTCGCGGACGGCGCGGCGACCAGGATGGAGGTCTTGGAGTTGACGCTGCTGCCCGCGCGCCCACCCGCCTTCTCGATCAGCGCGTTCATCTCCGACCGGCCGAGCCCGTCCAGCGGCCCGGCCATCTTCCCGGTGACCACGACGACCTTGCCCTCCAGCGGCCCGCCCCCGCGCGCCACCGACGGGTCCCCGGGCTCGGCCATGTTCACGCCCGCCGCGATCAGCTTGTCGATGACCGAGGCCAGGGCGGCCACCTGCTCGACGACGACCGGGGCCTTCTCCGGGCCGATCCCCTCCACGTCCTGCATCGCGGCCGCATCGGCCTCGCGTATCGCGTCCATCGTGCCGAAGTGCCGGGCGATGCGGCGCGACATGCTGCGCCCGGTGCCGAGCACTCCGAGCGCGCAGAAGACGCGGCTCAGGGGGCGGGACCTGGCGGCCGTGATCTGCTCGGCGAGCTTGGCGGCCCGCTTGGCGCTGCCGGACGCGGCGGTGAGCTGGTCGACGGTCAGGGTGAAGAGATCGGCGATGTCGCCGACGGCGCCGGAATCGACCAGGGCCGCCACGTAGGTCCTGCCGAGGCCGTCGATGTCGAGCATCTCGCGCCCGGAGGCGTACTCGATCAGCGCCGGGAGCGCGCACGAGGTGCCCTGCGCGCAGCGCCACCGCTCCTGGGCCTTGTCGATCCCGCCACCGCAGCGCGGGCACGCCTCGGGCAGCGGCACCGGTGTCGCCCCGGCCGGCCGGAGCCGGACCACCGCCGCCTGGACGCGCGGGATGATGTCGCCGGCCTTGTACACCGTCACGGTGTCGCCGAGGTGCAGGTCGCGCCGGCGGATGTCGGCGGGGTTGTGCAGGGTGGCCCGGGTGACGGTGGAGCCGTCGATCTCGACTGGGGCGAGCACTGCGGTCGGGGCGATGACCCCGGTGCGGCCGACCTCCCACACGACGTCCTCCAGCACCGTTTGGCGCTCGACCGCGGGCAGCTTGACGGCGACGGCCCAGTAGGGGAACCGGGTGCCGGAGCCGGCCGCCTCCTGCTCGGCCGTGTCGTTCAGCTTGACGACCACGCCGTCGATGCCGACGGGCAGTTCCGCCCGCCCCGCCGCGATCGCGTCGATCCGCTGCTGCGCCTCGGCGAGGTCGGTGACGACGTGGAGTCCGGCGGGACAGGCCGCGGTCGTCTGCACCCCGGCCGCGGCCACGGCGGCAAGGACCTGGGCGTGCGTGGCCCCAGCCGGCAGGAACGATTCGCCGTCCGGTTCCACGTCCGGTTCCACGTCCAGTTCCACCGCGCCGTACGCCCAGAACGTCATCCGCAGCCGGTACGGCCGGTCCTTCGCCCGCAGCGTGCCCGCCGTGCCGTTGCGGGGGTTGGCGAAGACCTGTGCGCCGTGGGCGGTCCGGACCTCGTTCGCCGTCTCGAACTGCTCCTGCGTGAAGGCCACCTCGCCGCGGACCTCGACGGTGACCGGCTCGGCCAGCTGCTCGGGCAGGCCGTCGATCTGGCCGATGACGTGGCTGACGTCCTCTCCGTGGCTGCCGTCGCCGCGGGTGATGACCTGGACGAGGCGCCCGTCGCGGTACCGCGCGGCCACGGCCGCGCCGTCGATCTTCGGCTCGACGGTGAACCCGCCCGCCGGGACGGCGCCGAGCCGGCGCTGGACGGACGCGCCCCAGGCCACCAGGCCCTCGGCGTCGAAGACGTTGTCCAGGCTCAGCAGGCGGGTGGTGTGCGCGACGTCGCCGGCCGGCGCCGCCCCGTCGCCGACCAGGCCGGTGGGGGAGTCGGCCGGGACCTCGGCGGGGTTCGCTGCCTCCCAGGCCAGGACGGCCAGCCGGAGCCGGTCGTACGCGGTGTCGTCCAGAGCGCTGTCGCCCTCGCCGTAGTACGCCCGCGAGGCCTCGCGCAGACGCTGCAGCGCCGCCTCGTACTCGGTACGGGTGGACAGGCCGGACAGCGCCTCATCGGCGGAAAGAATCGTCATGCGGGTGATCCTCTCCCGAGGCACTGACAACGGCCCTTCCACGCCTCCCGGTCCCAGGTGTCGGGGCGCCGGGCGCCCGCTCAGCCCATCGCGTCCGCGCAGGCGGGGCAGACCAGTTGCGCGTGGTCCTCGGGGTACCAGGCGGGGCCGGGGTGGTCGGACGGCCGCCACGGGGCCGGTGCCATCGCGAAGGTGTCCTTGCCGCAGTACGTGCGCGGACCGGCGACCGTGGCCTGTCCGGGGGCGGCGGGCGCCGCGTGCACCCGGACCACGGACGGCTCCGCCCCGCCCGCCCCCGCCACCGGCTTGCCCAGCTCGAACACCACGACGATCTCACTCATAGCGAGACCGTAGGCGACCCCGGGGCTCCGCCGGGGGAGCGGACGGGGAGGTTGGGCCGGTCGGCCCAGTCCGGCGGGACGGCCAGACGGGCGGACGGGGGAGACGGGGAGACGGGGGACGGCGGGTCGCGGTACGGGCGGCTGCTGCCGCCTCAGCGGAGCTCGTGGCGGTCGGCCCAGGCCGCGACGGCCCGCGCGACCGGCAGCGGGTGGTCCTCCGGGGTGTGGTGTCCGGCGACGGCGTCGTGGTGGGCGATCTCGAGGCCGGCGATGTTCTCCGCGCACCAGGCGGTGATCGCCGGGCCCATCATGGCGCCGGGTCCGGGCGAAAAGGTGAGGAGCAGCTTGGGCACGTCCCCACTGGCCGCGAGCCATGAGTCGTAGGCCTGGATTCTCGCGACCACATCGGCGGGTTCGCCCCCCAGCGGCATCGAGCGCGCCCACTGCAGCAGCGGGCGACGGCTGTCCCGGGTGGGGTACGGGCGCCGGTAGACGTCGAGGTCGCCCGGGTCGAGAGGGGCGGCGACGGAGCCGGGCAGTGCCTGCTCGATGAAGGCGTTGTCGTCGAGGATCATGGCCTCGCCGACCCCGGGTGTCTTGATCGCCCGGAACAGCGGACGGCCGCCCTCGGGGAACTCCTCCCAGGCCATCGGCTTGACGATGGTCTCGGTGAAGGCGATACCGCGCACGCGTCCGGGGTGCCGGGCGGCCCAGTCGAAGGCGAGGGCGCCGCCCCAGTCGTGCCCGACGAGCACCACCTCGTCGAGGCCGAGCGCGTCGAACCAGGCGTCCAGATAGCGGGCCTGGTCGGCGAACGTGTAGGCGATGCCGGGCTTGCCCGACTCACCCATGCCGATCAGGTCCGGGGCCAGGAGCCGGCCCGGTCCGCCGACGGCGGGGAGGACGTCGCGCCACAGGTGGGAGGACGTGGGGTTGCCGTGCAGGAAGACCATCGGCGCACCGGCGCCGAGCTCCCGGTGGAACATGGTGGAGTCGAGTACGGGCTGAACGGGCACGAAGGCTGCTCCTGTCAGGGTGTGGGGCCGGTCTTCATCGGGCGGCCCGCCGCGGCGGCGGCCGCGGTGGGCGCCGTGGTGGGCGCCGTGGTGACTGAGCCCGGTGGGCGCCGTGGCGGATGGGCGGGGGCCGGAGGTCACCGGAAGGCGGGGGCGGTGCGGGCGGCCCAGTCCGCGAAGGTGCGCGGCGCCCGCCCCAGGATCCGCTCGACGTCGGGGCTCGTCCTCTGCTCGGCGGGCAGCGGGCGGCCGAGGATGGCGAGGGTGCCCTCCACCACCGGTTCGGGCATGAACTCCAGCATCTGCGCGCGGGCTTCGGCGGGCGTCTGCTCGACGAACCGCACGGGCGCGCCCAACGCGTGGCCGATCGCCTCGGCCCGCTCGCGGGGCGTGACCGGAGCCGGTCCGGTGAGCTCGTACGTGCTGCCGGCATGGCCGTCCCGGCGCAGGACCGCCGCCGCGACCTCGGCGACGTCCGCCGGGTCGACCGTGGGCAGCCCGACATCGCCGAACGGTGCGGCGGCCGTCCGCTCCGCGCGGATGGTCCCGGCCCAGGCGAAGGCGTTGGAGTTCAGCCCGCCGGACCGCAGGACCGTCCACTCCAGGCCCGAGCGGCGTACGGCGTCCTCGAACGCCGCGGGATGGCGGTAGACCTCCGGCCGCGTCCCGGCGCCCTGCGAGGAGAGCAGGACGACGCGCCGTACGCCGGCGGCCGCGGCCACGTCGAGGATGCCCTGCGGGTCCTCTCCCGCGACGAGCAGGAACAACGCCTCGGCCCCGTGGAGGGCGGGGCGCAGACTCTGCGGATCGGCGAGATCCGCCTGCACGTGCCGCACGCCGACGGGAAGCTCCGCCGGACGCCTGGCGACGGCGGTCACCTGCTCACCGGCCTCGACGAGGATCCGCACGAGCTCCCGGCCGACGTTTCCGGTCGCACCTGTCACAACGATCACAAGAACCCCCAAGTAAGCGCATGAGCGGTCGTCGCCCAGCCGGTCGATCAGTCAGCATGTGTGTTGTTAGTTAGTCGGCTGACTGACTTCGACCGTAGCGGATGACGGCGCGCCGCGTCTACAGTCAGTCAGGTGACTCACTCAAAGACTGCCCGGCGATCGTCGGGCAAGCGGGAACGACTGGCCGCCGCCGCGGCGCGGGTGCTGCACGAAAAGGGCGTCGAGCAGACGACGCTCGCTGACATCGCCCGAGCGGCCGACGTCCCCGTCGGGAACGTCTACTACTACTTCAAGACCAAGAACGAGCTGGTCGAGGCGGCGATCACCGCGCACGCCGACAACCTGCAGGCCATGATCGGCGCGCTCGACGAGCTCCCCACCCCCCAGGACCGGCTGAAGGCGCTCCTGAACAGCTGGATCGACCAGCGCGAGCTCACCGCCCGGTACGGCTGCCCCACCGGCAGCCTCGCGTCCGAACTCGACAAGCGGGCCGACGGCCTCGACGAGGCCGTCGCCAGGGTGATGCGGGACCTCGTCGACTGGGCCGCGCAGCAGTTCCAGGAGATGGGCCGCGACGACTCCCGCGAACTCGCGGTCGCACTGATCGCCGCGTACCAAGGCATCTCGCTCCTCACCAACACCTTCCGCGAACCCGAGCTCATGGCCGCCGAAGGACGCCGCCTGGAGCGCTGGATCGAGTCGCTGGCCTGACGAACCCCTGCGGACCCGGCTGATGCGCACGTGTTGATGCGCACGTACCGACCCGCGAGTCCCCGCTGAGCAGGTTTCGGATTCCCCGGAACCCACGGGGATCCGGCGATCCCGCGCGGCAGCCGGCACGGGTCACTCGTCCGGAGTCCCCGGGCTGTGCAGACACCGCGCTCGCCGTGACGCTGGAAGCCGAGCCCATGGGGACGGCCCGAGAGGCGGCCCGGTGCGCCGGGTCCGCCCGTCGGGCCGAGGAGCGGCCGGGTTCCGGCGCCGCGCTTCACCGGTGCCGAGCGCACCTGCCGCGCCGGACGTCCACGTCCCGGGGGACGCCGTGACCGGGGGGTGCCTCCGCATCTGCGAACCACTGCACCGCCTGCAACTGGAAGCGAAGGCAGGACCCTTCGGCGCGGCGCGCATCGGCATGCGGTTGACCCCGTGGGGCGAGCACGCCCTTTTCACCCTCGATCGGCACCCCCTCCGGGGCCCCGGCACGCGGATGCACGGCCTCCCCGTGGACTACGTCGTCGCAGTCCGCAACGGCATGATGCTCACGAAGCCGGCCCCGGATCGTGGCGCGCGAGCACGCCGCGCGCGGCCCGGGCAGCCCGACGTCCGGAGTCGCCGGAACGTCTTCGCCTCGGACGTGACGGAGCCGCGGACCGACCGGATCAAAGGCCGCATCCGCACAGGTGAGAGCCGCTGCCGGCTCGACCGGGCCGCCTACCGCCGCCGCAACGTCGTCGAACGCTGCTTCAGCCGCCGAGGCGGGCCAGCACGTGGGCGTCGAGGAAGCCCCGCTCGGAGGCCGGGTCGTGGAGCAGCCGGGCGAACGTGACGAGTCCGGCCCCGGCCAGCAGCTCGGCGAGCAGGTCTGCCGGCCAGCTGTAGGCGGGCGTCACCTTGTGGTCGAAGCGGACCGGCTCGGGCCCGTCGGTCGCGAAGAACGAGACCAGCAGCAGGCCGCCCGGTGCCAGGACGCGCGCCTGCTCGGCGAGCAGCGCGGGCAGTTCCCCGGGAGGCGTGTGGATCATCGAGTAGTGGGCCAGTACGCCGCCGAGCGCGCCGTCCTCGACCGGCAGGGCCTCCATCCGCGCCTCGTCGAACCGCAGCGAAGGATGCGCCCGCCGGGCGTGGGCGACCATCGCCGGGGAGAGGTCGAGCCCGAACGCATCCAGCCCCAGGCCGTGCAGCATGGCCGTCAGATGCCCGGGCCCGCAGCCGACATCGGCCGCCCGCGGGTTCCCGGTCCCGCGCACCAGCTCGGCGAAGGTGTTGAGCATGGCCCGCGAGAACGGCTGCGTCTCCAGCCGATCGGCGAACATCGACGCGTACAGCTCGACGATCCCGTCGTAGGCCGCCCTGGTCTCCTCCTGATGCCCCACCACGGGAAGGAGGTTAACAGCCGCCGCCGGGATGCGGGTACGCCGCTCGATCACGCCGAGCGCGGTCCGGTGTCAGCCGCGGTCGGCCGGTGCGGTCCAGCCGGGCCACACGGGAGGCGGGAGGAGGCGTGCGCTGCGTCTGCGGGCTTCGCGTCCGAGGAGCGTGAATCCCGAGACCAGTGTCCCGGCGAACGAGATCCCCACCACCGTCGGCCACCAGATGAGGGTCGTCCCCACCACGGGCACCCACAGAGCTGACGAACCCGCCGCCAGGGCGAACAGCAGCACGACCCGGGGCCGGCGTGACAGCCTGCCGCTCACCGCGATGTAGACGCACCCCAGGAGGGCGCCGGGCGTGACGGCCAGGACCAGACCTACAGCCAAGAAGATGAGGAAAGTGATGATCATGTCGCGATGACCTCCGGATCTCAGGGCAGCCGGTCACAGAGCAGACGGATGGCAGGCGGAGCCGCATGTCTCGCCGCATGTCCGCTGTTCAGGCAGGCTTTCGCAGGCATACTGTCAGATGTGTTGAACGCGTTCAACATCGGGGGTCCGGCGGCCCCGACGGGCTCTCGGCGGCCCCCGGCGGCTCCCGGTCGGCACGGAACGCCGCGCCCCCGGCGCATCGGCGAACGGGTCCGGTGCGGCGCGCGGCATGTCGGATCGGGCAGCCCCCCGCCCTGAGGGAAGATGCCCTGACAGGGCCGAGTAGGGCAGAGCAGGGCAGAGCAGGGCAGAGCAGAGCAGGGCATGTCGGGCGGAACGGGAAGTCGGTGATCCGGGTTTGACACCGTCCAATGGTTCCGTCGGTTCCGTCGGCTCCGCGGAGGCCGCCGCGCCCACCGCCGTCGGCCCCGGTGCCGGCGAGAAGGGGCTCAAGGCCGGCGCCCTGGGCCTGACCTCGAGCGTCGTCATCGGTGTGGCGTCCACCGCCCCCGCGTACAGCCTGGCGGCCACGCTCGGCCTCGTCGTGACGAGGGTGGGCCCCCAGGCCCCGGTCGTCATGCTGCTGGCCTTCATCCCGATACTGCTGATCGCCTACGCCTACCGGGAGCTCAACGCCGGCAACGCGGACTGCGGGACCACCTTCACCTGGGCGTCCCGGGCCTTCGGCCCGCGCGTCGGGTGGATGGGCGGCTGGGGCATCATCGTCGCCGACGTCATCGTCATGGCGAACCTCGCGGAGATCGCCGGCGTCTACACCTACCGCCTGTTCGGATCGGAGTCGCTCGCCGAGAGCAGGCTGTGGACCACCCTCGCGGGCGTCGCCTGGATCGCCGTGATGACCGCCGTGTCGTACGTCGGCATCGAGATCTCCGCGGCCCTCCAGCGCTGGCTCCTGGGCGTCGAGGTGGTCGTCCTGATCCTCTTCGCCGCCGTCGCCATGACCAGGGTCTACACCGACCCGCCGGAGACGGCGATCCGCGTCTCCGCCTCCTGGTTCAACCCCCTGCTCGTGCCCTCCGCCGAAGCGCTGACCGCGGGGATCGTCGCCGCCGTCTTCATCTACTGGGGCTGGGACACCGCCGTCGCGGTCAACGAGGAGACCGCCGACAGCGCGCACATCCCCGGGCGCGCCGCGGTCCTCTCCACCGTGCTGCTGCTGATCATCTACGTCTCGGTGGCGACCGCGGCGCAGGCGTTCGCCGGGGTCGGGACCGAAGGCATCGGACTGGCCAACCAGGACAATGCCGACGACGTGCTCTCCGGCCTGGGCAGCGCGGTCTTCGGCGACCAGGGAGCCGGCCGGCTTCTCACCGAGCTGCTGATCCTCATGGTGGTCACCTCCGCGGCGGCCTCCACCCAGACCACCATCCTGCCCCTGGCCAGGACCGTCTTCTCCATGGCCGCCCACAAGGCCGTCCCGGCCCGCTTCGCCCGGGTCCACCGCACCTACCTCACCCCCACCTGGTCGACCGTGGGCATGGGGCTGGTGTCCATCGCCTTCTACGTCCTGCTGTCGGTGATCAGCCGCGACGTGCTCGCCGACACCATCGAGTCGATCGGCCTCGCGATCGCCTTCTACTACGGCCTGACCGGCTTCGCCTGCGTCTGGTACTACCGCATGGTCCTCACCCGGAGCGCGAAGGACTTCGTGTGCAAGGGCCTGCTGCCGGGTACGGGCGGGCTGCTGATGCTCTCGGTGTTCTCCTACGCCGCCTTCCACGTCTACGCCGACCCCCGCTACGGGGCGACCTCCTTCGACCTGCCGCTGATCGGAACGACGGGCGGGGTGACCGTGCTGGGCATCGGGGCCCTGCTGCTCGGCGTGGTGCTGATGCTGGTCGTCACGCACGAGCACACCGCGGCCCTCAAACTCCAGCGGAGCCTGCTGCCGCGCAGCCTGGAGCCCCAGACGGCCGTCGAGGCCGCGAGCCGGTACGTGCCGGCCGACAGCCGGTCCGGGGTGGGCGGTGACTGGTTCGACGTCGTGCCGCTGTCGGGCACCCGCGTCGGCCTGGTGGTCGGCAACGTGGTCGGACACGGACTGCATGCCGCTGCCGCCATGGGACTGCTGCGTACGAGCATGCGCGTCCTGGCCAGGATGGACCTGCCTCCCGACGAACTCCTCTCCCTCCTGGACGACGTGGCCACGCAGACCTCCACGGAGTGGGCCGGCAAGGTCGGGGCCGACCGCACCCGGTCCGGCGGCGGCACCGGCGACGGCATCACGGTGACCTGCCTGTACGTGGTCTACGACCCGGTGTCCGGCCGGTGCAGCATGGCGCGGGCCGGTGCCTGGCCGCCCGCGCTGGTCGACGCGGACAGCGGCGCGGTCTCCTTCCCGGACCTCCCACCGGGCCCGCCGCTCGGCCTGGGGGGCCAGACCTTCCAGGGCGTCGAACTCCAGCTGCCGCCCGGCAGCCTCCTCGCCCTCTTCACGGACGGTCTGATGCGTGCCGCCGACCACGACACCGACGTGGCCCGCGGCCTCCTCGCCGACATCCTCGCCGAGCACCGGCTCCCCCTGGAGCAACTGTGCGACCGCGCACTGGCGAGGCTGCTGCCCGGCCCCGTGGACGACGACGCGGCCGTACTCCTCGTCCGTACGCGGATGCTCGACGAGCGGCAGGTGGCCGGCTGGGAGCTGGAGTCCGACCCGGCGTCGGCCGGTGCCGCCCGGGCCGCCGTCGGCGGGCAACTGGCCGCGTGGGGACTCGACGAGCTCACGTTCACCACCGAACTGATCGTCAGCGAGCTGGTGACCAACGCCATCCGCTACACCGAAGGCCCCGTCCACGTCCGGCTGATCCGCGACGAGTACCTCATCTGCGAGGTCTCCGACACCGGACACACCTCACCGCACCTGCGCCACGCCGCCACCGACGAGGAGGGCGGGCGGGGCCTGTTCATCATCGCGCAGATGACGCACCGGTGGGGGACGCGCTACACGCCCGACGGAAAGACCATCTGGGCCGAACAGGTCGTGCCGCCGCCCGAAGCCCCCCGCTGAGCGGTCAGGCCTTGAGGGCCCGGCCGGCCACGGTCAGGGCCAGGCGGCGGGGGGCGAGGCCGGCGGCCCGTGCGGAGATGCGGTTGCCGAGGCCCGCGACCACGCTCGGCGGAGTCGTGCCGCGTTCGAGGGCGCGGCGCGCGGTGGAGACGACCTGCTCGGGGGTGGCGAGCCGGCCGACGGCCGCGTTCTCACTGCCGGCGATGTCGAAGAACTCGGTGCTGGTGGGACCGGGGGAGACGGCGAGGACGCGCAGCGGGGAGGTGCGGGTCTCGTAGGCGATCGCCTCGGTGAAGCTGAGTACGAAGGCCTTGGTCGCGCCGTAGACCGCCATCGACGGGGTGGGCTGGTAGGCCGCGGTGCTGGCGACGGTGACCAGCGCACCCCGGCCGTCCGCCACCAGATCGGGCAGGAAGGCGCGCGTCAGGCCGGTCAGCGCCGCGATGTTCAGCTGGATCATCTGGTCGATCCGGGCCGGGTCCTGGTCCACGAACGGACCGTAGGCGCCGAAGCCCGCGTTGTTGACCAGCGTCTGGACCCGGATGCCGCGGGAGTCGAGGTCCGCGCGCAGGGCGGCGCCCGCTCCCGGCAGAGCCAGATCGGCGGCGATCGGGGTGGCCCGGACGCCGTACCGCTTCTCCAGGTCCCGCGCCAGCTCCTCGAGCCGTTCGAGGCGCCGTGCGACCAGCACCACGTCGGCGCCGCGCGCGGCCCACTGGCGGGCGAACTCGACACCGAGTCCTGCGCTCGCCCCGGTGATCAGGGCTACGGTGCCCCGGTATGTCATCGACATGTCGGCTGCTCCACTTCCATGGGTGGGTTGCGTCATAATCAATGTAGGCATCGCCATCATTGTAGTCAACGACAACATTGAGAGAGATCGAGAGAGAGGGAGACCGTCTTGGCCGGCGGGTCGTACCACCACGGCAATCTCAGGGCCGCGCTGCTGGAGCGGGCGGAGACCGTCCTGACCGAATCGGGGGCGGAGCAGCTGACCCTGCGGGGGCTGGCCCGCGACCTCGGGGTGAGCCACGCGGCACCCTCGCGGCACTTCCGCGACCGGCAGGCCCTCCTGGACGCACTCGCCGTCAGCGGCTTCACCACCCTCAACGCGCGGCTGGGCGCGGCGGCCGGGGCCACCGGGCCGGTCGGGGAGAGGCTGGCCGAGGTGGGCCGCGCGTACATCGACTTCGCGGTCGGACACACGGCACTGCTGGAGCTGATGTTCACCGTCAAGCACGCCGACGACTCCAGCGCGGAGCTGCGCGAGCTCGGTCAGGAGAGCCTGCAGATCGTCGCCCGGCTGATGGCGCGGGCACAGCAGGAGGGAGCCGTGCGCCAGGGCGATCCCGTTCAGCTCGCGCAGGTCGCGTTCTCGACGGTGCACGGCCTCGCCACGCTCGCGGTCGCCTCCCTCCTCGACGACACCACGCTGTCCGAGGGGACGGAACTGGCCCTGGAGATCCTGCTGGCGGGCCTGCAACCCCGTCCCTGAAGCCCGCCCCCCCGAACCAGGGGCGGGGCGGCCTACTCCGGGGACAGCGCCCTCCTCAGCTTCGCCTCCAGATCCTTGGCGAGTTCCTCCGCGGAGGGCGGCTTGTCGCCCTGGAGCCGGCCCAGCTCGGCGGTGAAGGTCTGGGTGAAGGCGCCGTAGAGGGGGGTGCGCGGCCGCTGGACGGCGTTCTCCAGTGCGGGCAGCAGGGTGCCGCGCGCGTACCCGGGGCGGCCGGACCCGTCCCTCGGCATCCGGTCGGTGCGCTCGCCCGTCGGGGTGGCGGTGGCCTGGCCGGCGGGCTTCGCCGCCTTGCAGACCAGCTCGTCGTCCACGTACGCGGAGCGCCTGGTCGCCGCGAACCCCGCGTCGAGCAGGCAGCGTTCGCTCTCCTTGCCGGTGAGGAACTCGATGAGCCGCAGGGCGGCGCCGCTGCGCTTCGACCGGTCGGCCACGGCCAGGTTCTGGCCGCCGAGCACGGCCTTGCCGGGCAGCCGCGCCACACCGAGCTGCTGCTCGGACAGCGACTGGTGGAGCGTGCGGTAGGCGTACGGCCAGTGGCGCAGGAAGCCGGTCCGGCCCCCCGCGAAGTCGGTGAGGGTGTCCGCCTCGTCGGACTGCGCGGCGTCCGGCAGCGTGTACGCCGCCTGCGTACGGCTCCGCAGTTCCTCCAGTCCCTTCTGCAGCTCCTTCACGGAACCGGCGTAGCGGCCTTCGGCGTCGGTGAGGGCGAAGCCGTCGGTGGCGGAGGCGAACGCCTCGATGCCGTTGACCGTGAGCCCCTCGTAGGAGGCGTCGAGCTGCGTGGTCCAGCCCTTCGCGTAGGCGTCGGGCAGCTTCCGGCCCGCGCCGTCGAGGGTGTCGAACAGCTTCTGTACGGCCGGCCAGCGGACGTCCTTGCCGAGGTCGGGCTGCGTGACACCCGCGCTCTGCAGGTAGTCGCGGCGGTAGAAGAGCAGCCCGACGTCACTGTTGAACGGCGCGGCGTACACCCGGTCGCGCCAGCGGGAGGTGGCGGCCACCGACTCGATGACATCGTCGTCGACGAGCTGGTCGGGCAGCGGCCGGACCAGCCCCGCCGCCGCGAACTCCGGTACCCAGGTCACGTCGAGGTTGACCACGTCGTAGTCGGCGCTGCCGGACTGCAGCGCGCCCAGCAGCTGGCTGCGCTGCTGGTCCGCCGAGCCGGGCAGCTCGACCAGCCGGGCCCGGTAGCCGGTGCCCTTGCTCTCCTGCTCCTTGTTCCACTGCTCGATCAGCTGCTGGCGGATGCCGCCCTTGCCGGTCACGTCCCGCCCGCTGGCCAGCACGATGTCGCCCGGGAGGTCGGTGGCGCCCGCCCCCGCGGTGGGCTGTGATCCGGCCGCCCCGCCCGATCCGCCTGCCGCACCCGGTCCGCCGGCGTCACAGCCCGCTGCGGCGACCAGCGTCAGGAGCAGCGGGACGACGATCGCGGCACCGGCACGGGCACCGGCACTGCGCCGTGCGCGCACCCGCACCCCCCTCCCGCGCACCCCGGTCCGTGGCAGGCCGCTCCCGCGCTGGCCGCTCCCGCGCAGGCCCCGCCGGCCGGACCGTCCGGGCCCGTGCCTCATCCCTGCCCTCCCGTTCCGGTCCTCGCGACCTCGTCCCGCAGCCGCGAGACGAGGTCGCCCTTGGTGTCCAGACAGCGGCCGCCGCTCGCCTCGGAGACCGCCGCGTCCGGCTTGCCCTTGTCGCAGCCGCCGCTGTCCAGGGAGGCCATGACCACCGGAATCGGCTCCCGCGAGCCCCGCATCGACTGCAACAGGTCGTTCAGCCGGCTCCCCTCGGTCAGCCGGTTGTTGTCCTCGTCGTCCGTGACGTAGACGATCAGCTGCGGACGGTGGTCGTCGGTCCCGCGCCGCGCCATCTCCTCCAGGGCGGCGACCAGCGCCAGGTACGGGTCCGCCTCCACGTCCCTGACCTTGGCCGAGGCCTCGATGGTGCGCTGGGCCTGCTCGCGCCCGTGCTGGCCGAACGGCAGCAGCTCGCTGTGGGCACGCCCGCCGCCGGGCTCCGTGCCCACCGCCCAGACGCCGTACTCGTCCGTCCCGCCGAGCCCGGCCAGGGACTGCACGATGATCGCGGGGGCGCCGCCGGGCCCCTCCCAGAAGCCGCCCATGGACCCCGAGGAGTCCAGCAGGAAGAGCACCCGCCCCGGCCCGTTGGCCTCCCGGTAGCCCTTGAGCGCCGCGGTCATCGCGGCCTGGCCGGCGGGTTCGGGGAGCCGCTCGGGACGGCTGAGCGCTCCGAAGTCGCTGAAGGAGGTGCCGGCGCCCGTGCCCTGGGCGGCGGCGGGATCGAGGGGCAGGCGTTCGCCCGAGGGGCCGCGGAAGCCGTCCTGCGCGAACGCGGCGAGCCCGCCCCCGGCGGCTGCGCCCTGCTCGGCCGCGCCCTTGCCGGTCAGCCACTCGCGGAACCGCCGTACCGCGTCGTCCCGTACCCCGGCGTCGAGGCCGGCATCCCGCCAGCGCACCCGTACGAACGTCGGGCTGAGTCCCGGTACGTCGTCCGGGTACGCGGCCGTCCGCCGGGTCCGTGTCGCGCTGTCGCAGTCGACCCCGGTCCTGAGCAGGAACTCCGGCACCAGTGCGGCCGTGCGCTCGTCCGCCGCGTCGTCGTCCGGCAGGGTGCACAGCAGCTCCCCGCCGGTGCGCGAAGGCGGTCCGCTCTGCGCGACACCGCGCTCGGCGGCGGCCGGGTCCTGCGGCGCCGTGCCGTACAGGCCGACCGTCGCGAGCAGCCCGGCGTCGGTGTACTCCGGGTCCGTACGGCGCACTTCGGCCCGGGGCTCGCGCTTCTTGAGCGCCGCCGTCAGGGTCGCCAGGCTCCCCACCCGGTCGGCGGGCGCCTCCGCCGCCACGAGCTGCGGGACGGCGAGCACGACCGGCGAGTACGCGAACGGCGACGCGTCGGCCTCCAACTCGACGTAGGTCCGCTCGGAGGCCGCCGGACGGGCCCGGTCGACGCTCGCCCTCGACGCCGGGATCCAGATGTCGGGCTGGGGGCCGATGTCGCGCTGCGGGTTCTCCTCGTTGCCCGCGGGCCGCTGCCACGGGTCCGACTGCCGGTTGAAGGCGGCGACCGCCGCGGCGGAGGCGGCGCTGTAGACGGTGATGCCGCTACGTCTGCACCCGTCGTCGGCCCTGTTCGCGCCCGAGGTCAGATACGCCTTGGCCGCCTTGCGGACGGTGGGTTCGAGGTCCGGGTCGGTGAGCAGCCGGAGTTCGACGGGAGGCTTGCAGGAGGCCGCTGTGTCGTCGCCGAGCACGGTGAACCAGGCGGTGGTGGCCAGGCCCACGACGGCGGCGGGTACTCCGACGGCCGTCACCAGCCTGCGTCCCGCGACCGGACGCCCGAGTCTGCCGAGCCTTCCCCACCGCTTGCCCCCGGGCGGCCCGGGCGGCCCGGGGATGACCGGGGGCGGCGCGGGCGGGGGAGCGGGCGGGGAGTGGACGGCCGGCGCGGCCAGGAGGACGTCGGCGCCCGAGGTGGCGGGGCGGCTCTGCGGCTCCCACGGCTCCGGAGGCTCGCGGAGCGTCGTGTGGTGCGTGGACATGTGGGCCCTGAGCCGGTCCGCCAGGTCCGCGAAGCCGATCCCGCCGCCGTGTCCGCCCTCCCCGTCCCGTGCGTCGTCTCCGTCCCCTCCGTCCCCTCCGTGCCCTCCGCCCGATCCGTCGTGCCCGCTCCGGCCGTCGCGCAGCAGCCGGATCAGCTGTGCGGTGAACGGTGTGGCCGAGTCGCCGCCCCCGGCGTCGATGCGGTTGTTGGCCTGCACGCTCATCAGCAGCGAGGTCCGCTGCCGCTGCGCGGCGCCGAGTGCGTCCCAGGCGGTCGAGGCGTTTCCCGCGTAGCAGCAGTCGAGGATGACGACCACCTGCTCCGCCGTGGCCCGGGCGAGCACGGTCAGCACGCCCTTCCACGACGCGGAGCCCCGGAACACCGACTCGCCGCCCCGGACGATCGTCGCCCCCCGCATCTGCAGCCACAGCTCGTCGCCCGTACTGGGGACCGCCCCGTGGCCGGAGAAGTAGAACAGGAGCAGCCCGTCGGCCGCCTTGACCGCGGTGTCGAGCTGACGGTCGAACTCGTCGACCGTACGCGGCCGGACGACGACGACCTCGTCCCGGGCGAACACCCCGCCCTCACGTAACGACCGCGCCAGGCCGGTCAGGTTGTGCTCGACCGCTTCGAGGTCGCCGGACACCCCGTCGGGATGGTCCGGCTGTTTGAAGTCGTACTCGGGTACTCCGACGAGCAGCGCCCGGTTCGCCTTCCCGCGCGGGTCGAAGCGCGCCACCGGCTATCTCCCGTCGCCGTCAGGCGCGACCTCGACCTCCGGGGGTTCGCCGTTCTCCACGTCACGACGGTTCTCCCGCCACGCGCGGACCCCGCTCTTCACCTGCTCGTACACCTCGTCGAACAGCTTGGGGGCGGCCGCGCCGATCAGTACGAGCATGATGTCCAGCCCGGCCCCCATCGGACGGGCCTGCCCCTGCCCGTCCTGTGTGCCGGCGCGCTCCTGGATCTCCAGCTCGCCGCTGCTGCGGAGCGCCTCCAGCTTCCGCTCCCGTTCGAGCCACGCCTTCAGCGCGGCTACGTCACCCTCGCTCGCGCCCCGCGTCAGACGTACGCGGACAGCAGTGTTCGCCACAGCTTCCCCCTCAGCCATAACTCCTCATGGTGTCATGTGAGTTGGTGGAGGGGGAGACTTCTGCGGGTCAGCCGACCGGTCCGTCCGCGCCGCCGCAGCAGCTGTCCCGTAGCAGCCGGCGGGTGACGGCATGCCAGCCGCCCTCCGGCTCCGGCGCGACCGCGGCCGTGTCATGGTGTCCGGTGAACTCCTGCACCAGAGCGGCACGTTCGTGCACCGTGCCGCCGAGGATCGCGGCCCGGACGCGGATCAGCTCGGCGAAGTCGGTGAACGGGTCCCCGTCGACCACCGTCAGGTCCGCGATCCGGCCGGGCAGGGCGGTGCCCAGCCGGTCCTGGAGCCCGAACACCTGGGCCGGGATCCGGGTCGCGGTGGCCAGTGCCTCGGCCGGGCTCAGACCGTAGCGGTGCAACGCCCGTAGGGCCAGGTGCAGATGGAGCCCCACCGGCACCAGCGGTGCGTCCGTGCCCAGCGCCACCAGTCCGCCGCCGCCCAGGATCCGCCGGTAGACCGCCATCTCCCGCTCCAGCGCCAGCAACTGGTCGGCCGCCGGCGGGCGGGCCGCCGCGGCCCGCACGGCGGCTACGTCCCACGGCGGCATCAGCGCCGTCACCCGCTCGTCCTCGGCCGCCGCGGGGTCCTCGCCGAGCAGCGGCAGCGCCGTGAACGGCGTGGCGATCAGATGGAACCGGCCGCGGGTGTAGAGCTCCACGGTGTCCTGGTAGGCGTGCCCCCGCGGGGTGGCTCCGTGCCCGGCCTCGGCGCGCTCGGTGGCCACCAGGTGCGTGGTGAGGTCCTGCCCGGCGGCGATCCCCGCCGCGCACAGGTGCGACCCGGCCGGCACCCCCAGCCGGTCGTGCGCGAAGCGGGCCGCCTCGGCCATCAGCCAGGCCGGCGCCCGGACATAGGTCTTGACGACGTCCCAGTCCAGCTCCTCGGCCCGGGCCAGCGACCGGGCCAGGCCCTCCCGGGTGCGGTGCGCCCGGCTCATGGTGTACGCGACCCGGCTGCCGTCCAGGTGCTCCCCGCAGGTCAGCAGCCGGGGTGCGGCGAGCCGCCCGGCCAGTACGTCCTGCCGGAGCCGGGCCTGTTCCTGGGCGGAGCCGCCGAGGGAGACGGTCGTGGTGATCCCGTAGGCGAGGGCGGTCACCCCCTGCCGGGCCCCGTAGGTGTTGCCGTACGGGTGCACGTGGGTGTCCCACAGGCCGGGCAGCACGGTGCCCTGCCCGGCCTCCACGATCCGTGCGGCCCGGGGCCCCCGGCGGCCCGCCCGGCGCGGTTCCACGGAAGCGATCCGGCCGTCGCGGATCAGGATGTCCACGTCCTCGCGCGGCGGGGCGCCGGTGCCGTCCCAGAAGCGTCCGGTCCGCACCAGCGTGTCCACCGGTGCGGGCCGGCGGTGGTCCAGGGCGACCGGCACGGTCCGGGCCGGTCCGTCGGGCGCGCCGTCCGCGGTGAGGTGCAGCAGCCGCAGCCGGCTGCCGCACTGGTACAGCAGGGTGCGTGAGTCCCCTGACCACGAGGGGTGTTCGGCGGGCTCGTCGGTGATCCGGCGGGCCGGCCCGGCCGGGGTGCCGTCCGGGCCGACCGGGAGCAGCCACAGCGCCGACTCCGCGACACAGGCCAGGTGCCGGCCGTCCGGCGACCACACGGGTCCGCAGGCGTACCGGTCGGACAGCGAGGTGTGCGGGGCCAGGGCGTGCAGCCGGGCCGCGCCGGTGGCGGCGTCGACGATCCGGATCAGGTTGTAGCCCTCGCGGAACCGGTGGCTGAGCCGGTTGCGGTCGCACAGCGCGAGGTACCGGCCGTCCGGCGACCAGCTCGGCATGCCCGGCAGCCCGCCGCCGCCCAGCGGAGCCGCCAGCGGGGTCTCCGTGCTGGTGGCGAGCTCCCGGACCAGCAGCCGGCCGGTCAGGTCCAGGGCGGCGAGCCGGGACCCGTCGGGGGACAGCCTCCCGTACACGCGGCCGCCCGGGCTCAGCGCCTCCTCCCGGCCGCCGGACAGCTCCTTGCGGTGGACGGCGTTCAGCCCGCCGCGGTCGTGCGTGTAGACCAGCGCCCGCCCGTCCGGGCTCCACACCGGGCCCTGCACATAGGCGGTGGGCGGCAGTTGGACCCGCCTGCGCGGGGCGCCCCCGGCCACCGGAGCGGTCCACAGCGCGCCCAGCGAAGCGAAGGCCACCGTACGGCCGTCCGGCGACAGGGAGGGCAGGTGGATCCCGCGGACCGGACGCGGCCGGGCGGCCTCCAGGTCGTACTCCTTGACCCGGCGGCGCGGCCGCGCGAGGTGCAGCTCGGCACGGAAGGCGAGGAGCCGGCCCGGCTCGGGGCCGCTGGTGTCGCCGTCCGGCCGGATCACCCGGAACTGGCCGTCCACGGTGACCAGCAGGCGGTCGTCGCCGAGCCACCGCGGGGGAGCGGGGGCGAGGTCGCCGTCGAGCGGGACCCTCCGGCCGTCCGCCCAGAGGGTGACGGTCTCGGCCCGGCGCGGCCCGGGGAGCGCACACAGCCAGGCGGTACGGCCGCCCGGCGAGACGGCCGGGGCCAGCAACCGGCCCTCCGGCGCGGTGTACTCGGTGCGCACCGGGCCGCTGCCGTCGGCGGCCGCCGAGGCCAGCAGCCGGGCCGTCAGTGTGCCGTCGCCGGCCACCGTCCCCCGGACGAACAGCACCCGGCGGCCGTCCGCCGCCCACGCCGGGTCGAAGTCCTCCCAGGCCCCGTCCTGCCCCGGCCCCTGCTGCCCGGGCAGACCGGTCAGCCGCCGGGGCGCACCTCCCGAGGCGGGCTGGGACCAGATCCGGTACGGGCTCCCGGTGACCGGATCCCCGCCGCGCTCCGAGCACCACGCCAGGGTCCGGCCGTCCGGGGACCACGCCGGCGCCCGGTGGTCGAACGGCCCCTCGGTGAGCGGACGCAGACCCGAACCGTCGGCCCCCATCAGCCAGATCTGGAAGTTCCCGCTCCGGTAGGCGGCGACCGCCAGCTGTCCGCCGTCGGGGGAGAGTACCGGACGGGTGGGTTCCAGGTCGGGCGGCGTGAGCGCGGTGGCCGGGGAGCCGTCCGCGGGCAGCGACCACAGCACCCCCTGCACCTCGGCGACCACCCGGTCCCCGACGGCCGTGGCGGCCCCGTTGGTCGCGGCGGCCAGCCGCAGCCGCACCGTGTCCCCGGCCGGCCCCGCGGCAGCGGCGGCGCGTCCCGGCCCCCCGGCCCG
>NZ_WTFF01000470.1 GCF_019400985.1 Streptomyces bambusae
CCGCACCAGCGGCAGACGGAAACGAGAGACCGTACTCAAGCCGAAGCCCTCACGCTCTGGTGATGAGACGGACCTTCCGGGCGGAAATGCCCGGAATGCTGAGAGCTGCTGAGGCTCTGAGCAACGGATACGGCCGCTCCCCGCCGCCCCGCGCGCCGGGCCCCGGGCCCCGCGCCGCCAACGCGCCCCCCGCCGCCGCCCCGTTCGCGTCCCCCCGCCGCCGCGCCGCCCGTGGCAGCATCGGTGGGTGCGCCACCGCCAGGCGAGAGGGGTCAGTATGCGGACCGGCATCGTCATGACTGCACGCCCGGGTCTGGAGCACCTGGCCGCCCGCGCGGAGGAACTCGGCTTCAGTAGTTTCTGGGTGTACGACACGCCGATGGTCCACGGCGACCCGTTCGTCAGCCTCGCGCTCTGCGCCAAGTCCACCAGCCGGATCAGACTCGGCATCGGGGTCACCTCACCGGCGCTGCGCTCCGCGCCCGCCGCGGCGGCGGCGCTCAGCAGTCTCAACGCCCTCGCTCCCGGCCGCATCGTCTGCGGGGTCGGCACCGGCAACACCGCACGCCGCACGCTGGGCATGCGGCCTACGAAGACGGCGGAGCTGGAGTCGTTCACGGCCGCCCTGCAGGACCTCACCGCCGGCCGCGAGACCGACTACCGCGAGGGAACCCTGACCAGCAGGGTGCGCTTCCTGCACGCCGGCGGCTACGTCAACACCGAGGACCCGGTGGAGTTCGTCGTGGCTGCTTTCGGCCCGAAGGTCGCCGCCGTCGCCGGCCGCCTGGGTACAGGAATGATCTCCTTCGCGCTGCACGCCCCCGCGGCCTGGTCCGCGCTCTGCCAGGCCCGCCGGGCAGCGGCGCAGGCCGCGGGCCACAGCGAGAAGACGGAGAAGACGGAGAAGACGGATGCGTACCTCATCTCCTCCCTGTACGTCCTCGCCGACGGCGAGGACCGGTACGGCGATGCCGTCAAGGACGCGATGGGGCACATCGCGGTGAGCGCACTGATCCTCGCGGTGGAGGACCCGGCCTTCCGCGCGGCCCTGCCCCGGGAGGAGTCCGCGGCCGTCGACCGCCTGCTCCATCTGCGCGGTACCACCGCCACCGACCCCGACCGCCACCACACGCTCTACCGCAACTATCTCGGCCGGCTGTCCGCCGAGGACCGCGATCTCGTCGTGCCGTCACTGGTGGACAGGTTCGGTCTGATCGGTACCAGGGACGAGATCGGACGGCAGATCGACGCACTGGAGAAGTCGGGGGTCGACGAGCTCGTGATCCAGCCCGTGGCGGACCCCGAGGCGGAAATGGCCGAGCTCGCGCGGCTCCTGCCCTGATGCCGCACCGCCATGGCCATGGCCACGGTCATGGCGGCCCCGCACCAGGTGATGCGGCCGCCGAGGTGATGCGGCCGCCTGGGTGAGGCGGATGGGCCGTTCGGGGGATGCGGAATCGGTTCGGCGCGGGGTGGGTCGTGACCTGGGTTCCGGTCCGGCGGAAGGGTGGTGACTGCACGCTTTTCGCTCGTTGTTGCCTTGTGACGCTCCTTGAGAAGGGGACCTCCGCCATGCGTCTGCGCCGCGCCACCCTCGCCGCCTTCGGTGCGCTGACCCTCGTCCTGACCCTCCCTACGTCGGCCTCGGCCGCCTTCGGGGAGTTCCAGTACACCTACACCGGCCTGGACGGCAGCCCGCAGGTCGCAGTGATCGAGGACCCCGCGGGCGAGGAGTGCATCACCCTGCCCGAGGTCGCCGACCCCGGCGCCAGCTCCCCCGCCCACTCGCCGCGGAATCGGACGAGCGCGACGGCGACCGTGTTCACCGAGCCCGGCTGCGAGGGGGACTGGTTCACCCTGCGGCCGGTCACCGGCCGCGGCAGCGAGCGGCTGGGGCTCCGCTCGGTGGTCTTCAGCAGCTGACCGCCGGGCCCTTTCCGTGTTCCCGCCGTAGCGCCCGGGCCGTGGTCTGGACCAAGCTCCTTGTATGGATCTGGAACTGAGGCACCTCAAGGCCGTCAAGGCCATCGCCGACGCCGGAAGCCTGACCCGGGCCGCCACCGCCCTCGGGCTGGCCCAGCCGGCGCTCAGTGCGCAGTTGAAGCGGATCGAACGGGTGCTGGGCGGGGCGCTGTTCCTGCGCGGCCGCGACGGGGTACGGGCCACCGCCCTCGGGGAGCTCGTGCTGGACCGGGCGCGGGTGGTGCTGCCCGCGCTGTACGAGCTCCAGGAGGAGGCCGTCCGGTTCGCCCGGCAGGGCCGTGACGGCTACCGCCTCGGCGGGACCCACGGGCCCCTGCTGGGCGGGGTGGTCGACCGGCTCGCGCGGGCCGAGCCGGGCGCGGGCGTGACGACGTACACCTCGTGGTCGGAGACGGAGATCGCCCGCCAGGTGGCCGACGGCCGGCTGGACTTCGCGCTGCTCGGGGTGTGCGGGGAGAGCGCGCCGCCCGAGCCGGGGCGGTTGGCGTGGCTGGAGGTGGCGCGGGACCCGGTGTACGTGATGCTCGCCGAGGACCACCCGCTGGCGCCGCGCGCCGAGATCGAGCTGGCCGGGCTGGCGGCGGAGGCCTGGACCGACGTGCCGGGCGACGGCTGCTTCGGGGACTGCTTCGCCGCGGCCTGTGTCCGGGCCGGGTTCACGCCCGCCTGCGTCTACGAGACCGACACGGCGTCCTGCGTGCACCTGGTGCAGGTGGGGCGGGCGGTGGGGCTGTGCCGGGCGACCTTCCCGGCGACGCCGGGGCTGGTGACCCGGCCGCTGGCCGGCACCCCGCTGGTCTGGCGGCACCTGCTGGGCTGGCACCCCGCGGGGCGTGCGGCGGCCCGGGCAGCGGCCGTCCTCGACCATGCCCGGGCCGCCCACGCGGAGGCGCTGTCCCGCTCAGCGGGACGGCGTCCGGTGCGGCGCGACGGGGAGCCTCAGAGCTCCTCGGCCTTCTCGATGACGACCGGCTCGACCGGGACGTCGCCGTGTCCGCCGACCCGGCCCGTCTTGACCGCGGCGATGGAGTCCACGACGTCCTGGCCCTCGGTGACGGCGCCGAAGACGGCGTAGCCGAAGCCCTGCATGGTCTCGGAGGTGAAGTTCAGGAACTCGTTGTCCGCCGTGTTGATGAAGAACTGCGAGGTCGCCGAGTGCGGGGCGTTCGTCCGCGCCATCGCGACCGTGTACTTGTTGTTCTTCAGGCCGTTGGAGGCCTCGTTCTGGATCGGCGCCTGGGTCGGCTTCTGGTTCATGTCGGCGGTGAAGCCGCCGCCCTGGTTCATGAAGCCGGGGATCACCCGGTGGAAGATCGTCCCGTCGTAGTGGCCGCTCCGGACGTACGACAGGAAGTTGGCGACGGTGATCGGCGCCTTCTCCTCGTCGAGGTCGATCACGATCGCGCCGAAGTTGGTGGTCAGCTTGACCTGGGGCATTGCTCTTTCCGGTCCCTTCGTGGACTTCAGACTATGGCCCCTAGCTAAGCAGACGTGACACAACGTGCCACATGGAGTACCGCCGGGCACCGTACGGGCACCGCCCGTGCAGCGACGGTGCCCGGACGTGACACCGCGGCATGGCGCCACGGCGTAGCTCCACGGCGTAGCTCCACGACGTAGCGCCACGGCGTGTGGCCGCGCGCCCCGGTCCGGGGTGCGCGGCCGCGTGCGGACGACGGTACGACGGTCCCCGCGCTACGGCAGGTAGCGCTCGATGACCGTCGGACCCTCCTTCTCGATCAGCTTCCGGGCCTTCTCGACCCGCTCCGGAGTCGGGTCGGCGCCCGTCGCCATGACGAGGTCCTCGGGGTCGTAGGCCCGCTCACCGCCCGACCAGAGGATCGAAGACTTCGTCGGGCGGTCCTCGGACTGGGGCTGCTGGTCACCTTCACTTGCCATCTCTCGTACCTCCCTCAGGTGCCCCCCAGGCCCCCATCCTCCGACGGGGCGCGCATGAACGCATGTCGGCCGTACGGGGGAGCGCACCGGCCCCCGGCCATAACGCGAAGGGAGGGGCCGACTGGCAGCTCCCGCACCCCGGTTCGGATTCCTACGGTGTCGGCAGATCCCCCGCCTTCCCCCGCCTTCCCTCGCCTTCCCCAGCTTCCCCCGCCCTCCCCCCTACCTCCCCCACGTCCGGACCGAGGAGTCCCCATGATCGAGCGACACGCCCGCGCGGCGTGTACCGCCCTGGCCGCCGCAGCCCTGCTGCTGGCCGGCACCGTCGGCGCGAGCGCCGCGCCCCGGGACGACACCGCTGCGGACCGGGCCCCCGCCCGGTCCGCGGCCGCCGCCCTGCGC
>NZ_WTFF01000471.1 GCF_019400985.1 Streptomyces bambusae
GACCAGGGCCGCCTGGCTGGCGGCCGGTGTCGTCCTCCCCCGCACCGCGCGCGGCCAGGTCGCCGCCGGCCCGCGGGTCGCCACCCGCGACCTGCGCGCCGGCGACCTGGTCTTCCACCACGCGGACATGCGGCACGTCGGCCTCTACAGCGGCGGCGGCCGCATGATCCACGCCCCCGGCCCGGGCACGGGCGTCCGCGAGGACCCCGTCCACCACCAGCCGGTCTACCGCAGCGTCCGCCCCGGCTGATCGCCCGGCACCGCCGGGGCCGCCGGGGCCGCCGGGGCCGCCGGGTCGTGGAAGCGGACCTCCGGGGCGGACGCCACAGGCCCGTCCAGCAGCGGCTGCGGCACCCCCTTGAGGTGCAGGTCGAAGAAGGCGCCGACGTAGGTCCGGGTCAGCTCCAGCGAGCGGGCGCCGGGCAGCGGCGACCATGCGGGCAGCCCCAGCTGCTCGCTGACCGTGGGCCAGTCGGAGAAGGTGAAATGGTACGAGTCGTCGAAGGTGAGCCAGCGCTTCCAGCCGCCGAACCGGGGCCAGTTCCCGTCCCAGGTGCCGTCCGCGCCGGGTTGCGCACGCGCGGAGCCCAGCAGCATGAACGGCCTGCCGCCCAGCCCGCCCTCCGGGAGCGGCACCATGCTGCCGTCCATGTTGATCCCGGCCCGGATCCGGGGGTCGTCGGCCATGGCCGCGGCCGCCGAGGCGCCGCCGATGGAGTGGCCCGCCATGGCGATGCGGTCCTGGTCGATCAGCCGCGCGTGCCGCCAGGCCGGCCGGTGTCCGGTGAGGCGGTCCAGCAGGAAGGACACGTCGCGGGAGCGGGTCGCGGCGACCAGTTGGCGGCCCTCGTGGCCCTTCGCCTGCTCACAGGCCAGGCAGGTCAGCACCCGCCCGCCGGGTACGGACGTCCCGACGCTCTCGTACGCGTGGTCCACGAGAGCGACGACGTAGCCGCGGGAGGCCAGGTCCTCGGCGAGCGAGGTGAGGGTGGCGCGCGGCACGCTGAAGCCCGGGGACAGGACGACGAGCGGGTAGCGGCCGGCGACCGGCCGGGCGTCGCTGCGGGAGTGAGCCCGGGTACCCGCCAGGCTCTCGACGGCGACCTGCTTGTCCAGTCCCCGGTCGACCAGCAGCAGCCGTGCCTCCTCGTCGGTGAGGTACGGGCGGACGGGGCCGCCGGTGCCGGGGTGGGCGGGGTAGCGCATGGTCACCATCAGCTCCCGGGGGCCCGACTTCGCCCAGGGGTCGGTCCGGCTGCGGTCCACCAGGTGCAGGGTGTCCTGGCCGACGGCGTAGCGGCCGGTGGGGCGCGGGAGCTGCGGGCGTAACGGCTGCGGGGTCGGGTCGGCGGCCGCGGCCGGGGTTCCGGCGAGGGATGCGGGCAGGGCTACGGCGGCGGACCCGGGCGGGGCTCCCGCGGCGGCCGCGGAGCCGGCGGCGGCGAGCGGCAGTGGGAGCAGGAGGGCCAGCAGGGCCGCGGACGTGACGGCGGTTCGGCGTGGATTCATGCCGTCGAACCTAGGCCGGGCCGGCCGGGCGGGTCGTCACTCCGCGGAGGGACGGGGCATCCGCGCGTGGTCGGACCGCGCGTCGCTCTGAAGTCGTACGGGCAGGCCCTACCGGGAGGTGTCCGCGTCGTGCGGGGCCAGGCCGAGGACGAGGTCCAGCAGCCCCGGGAAGCGGGCGTCGAGGTCCGCGCGGCGGAGCGTGAGGTAGAGCCGGCGCCCGCGCGGCTCCTGGAGGATCACGCCGCTCTCGCGGAGCGTCTTGAGGTGGTGCGTGACGCTGGAGCGCGGCAGGTCGGGGACGACCTCCCCGCAGTAGGCCTCCCGGCCCGAGGCGAGTTTGCGGGCGATCTCCAGCCGGGCGGGATGCCCGAGCGCCGCCAGGACCTCGACCAGCTCGATCCGGTCGGCCTCGGGGTGGGGCAGGTCAGCAGTGGCAGCCATGCCCCCACTGTACGCAGATCTCGTAAGGACATTGACCGACCGTACGAAGATCTCGTACATTTCAAACCGTTCGAGGAATTCGTACGTTCGATCCGCGGAGGACCCACCCATGTCCGAGCACGGCCCCGGCCCCGGCCTCGCCCCCGAGCACGACCTCTCCGACGCCGCCCTCGCCGCCTCCCTCGACGGAGGTTTCACCAGCGCCCACGCCGAGGTGAACGGCACCCGCCTGCACTACGTCGAGGGCGGCGCGAGCACGGGCGACCCCGTCGTCCTGCTCGGCGGCTGGCCCCAGACCTGGTGGCCAGTGGCGCAAGGTGATGCCCGCCCTGGGCGCCCGCCACCGCGTGATCGCCGTGGACCTGCGCGGCATGGGCGGCTCCGCCACACCCGATGGGGGCACCTCCCGGACGGAGTCTGGGGGAGGATATGACAAGAAGACGATGGCGGCGGACGTGCGCGCCCTGCTCGGCCGCCTCGGCATCGACTCGGCGCACCTCGTCGGCCACGACATCGGCGCGATGGTCGCCTACGCCCACGCCGTCCACCACCCCGAGGCCACCCGCAGCCTGGCCCTGCTCGACGTCCCGCACCCCGACGACAGCTGGGCCGAGCTGACCCTCCTGCCGCAGGACGGCAGCGGCCGCCACCTGTGGTGGTTCGCCTTCAACCAGGTGCACGGGCTGCCCGAGGCACTGCTCGCGGGCCGCTACCACCTCCTGCTGGACTGGCTCTTCACCCATGCCGCCGCCGATCCCGACACCATCGACGCTCGCGCCCGCGCCGTCTACGCCCGTGCCTACGACTCGCCGGAGGCGATCCGGGCCGGCAACGACTGGTACCGCGCCTTCGGCCAGGACATCGCCGACCGCCGGTCCTACGGCCCGCTGACCGTGCCGGTGCTGGCCCTCGGCGGCGACCGCAGCAACTACGAGAGCCTCCGGGAGGTCGTCCCGCCGCTCGCCGCCGACACCCGGGTGGTGCGCGTCGACGACTGCGGCCACTACCTCCCCGAGGAGCAGCCGGAGGTGGTCACGGCCGAGCTCCTCGCCCACCTAGGCCGGATCGGCTGAAATTCGGCCGGTTCCGCAGGGGGCGCCCCCGGCCGCAGGGAGCGCGCGCAGCCCCCGTACGCTCCCCCGTATGGACGTCCTCATCAGTGTCTTCGTCGGCCTGCACATCATCGGTATCGCGGCCCTGCTCGGCGGCTTCCTCTCCCAGATGAAGGCCATGGGCGCCGGTACCGCCCGCTTCGTGCCCGGCATGCTGCACGGCGCCCTGACGATGTTGGTCACCGGCGTGGCCCTGGTGGGCTTCCGGGAGATGGACGGCGGCGGCCTGAACCACATCAAGATCGGCGTGAAGCTCGCCGTCCTCTTCGTGGTCCTCGCGCTGGTCTACGTCAAGCGCGACGAGGAGCGGATCGAGAAGGGCCTGTTCGGTGCGGTCGGCGGACTGACCATCGCCAATATCTTCATCGCCCTTCTCTGGCACTGACCCGACACCGGTCCATCAGAAACGGTCACTTCGGATCATCTCGTCATCGGGCCGTTACCTTCCGGTTTAGCGTCCTCCCCCAAGACCCGGACCACCCGGTTCCGGACCCCCAGGGGAAGGACGTGAGGGCCGCATGGCCAGTCATCGAAAGCCCAGGCAGCGCCCGCTGAGCGGCGGCACCGTCCGGACGGCCGCCACCCTCGCCCTGGCGGGCGCTGCCACCGCCACCGCGTTCGAAGGCACCTCGCAGGCCGACCCGCAGCCCACGGCGGCGCAGGTCAAGGCCGAGGTGGACCGGCTCTACCAGGAGGCCGAGGCCGCGGCCGAGCAGTACAACGGGGCGAAGGAGAAGGCCGACGAGGCGGAGCGGTCCCTGAGCGCCCTGCGCGACGAGACGGCGCGCCGGACCGACAAGCTCAACGGTGCGCGCTCAGCGCTCGGGGCGCTCGCCACCTCCCAGTACCGCAGCGGCGGCCTGAGCCCGGCCCTCCGGCTGGCCCTGGCCCACAGCCCGCAGGCGTACCTGCGGGGTGCGGCCCTGCTGGCGCGGGCGGGCGACCGCAGCGCCGCCGAGGTGGCCTCCGTACGCCGCGGCCTCGACGAGGTCGGCGCGCTGCGCGCCCAGGCCGCCGGCCGGGTGACCGAACTGCGCGAGCGGCAGGCCGAACTCGCCCGGCACAAGGCAACCGTCGAGAGCAAGCTGGACACCGCCCAGCGGATGCTGGCCCGGCTGACCGCCGAGGAGCGCGCCCGCTACGAGGCCGATCACGGCCCCGCCGCGACACCGGCCTCCGGGCCCGCCGCCGGGCCCGCCAC
>NZ_WTFF01000472.1 GCF_019400985.1 Streptomyces bambusae
CGTCTGCGGAGCCGCCTACGGACGCGCCGATGGGGCCGCCTACGGGCTCGCCGATGGGGCCGGCCTGCCACCGTCCGTCGGCGTCCTCGGCCAGCAGCCACCGGGTCGCGCTGTCGCTCACCCGTGCGAGTCTGCCACCGCCCACTGACAGGGCCGGTGCTGGCGCGCGGGACCACATGTTTCCCGGGCCGGGCCGGGCCGGGCTGGGCCCTGGCTGGGCCGGGCGGACGTGGCTGGCCGCGGGGCTGCGCCCTGCCGTGGGGCTGCGCCGCTGCAGCCGGGGCCTACGGGCCGTGCCCGGGCGCGGGGCTTCTGGGCTGTGCCTGCGTCGGCGACCGGGGACTCCGGGCTACGCCCGTGCCCGTGCCCGGGGGACTCCGGGCTCCGCCCGTGCCGCCCCGGGCATTGCCTGGCCCGTGTCGCCCACTTCCGGGCTGCGCCCTGCGTCCTGCTGGGATCGCGACTGGGCCTGCCGCCCAGGCCGCGCGCGGCCTGCCCCGGCTGCAGCGGGCACTGGCCGGAGACGGCACATCTCGGCCGCCCAGCGGCCGGCCCCGGCCCGCCCGCTCGGGCCCGAGCCGGACCAGGGGTGGAACCGGCCACATGGCGCAGGCAGCCAGCGTCTGCCTCCGTCCGCGCTGTCGCCCGGCTGTGTCTCTGCCGGGTGGGCCCTGCGTCCTGCTGGGATCGCGACTGGGCTTGCCGCCCAGGCCGCGCGCGGCCTGCCCCGGCTGCAGCCGGCACGGGCCGGAGACGGCACATCTCGGCCGCCCAGCGGCCGGACCCGGCCCGCCCCGCTCGGGCCCGAGCCGGACCAGGGGTGGAACGGCCACATGGCAGCAGGCAGCCTGCATCTGCCTCCGTCCGGGCTGCCGTCCGGTTACGCCTCCGTCCGGGCGCCGCCCAGCTACGCCCGCCCGGGCTGCCGCCCGGCTACGCCTCCGCCGGGTGGCCCCAGCGGCGTCTCCGCCCTGGGCTGCCGCGCCGCCGTCCGGGCTGTCGCCCGGCTGCGCCTCTGCCCCGGGCTGTCGCCCGGCTACGCCCGGCCCGGGCTGTCACCCGGCTACGCCCGCCCGGGCTGCCGTCCGGTTACGCCTCCGCCCGGGCAGTCGCCCGGCTACGCCTCCGCCGGGTGGTCTCGGCGGCGTCTCCGCCCCGGGCTGCCGCCTGGCTGCGCCGCCGTCCGGGCTGCCGTCTGGCTGCGCCTCCGTCCGGGCTGTCGCCGGGTTGTGCCTCCGTCCGGGCTGCTGCCCGGTTGTGCCCCTGCCCGGGCTGCTGCCCGGCTATGCCTCCGTCCAGGCTGTCGTCCGGCTACGCCCCCGCCCGGCTGCGCCCCCGCCCGGCCTGCCGCCCGGCTGCGCCCCCGCCGGGCCGTCCAGCTGCGTCTCCGACCCGGGCGGCGGCCCCCGCTGCGCCGCCGTCCGCAGGCCCGCTACGCCGCCGCCGACCATGCCCCGTTCGCCTTGACCGCCTCCGCGTAGACCTGCAGGGCCGGGCGGGGAGGGTGGCCAAGGAGGGTGGGGAGGGTGCCGGTGTCCGGGGTGGCGAGGAAGCCGGCCGCGATGGCCGAGTACGTGCCCACCAGCATCGGCACCTGGAAGCCCACCGACCCCGGGCCCGACAGGGCCGCCCGGGCCTGGGCCAGCGTGCCCGGGGCGTAGGCGGCGTCGACCGCGGCGGCGAGGTCGGCGCCGCCGACCGCGTGCTCGCCGACGAGCTCGTACGTCTGTCCGGCGTGCGGCGCCGGGTCCGTGGCGACCCGGACCGCGACCTCGGCCAGGTCCTCGCGGGCCACGGCCGCGATCCGCCCCTCGCCCAGCGGCGCGGTGATCCGCCCGTCCGGGCCGGGCGCGGCGAGCGCCGCCAGCAGTTCCGCGTACAGCCCGTTGCGCAGCACGGTCGCGGGGACCGGCGACGCGGCCAGCCGCCGCTCGGTCCAGCGGTGCGCCAGCGCGTACGGCAGGTGGTCACCCTCCCGGGTGAGGCTCGTGTACACGATGTGACGCACCCCGGCCCGCTCCGCCGCCGCGATCGCGGCCTCGTGCCGCGCCAGCACCGTGTCGTCCTCCCCGTACCCCGCCGAGATCATCAACAGCGTCCGGACACCGGAGAAGTCCAGGCCATCGGGGTCGTCGAAGTCCACCCGCAGCTGATCCGGACCCGTCGGCCGCCGCGTCCCCAGGCGTACGTCCGCCCGCCCGGCCAGCTTCTCGGCGATCAGTGAACCCAGTCCGCCCGAGGCACCAGTGATCAGCAGCATGGGAACTCTCCCGTCCGTTCCGTGGTTCGTACATACATCGTGGACCGGACCGGATCGCTGCATAAGGAGGCACATTCATGTCAGCAGGGCACACCGGGGTAACCGCCCCAACAGCCCCCGCAGTCCCCGCCGCCCCCGCCGCCCCCGCCGAGCCGGTCGTCAGTTGTGCGGACGACTGCGGGATCCGGGACGTGCTCGACCGGCTCGGCGACAAGTGGTCCGTCCTTGTCATCGTCGAACTCGCCGCCGGGGTCCACCGGTTCAAGGAGCTCCAGCGCGCCGTCGACGGCATCTCGCAGCGCATGCTCACGCTGACCGTGCGCCGGCTGGAGCGCGACGGGCTCGTCACCCGCACCGTCCACCCCACCGTCCCGCCGCAGGTCGAGTACGAGCTGACCGACCTCGGCCACAGCCTCACCCACCTGGTCAAGGGCCTCGCCGACTGGTCCCTCGCACACCGCCCCCGCATAGAGGCCGCCCGCCGGGAGTGGGACGCCAGAGCGGACATGCCAAGCTGAAGGGCGTGAACGACATCGTCGAGCGGGCCTGCGCCGCCGCCCTCTACGCCCAGGACGACGCCGGCCTGGACACCGGCGCGTCACTGCTCGCCGCGGACCCGGCCGCCTGGCCCGGCGTCGGCCGGGCGCTGCTGGCGCGCGGGGCGACGTACGTACGGCAGGCCTGGGAGCGCGGCTGGCAGCCGGCGGACGTGCTCCGGCTGGTCCGCCGCGACCTCGCCGAGCGGCACGTGCGGCTCGCCGAGGACCTGTTCGCCGCGGAGGCCCGCCGCTACGCCCGGCTGCCCGCGCGCTGGCCGGCGTACGAGGCGTGGTGGGCGGTGGGGGGAGCGCCCGGAGCCGGCGACACAGCAGCGACCGGCGACGACGCGTACGCCGAGGCGGTCGCCCGCCGGGAGAAGGCCGACCGCTTCACCCTCGCCACGGCGGTCCTGGAGCTGCTGCGCCTGCTGGTCCGGCTGCCCTCGATCGAGCCGGTGGGCCCGGTCCCCGGCGACCCCGCCGACGTACCGGAGGCCGCGCACATCGAGCCGCGGATGCTGGGCCGGATCCGCGCCCTGCTCGCGAAGGCGGAGGCCACGTCGTACCCGGAGGAGGCGGAGGCGCTCAGTGCGAAGGCGCAGGAGCTGATGGCCCGCCACACGGTGGACGAGGCGGTGCTCGTCGCGCGCGGTGAGGGCCCGGCGCGGACGCCGGGTGCCCGCCGGATCGGCGTGGAGCCGCCGTACGAGGAGGCGAAGGCGGTCCTGCTGGACGCGGTGGCCACGGCCAACCACTGCCGGGCGGTGTGGAACGGGGCCTTCGAGTTCTCCACGGTCGTCGGCTTCGAGAGCGACCTCGAAGCCGTCGAACTGCTCCACACCTCCCTGCTGGTGCAGGGCACGGCCGCGATGACCCGCGCCGAGGCCGCGCAGCGCTCCGGCGGGCGCAAGCGGACCAAGACCTTCCGGCAGTCCTTCTTCCTCGCCTACGCCAGCCGCCTCGGGCACCGCCTCACGGAGACGGCCGAGCACGCCGCGGGTGCGGCGGGTGCGGATGGTGCCGCGGAGGGCTCGCTGCTGCCCGCGCTGGTCGCCCGGGACGTGGCGGTCGACTCGCGGGCGGAGGAGATGTTCCCCCGGACCACGACCACCCGGCTGCGCGGTGCCACGGACCTGGCGGGCTGGACGGATGGCACGGCCGCGGCCGACGCCGCCCGGATGGGCGGGGGCGGCAGGACGCACCGGCCCCTGCCGAAGTAGCCGGCGGCCGCCGGCGCAACCCGACCGACCGGCCCGAGCGACTGGCCCGCGCGACTGACCCGACCGGCCCGGCCCCTGTCTCTTATACACATTCGACGCTGCCGACGATCTTACGCGTCTTGACCTCACCGGTCGCCACGACACGGCGAACACCTTAAACTCCACAGATACTCTACCCGGCCGCACAATCCAGTACCAGGACGAACCGAGCATCACCTTGTACGTCAGAGTGCA
>NZ_WTFF01000473.1 GCF_019400985.1 Streptomyces bambusae
CCGCCAGACGGTGCGCGCCGGGCGCGCCTGCGCCACCGGCTCCGCGGCGGCGGCGCGCAGCCGGGCGGTGAGCAGCGCCGCGATCGCCGCGACCTCCTCCAGCGTCGGCGAGCCGCCGACCACCCGGAACGCTGCCTGCCGCAGCTCGGCGTCCACGGCGTCCACGGCGCTCACAGCGGCAGGTTCCCGTGCTTGCGGCTGGGCCGCGGGCGGTGCTTGCCCCTGAGCATGTTCAGGGCGTCGATCAGCCGGGCGCGGGTCTCGGCCGGGTCGATGACGTCGTCCACCAGGCCGCGCTCGGCCGCGTAGTACGGGTGCATGAGCTCGCTCCGGTACTCCTTGATCTTCATCTGGCGGGTCGCCTCGGGGTCGTCGGAGGCGGCGATCTCGCGGCGGAAGATGACGTTCGCGGCGCCCTCCGCGCCCATGACGGCGATCTCGTTGGACGGCCAGGCCAGCGCGATGTCCGCCCCGATGGAGCGGGAGTCCATGACGATGTACGCGCCGCCGTACGCCTTGCGCAGGATCAGGGAGATGCGGGGGACGGTCGCGTCGCAGTAGGCGTAGAGCAGCTTCGCGCCGTGCCGGATGACCCCGCCGTGCTCCTGGTCCACGCCCGGCAGGAAGCCGGGTACGTCCACCAGGGTGACCAGCGGGATGGAGAAGGCGTCGCAGAACTGCACGAACCGCGCGCCTTTTTCACTCGCCTGGATGTCGAGCACGCCCGCCATGGTGCTGGGCTGGTTGGCGACGATGCCGACGGTCTGTCCGCCGAGCCGGGCCAGGGTGCAGACGATGTTGCGGGCCCACTGGGCGTGGATCTCGAAGTGCTCGCCGTGGTCCACGACCTCCTCGATCACCCGGCGGATGTCGTACGACTGGTTCGGCTGGGCGGGCACCAGGTCGAACAGGCCCTCGCAGCGGCGGTCGGCCGGGTCGTCGCAGTCCTCGGCGGGCGGCAGCTCCGCGTTGTTGGCCGGGAGCAGCGACAGCAGGTGCCGTACGTCCTCCAGGCAGCTCTCCTCGTCGTCGTACGCGAAGGCGGCCACGCCCGAGGTGGCGGCGTGGCTGTCGGCCCCGCCGAGCACCTCGCTGGTGACGGCCTCGCCGGTGACGGCCTGGACCACGTCCGGTCCGGTGATGAACATCTGGGAGGTGCCGCGCACCATGAACACGAAGTCCGTCAGCGCCGGGGAGTACGCGGCGCCGCCGGCACAGGGGCCCATGATCACCGAGATCTGGGGGATGACCCCGGAGTTGCGGACGTTGCGCTGGAAGATGCCGCCGTAGCCGGCGAGCGCGGTGACGCCCTCCTGGATACGGGCGCCGGCGCCGTCGCACAGTCCGACCACCGGCGCCCCGGCGGCCTCGGCCAGGTCCATCAGCTTGTGGATCTTCTCGGCGTGCGCCTCGCCCAGGGCGCCGCCGAAGATGCGGAAGTCGTGGGCGTAGGCGAAGACGGTCCGCCCGTGCACCAGGCCCCAGCCGATGACCACGCCGTCGGTGTACGGCTTCTTGTACTCCAGGCCGAAGCCGGTGGCGCGGTGCCGGCGCATCCCCTCGACCTCGGTGAACGTGCCGTTGTCGAAGAGCAGCTCCAGGCGTTCGCGCGCCGTCAGCTTGCCCTTGGCGTGCTGGGCGGCGGTGGCCGCCTCGCTGGGCCCGCTCAGCACCTGCTCGCGCAGGTCGGCGAGTTCCGCCGTGCGTTCCTCCAGTGATGCGTACCGGATCTCCTCGCGGATGCTCATTGAGGCCCCTTTCGCCCGCGGGGCACCGGCCGGTCAGGCCGGTGCCGCGCCGAGGAGCGTCGGGCGGTCCGCTAAAGCCGGGCTTGCGCACCCCCGGGCGGGGGGCCGCTGACCGGGGAGGTTGCCCCCACCGGGCCGGGCGCCACCCCCTACCTGCGGGCCGGCCACCCCACTGCCTGGTCCGTGCCCGGGACTTCGGGCACGCGCGTGCGTATCTGTGGAAACGTCACGTCCGAACCGCCGGAGGCCACTGTGAAGGAAATCCTCGACGCGATCGCCGCGTCGACCGCATCTGGCAGCGGTTCTCCCGCTGTCACCGCCGCCGACTTCGCGGCGCTGCCGCTGCCCGAGTCGTACCGTGCGGTGACCGTGCGCAAGGACGAGACGGAGATGTTCGCGGGCATCCCGACCCGGGAGCGGGACTCCCGCAAGTCGGTGCACGTCGAGCAGGTGCCGCTGCCCGAACTCGGCCCCGGCGAGGCCCTGGTGGCCGTGATGGCCTCCTCGGTCAACTACAACACGGTGTGGAGCTCGATCTTCGAGCCGCTGCCGACCTTCGGCTTCCTGGAGCGCTACGGGAGGATGTCCCCGCTCGCGGCCCGCCACGACCTGCCGTACCACATCATCGGCTCCGACCTCGCGGGCGTCGTCCTGCGCACCGGCCCCGGCGTGAACCGGTGGAAGCCGGGCACCGAGGTCGTCGCGCACTGCCTGTCCGTCGAGCTGGAGTCGGCGGACGGCCACAACGACACCATGCTCGACCCGGAGCAGCGGATCTGGGGCTTCGAGACGAACTTCGGCGGCCTGGCGGAGATCGCCCTGGTCAAGGCCAACCAGCTGATGCCGAAGCCCGCCCACCTGTCGTGGGAGGAGGCCGCGAGCCCGGGCCTGGTGAACTCCACCGCCTACCGCCAGCTGGTCTCCCGCAACGGCGCCGGCATGAAGCAGGGCGACAACGTCCTGATCTGGGGCGCGAGCGGCGGCCTCGGCTCGTACGCCACCCAGCTGGCCCTGGCCGGCGGCGCCAACCCGATCTGTGTCGTCTCCTCGCCGGAGAAGGCGGAGATCTGCCGGAGGATGGGCGCCGAGGCGGTCATCGACCGCAACGCCGAGGGGTACAGGTTCTGGAAGGACGAGCACAGCCAGGACCCGCGCGAGTGGAAGCGCTTCGGCTCCAGGATCCGCGAGCTGACCGGCGGCGAGGACGTCGACATCGTCTTCGAGCACCCGGGCCGGGAGACCTTCGGAGCCTCGGTCTACGTCACCCGCAAGGGCGGCACGATCGTCACCTGCGCCTCGACCTCGGGATACATCCACGAGTACGACAACCGCTACCTGTGGATGTCGCTGAAGCGGATCGTCGGCTCGCACTTCGCCAACTACCGCGAGGCCTGGGAGGCCAACCGCCTCGTCGCCAAGGGCAGGATCCACCCCACCCTGTCGAAGGTGTACCCGCTCGCCGAGACGGGCCAGGCGACGTACGACGTCCACCGCAACCTCCACCAGGGCAAGGTCGGCGTGCTGTGCCTGGCGCCCGAGGAGGGCCTGGGCGTGCGCGACCACGAGCTGCGCGCCCGGCACCTCGATGCCATCAACCGCTTCCGCGACGGCCGTACCCTGCCGGAATCCGGGTGACGACCATGAGAGCCGGCACGGCCGCCGCCCCCGGCGGCCAGGTCGCGCTCGCGCACGACGGGGAAGGCCCGGCCGGGGCGCCGCTGCGCGCCCTGCTGGACGAGGTCCTCGCGCCGGTACGGGGCGCCTGTCCGCCGCTCGGCCCGCATCCGCCGGCCGTGGTGGCGGGCGCGTACGTGATCGACCCGCCGTTCTACGGCAGCGGCGACGTCGGGCGGGTCGCCGTGTGCGGGACGGTCAACGAGCTGGCCGCCGCCGGCGCCGAACCGCTGGCCCTGACCCTGTCGGCGGTCGTCGAGGCGGGTCTGCCCCTGGAGCAGCTGGGCCGGCTCGCGGCCTCCGTGCGCGACGCCGCCCGCGAGGCGGGCGTGGTCGTCGCCGACGCCGACGTCCGCGTCGTCCGGGCCGGCGAGGCCGACCAGGTGTACGTGCACACCACCGGCATCGGGGTGTTCCGCGAGGCCCCGCTGCGGGCGGGCGACGCCCGTCCCGGCGACCGGATCGTGCTCAGCTCGGCGCTCGGCGGGCACGGCGCGCACATCCTCTCCGTGCGGCGCGGCCTGGGCTTCGAGAGCCTGGTGCCCAGCGGCTGCGCGCCGCTGGGCACGCTGCTGGCCGGGGCCCGCCACGCGGAGGTCGCGGCTGGGCGGGGCGGTCCGCGCGTGCGCTTACTCGTGCAGGCACAGGGAGACGACCAAGGCGGCCGGGACGAAGAGAAACACGGCCAGGCCCGTGCCCGTCGCGTAGCTGGTCCACACCGCCCAGCCGGTCACCGCCATGATCACGACGATGCCGACGAACACGGAACTGATCTGCCGCTCACCGCGGCGCGCCTGCTGAGCCATGCGCGAAACCTACCC
>NZ_WTFF01000474.1 GCF_019400985.1 Streptomyces bambusae
CCCTCGGGCCGGCCGGAGGACCGGACGCAGGACCGGACGGCGCGGAGGCCACGCAGACGGAGCCGGCCGCGCAGCCTGCGGTGCAGACGGCCACGCAGCCGGCCGCAGAGGCACCGCAGACGCCGGGGGAGCCGGCGCCGGCGGCGGACGGACCGTACGCGCCGGACGGAACGGACGGGACGGCCACCCCCGGCGGCCTCACCCGGCGGACCTTCGTCGCCCGGGCCATCGCCGGTGCCGCCGTCGCGGCGGCCGCCGGGACCGTCGGGTACGGCACCTACGGCGTGCTGCGCGGGCCCCGGGTCAAGCGGGTGACCGTGCCGCTGGCGAAGCTGCCCCGGGCCGCGCAGGGCTTCCGCATCGCCGTGGTCTCCGACATCCACCTCGGACCCGTACTCGGCCGGGCGCACGCCCAGCGGATCGTGGACACGGTCAACGCCACCCAGCCCGACCTGATCGCGATCGTGGGCGACCTCGTCGACGGCGACGTCGGCGACCTCGGCCCGGCCGCCGCCCCGCTGGCGCAGCTGCGGGCCAAGCACGGCGCGTACTTCGTCACCGGCAACCACGAGTACTTCTCGGGCGCCCGGCAATGGGTGGACCACGTCCGCGAACTCGGCCTGCACCCCCTGGAGAACGCCCGGCACGAGCTGCCGTACTTCGACCTCGCGGGCGTCAACGACGTGGCCGGCGAGCGCGAGGGCGAAGGGCCGGACTTCGTCCGGGCCCTCGGCGACCGCGACCGCTCCCGGACGGCCGTCCTGATGGCGCACCAGCCGGTCGTCATCCACGACGCCGTCCGGCACGGCGTCGACCTCCAGCTCTCCGGGCACACCCACGGCGGCCAGCTCTGGCCCGGCAACTACCTCGCCGAACTCGCCAACCCCACGGTGGCCGGTCTCGAACGCTACGGCGACACCCAGCTCTACGTCTCGCGCGGGGCCGGCGCGTGGGGGCCGCCCGTCCGGGTGGGAGCGCCTTCTGACATCACAGTGGTCGAACTCGCCTCATATCAGGCGTGAGCGTGAACATCACGTGATGATTCGGCCTTCCTTCCGCGATCCTTCCGTGATTGGGTGACCGGTAATCGGATAGGTGCGCGCCGCAGTCGGACATCGCGGACGGCGGGAATAGGGGTATTCCGGCGGCGCGGGGGTGGGGCAGGGGGAGTCACGGGTGAGGTCTGTCCGTTCGAAGATCGTCGTGGGGGTGCTGGTCCTGGGACTGGCCGGGGTGGGGGCCTGGCAGCTGCTGCCCGGCGCCGGCTCGGACAAGGGGGCCGCGATCCGGGTCGGGACGACCGACGTGGTCTCCTCGCTGGACCCGGCCGGCGCGTACGACGCCGGCTCCTGGGCCCTGTACAGCAACGTCTACCAGTCGCTGCTGACCCTGAAGTCCGGCTCGAACACGCCGGTGCCGGACGCGGCGAGCTCGTGCAAGTTCATCGGCGAGAAGCTCACCACGTACCAGTGCGAGCTGCGCCCGGACGTGAAGTTCTCGAACGGCCGCGCCGTCACCGCCGAGGACGTCAAGCACTCCTTCGACCGGATCAAGGCGATCAACTCCGAGCAGGGCCCGGCGCCGCTGTTCAACACGCTCCAGTCGGTCAAGGCCGAGGGCCGCACGGTCACCTTCAACCTCTCGGCCCGGGACGCCACCTTCCCGTTCAAGATCGCCACGGGTGCCGCGTCGATCGTGGACAAGGACACGTACCCGGCGAAGGCCCTGCGTGAGGGCGACAAGGCCGACGGCTCCGGCCCGTACGTCCTGGCCTCCTTCAAGCCCGGCACCATGGCCGAGCTGAAGCCGAACACCTCCTACACCGGCCAGGCCAAGCCGGCGAACGCGCCGGTCACCGTCCGGTACTTCAAGGGCTCGGCCGAGCTGAACGCGGCCTGGCAGGACCGGGACATCGAGGTCGCCCACCGCGACATGCCCCCGGACGTCCTCGCGGGCCTGAACCCGGGCATGAAGGACGTCCGCTACCAGCAGACCGGCGGCAGCGAGATCCGCAACATGGTCTTCAACGTCCGCCAGGGCAGCCCCATGGCGAACGAGGGCGTACGCCGCGCGGTGGCGGCGGTGCTCGACCGCTCCAAGGTCGCCGGCCAGGTCTACAAGGGCACGGTCACCCCGCTCTACTCGGTCGTCCCGGCCGGCATCGGTGGCCACACCACGCCGTTCTTCGACACCTTCCCGCAGCCCAGCGCCGCCAACGCCAAGAACATCCTCAAGGCCGCCGGCGTCAACGGCCCCGTCGCCTTCACCCTCGGCGTCAGCGTCAGGGGGGCGAACGTCGAGGAGGCGAGCGAGATCAAGCGGCAGCTGGAGGAGTCCGGCCTCTTCCAGGTCACGGTCAAGCCGGTCGAGAAGTGGGCGGACTTCCAGAAGGCCTACGCGGCCGGCGAGTTCCACGCCTACACCATCGGCTGGATCGCCGACTTCCCGGACGCGGACAACTTCACCGCCCCGCTCGTCGGCGCCGACTCCAGCATGAACAACGGCTTCTCCGACAAGGGCATCGACGAGCTGATCACCCGCAGCCAGTCCTTCTCCGTCCGGGCCGAGGCCGCGAACGACCTGCGCGAACTCCAGCGCCTGGTCGCCCAGCGCGTTCCGGTCCTGCCGATCTGGCAGAAGAAGGACTACGTCATGTCACGCGACGCCGTCTCCGGGGCGCAGTACCTCTCGGACGGCACGGGCGTATGGCGCCTGTGGGAGCTGAACTGGCTCTGACGGCACCGAGCCCCGTCGCCCGGACAGGGCGACGGGGCTCGGTCGTGCGTACCTGCTGACTCACACGCCCGTACGGCGCGCGAAGTCCACGAGCCCGGCCCAGCTCTCGGGCGACAGCATCAGCACGGTCTGCGGGCTCTTGCTGTCCCTTACCGGCACGGTGCCGTGGGCCGACGCGTACGCCGGGTTCCACTGGACGCACTGGCCCCCGTCCGGGCCGCTGAAGGACGACGAAACCCAACCCGTTTCCGTCGCGTTGCTGAGATGGTTCATGGCGGGAACTCCTCGTGCATGGCCTTCATGAAGGCAACGGTCTCGTCATGGGCTAAGGCAAGCATCCTCAACCGATGGTAGATCCGTGTTGCGTTCGCCGTAGTCCTCGGATCGTCGTACGGCCGGCCCCCCTGCGGCCCCTCCGAGTGCATGACGGGTGGGCCGTCGTCGAACATCAGCACCGTGAAGGGCGTTCCGATGGCCGGTGCCCCCTTGGAAAAGGGGAGGAGCTGAAGCGTGATGTCGGGGCTTTCGGAGAGCGTGACGAGGTGCTCCAGCTGTCGGCGCATCACGTCGGGTCCGCCGACGATGGTGCGTAAGCACCCTTCGTGGATGACCACCCACAGGGCGGGCGGATCGCTGCCCCGCATTACCTCCTGTCGCCGTATCCGCGTCTGCACCCGCTCCTCGATGACCTCTCGGCCGACCCGTGGGGCATCCCCGAGCAGGGTGGCCCGTGCGTACTCGTCGGTCTGGAGGAGACCCATGAGGAACATCGTGCTGTAGTCCCAGATCTCAGCGGCCTTCTTCTCCAGCTCGACGTACGGAGCGAACCAGCTCGGGTGGCCGGTCTCCTTGTTCTGGAGCCATTTCCGCAGAAACAGCGTCCCCGTACCGAACGCGTGATCGCACCCACGTGCGAATTTCTCGCTTGGAGTGATTCTCCCGTTCTCCACCTTGGAGACGTAGCTTTCCGTGTATCCCGTCGCCCGCCCCAGGCCCTTCAAGGTCATCTTCTTCGTCTCGCGCATCTGCCGAACATCGAGCGCATAGTTCTGAGTGGGATTCAAGTTCTTGGGTAACTTGTCCTCGGCCATGCCTCTGACCTCCTGCTTCGAGCCCTGAGCCGGCAGGGCAGCAGAAATATGGGCTTGAACCTTAGGGTTCAATAGCCCTTATTCTAGGACGGGTTGTGGTCGCCTTGTCGCCGAACGCAATAATTCGAGCGAAGGGCACGGATGCCGGCCATGAGTACCGACATGACCCCGTCACAAACGCCTCCGGTGTGGGTTCAGCGATTCAGCTCCACGCCGCGGGGCGCGCGTTTGGCGCGGCACTTGGTCCTGCTCCAGTTGGACGACTGGGGGGTGAAAGCTGCTACAGGTTTTCTAGTCATTCATAGTCATCTCTAGTCGCATATCCCGACTATCTTGGCCTTGTGAAGCTTTCGGAGTGGGCGCGTCAGCAGGGCGTGAGCTACCAGACCGCC
>NZ_WTFF01000475.1 GCF_019400985.1 Streptomyces bambusae
GGGCAGCAGCGCCTTGGGGCGGCCGCCGAGCCGCCGTCCGCCGCCGGCGGCGAGCAGCAGGCCGGCGATCACGGGGGCGGGGTGGGGGGCCGGAGCGGGGCCGGTGCGGGGGCTGGCCCCGGGGCTGGCCCCGGGGTCGGTTCCGGGGCCGGTGGTCGTGTCTTCGGTGTCTTCGGTCGTCATGCCGGTGATTCTCGCCCCGGGGGCCCCGGTCGCGGCGACCGTGTCCGTACGGGGGCGGACTCGGCCCGGTCCCGCAGCCCGGGCGCGGCCCGGACCCGCGAGCCGAGCGCCGTCCGGACCCGTGGGCCGAGCCGCGCCCGGGCCTGTGAGCCGAGCCGCGCCCGGATGCGGATCGGCTCGGCGATGCGGTTCTCACGGGCCGTCAGCAGGTTTCGTTCGTCACGGTCGGTCAGCATGCGGTGTTCCTGCTCTCTTGCCAATCAGGGGCCAATACCGTGAGTCTGGAGGCCGATTGGCCTGGCAGGCAGAGCCAATCGGGGGAGGTTGGCATGGCAGACGGGCGAATCGTCCACTCGGCGGACAGCACCATCGGCAGCCGGCAGCTCGCCGCCCTGCTCCCGGCCGAGGTCCTGGCCCGCCCCGGCTACCGCAGCCTCGCCGACGCCATCCGCACGCTGATCCTCGACGGCCGGGTCGCCCTGCGCGTGCGACTCCCCGCCGAACGCGAGTTCGCCGTGGCGGTCGGCGCCAGCCGGGCCACCGTCACCGGCGCCTACGACCTGCTGCGCGAGAGCGGCTACGTCCGCAGCCGCCGCGGCTCCGGCACCTGGACCGAACTCCCCGAGGGCCACGCCCCCGTCGGCGCCCACGGCACCAGCGGCACGGGCGGCTTCCTGCCCGACGGGGAGGACGGCACCGACCTCGCCATCGCCGCGATGGGCGCCCCGGACGGCGCCCTCGCCGAGGCCCTGGCCTGGGCCGCACCCCGGTTGTCGCGGGCCGCCCGCAGCTCCGGCTACCACCCCTACGGCCTGCCCGACCTGCGGGCGGCGATCGCCGACCGGTTCACCCGGCGCGGCCTGCCCACCCGGCCCGAGCAGATCCTCGTCACCGCGGGCGCCCAGGCCGCCCTCACCCTCGTGGTCGGGTTGCTGTGCCGGCCCGGCGACCGCGTGGTCACCGAGAACCCGACCTACGCCAACGCCCTCGACGCACTGCGCCACGCCCGCCTGCGCACGGCCTCGATCGCCGTCTCCGACGCCGGCTGGGACATGGAGATCGCCGAGTCCACCCTGCGCCAGACCGTCCCGCGCCTGACCTACGCCATCCCCGACTTCCACAACCCGACCGGCGCCCTGATGCCCGAGGACCAGCGCCTGACGCTGCTCGCCGCCACCCGGCGCACCGGCACCTGGCTGGTGGTGGACGAGACCATCGCCGACATCGCCCTCGACGTGCCGGCCCCGCCGCCGCTGGCCTCCCTCGCCCCGCGCGGCGCGGCCGACCACGTGATCACCATCGGCTCGCTGAGCAAGACCCACTGGGGCGGGCTGCGGGTCGGCTGGGTCCGCGCCACCGCCCGGATGATCGCCGAGCTGACCGCCGTACGCGTCGCCACCGACATGACCGGGTCGGTGCTTGACCAGCTCGTCGCGCAGCCGCTCCTCGACGGCCTGGACCAGCGCCTGCCGGCCCGCCTCAGCCAGTTGCGCATCCAGCGCGAGGCCCTGGTCCAGGCTCTGGAACGGCACACCCCGGAATGGTCGTGGCAGCTGCCGCCCGGCGGGCTCTCGCTCTGGGTGGACCTCGGCGAACCCGTCAGCTCCGCCCTTGCCGAGCGCGCAGCGGCGGCCGGGGTGCACATCGGGCGCGGCGCCCGGTTCGGAGTGGACCCCGGCACCTTCGAGCACCGGCTGCGGATCCCGTACATCCTGGCCCCGGACCGGATCGACGAGGCGGTACGCCGGCTGGCCGCCGCCCTCCACGACGGGGTCCCGCTGCCGCCGGGGGTGGACCGGCCCTACTGGGTGGCCTGACGGGGCGGCCGCCTGGTCGTTTGGCCCACGGCCGTTGGCCTACGGTCGTTGGCCCACGGTCGTTGGGTCCACCTTCGTTGGCCTACGGTCGTTGGCCTACGGCCGTTGGGTCCACGTTCGTTGGCCCACACTCGATGGCCCACGGCCGTTGGCCGACGTTCGATGGCCCACGGCCGTTGGCCTACGGCCGTTGGGCCCATGTTCGCCTACGTTCGTTGGCCACGGTCGTTGGGTCCACGATCGATGCCCTACGGTCGTTGGCCCACGCTCGTTGGGCCCACGCTCGATGGTCCACGATCTTTGGCCCACGTTCGATGGCCCACGTTCGATGGCCCACGGCCGTCGGCTCCGCCTTCGTTGGCCTACGGCCGTTGACCCATGTTCGTTGGCTCACGGTCGTTGGGCCCACGTTCGATGGCCCACGGCCGTTGGCCCACGGCCCCGCCCCCCCCCCGGCTACGGCGTGCGGATGAGCCGCCGGGCGCCCGCCGTCGCCACGGCCGCCGTGCGTGAGTCCACGCCGAGCTTGGCGTAGATGTGCACCAGGTGGGACTTCACCGTCGCCTGGCTGAGGAACAGGCGCTTGGAGATCTGCTGGTTCGACAGGCCGTCCGCGACCAGCTGGAGCACCTCCAGCTCCCGCTTGGTCAAGGCCTCCGCCGGGGTGCGCATCCGGTCCATCAGCCGCAGCGCGACCGCCGGTGCGAGGGCCGACTGGCCGGCCGCGGCCGTGCGCACCGCCGCCGCCAGCTCCTCGGGCGGCGCGTCCTTGAGCAGGTAGCCGGAGGCCCCCGCCTCCACCGCCGCCAGGATGTCGGCATCCGTGTCGTACGTGGTCAGCACCAGCACCCGGGGGCCGCCGGGCCGGGCGGTGATCGCCGCCGTCGCCTCCGAGCCGTGCATGCCGGAGCCGAACTGGAGGTCCATCAGGACCACGTCCACCTCCTCGGCGGCGGCGAGCTGCACCGCCCGCTCGGCGGTCGCGGCCTCCGCCACCACCGTGAAGTCGGCCTCGGTGTCCAGGACCGCGCGTAGCCCCGCCCGTACCACCGGGTGGTCGTCGGCGAGCAGCAGCCGGATCGTCATCAGGGCGCCTCCACGGGCAGCGGAAGGGTCACGGCCACGGCGGTGCCCTGGCCGGGTGCGGACTCCACGGTGAAGGTGCCGCCCAGCGACTCGGCGCGCGAACGCATCGCGGGCAGACCGAAGCCCCCGTCGGCGGCGCCCGGCTCCGGCCGGGCCGCACCGGCGACGGCGCGGCGCGGGTCGAAGCCCCGGCCGTCGTCCACGATGTCCAGGGTCACCGAGGCGTCCATGAAGGTCAGGGTGATCTCGGCCCGCGCCGCCCGCGCATGGCGCACCACGTTGGCCAGCGCCGACTGGGCGATGCGCAGCAGCGCCACCTCGTACGGGGTCGGCAGCTGCGCCGGGGTCCCGCTCAGCGAGAACCGCACGCGGGGGCCGGGCACCCCGGAACACAGCCGCTCCAGCGCCCCGGCCAGCGAGCCGTGCTCCAGGTCGGGCGGGGTGAGCGCGCGGACGAAGCGGCGGGCCTCGGCGAGGTTGTCCTGGGCGGCCTGCCGGGCCGCCGCGATATGGCCGAGCGCGGCCCGGCGGGCCTCGTCGGGCGTACGCCCCTCGTCGGGGCTCCGGTCCGGCCGGCCGTCCGCCAGGGCCCGCTCCGCCGCCCGCAGCAGCAGCTGGATCGAGGACAGGCCCTGGGCCAGCGTGTCGTGGATCTCCCGGGCCAGCCGCTCCCGCTCGGCCAGGATGCCCGCGCCGCGCTCGGCGGCGGCCAGCTCGGCCCGCGTGGTGATCAGCTCCTCGATGAGCTCCCGGCGGCGCTCGCTCTCCCGGTACAGCGCCTGGTAGCCCAGCACTGTTGCCACGGCGACCGCCGCGCCCAGCAGCGGTCCGAGGAACGCCCCCGGGTTCACCGACCCGCTGTGCCCGAGGAAGCCGGCGATGGCCGCGCACGCGGTCACCGCGACCGCCGGCACGCCCCAGCGCAGCGGCAGCAGGTGCAGTTCGAGGAAGTACAGCGGGAAGGCGATCCACAGCCCGTCCGGCGAGACCACCAGCAGCCCGGCCCAGGCCGCGCCGAGCGCCGCCAGCCAGAGCGCGCCGGCCCGCGGCGAACGCCGCACGGCCGGGGCGCGTACCCCGGCGGCGTAGACGGCGCCCACAGC
>NZ_WTFF01000476.1 GCF_019400985.1 Streptomyces bambusae
CGGCGTGCCGGTGCCGGCCGGGGCCGTGCTCTCCGGGGCGCGGCGTCGCCCCAGGGTGCGCCAGGCGCGGCGGGCGGGGGTCTCGCGGGCGCCCAGGCGGGACGAGTACGCGGCCGTGTCGTCGGCGAAGAGGCGGGTGTCCGGGACCCGCAGCTCCGGGCCGAACAGGGTCGACAGGTGCGGCCGCGGCCGGCCGCTCTGCAGTGCGACGACCTCGCGCAGCACCCCCGTCAGCTGGTCCGCCATCTCTTGGGCGGACGCGAACCGGCGCCCCGGGTCCGGATCCGTCGCCCGTACCAGCAGCCGGTAGAACGACTCGTACCGCCGGAACACCTCGATGTACTCGGGATCGGGCAGCGAGTCGACGAAGACGTTCGTGTAGCCCTGGAAGTCGAAGGTCAGCACGGCCAGGGTGCGCGCCACCGTGTACAGGTCGGAGGCGACCGACGGGCCGACCTCGGCGACCTCGGGCGCCTGGTATCCCACCGTGCCGTATATGGCCGAGTCCAGGTCGCCCATCCGGCGCACCGCGCCCATGTCGATCAGCTTCAGCTGGTCCTGCTGCTGGATGGCGTTGTCCACCTTGAAGTCGCAGTACAGCAGGTTGCGGCTGTGCAGGTGCCCGAGCGCCTCCAGGGCCTCGATGCCGTACGCGCACGCCTGCTCGACCGGGAGCGGGTCGCGCCGGCCGTCCGGGCGGCGCCGCTCGTTCGCGATCTCCTTCAGCGACTTGCCGCCGACGTACTCCATCACGATGTACCCGTCCAGCGAGCCCGTCCGCTGGTCCAGGTGCTCCACGAAGTTGTAGATCCGCACGATGTTCGAGTGCTCGATCTCCGCGAGGAAGCGGCGTTCCGATATCGCCGCGGCCATCGCGTCCTGGTCACCCGTGTCCAGCAGGCCCTTGAGCACGACCCAGCGGTCCGACACCGCGCGGTCCACGGCCAGGTACACCCAGCCCAGGCCGCCGTGCGCCAGGCAGCCCGCCACCTCGTACTGGCCGCGGACGACATCGCCCGCCCGCAGCTTCGGCACGAAGGAGTACGGGTGGCCGCACGTGGTGCAGAACCCTTCCGTCCGGCCCGGCCGGTCCCCGCGCGCCCGGCCCACCGGGGCCCCGCACTCCGCGCGCGAGCAGAACCGCTTGCGCTCGGGCACCTCCGGGTTCGCCAGCACCGCGGTCGAGGGGTCCGGGCGCGGCACCTCGGGTACGGCGACCAGCCCGGCGCCCAGGCGGCCCCGCCCGGAGGCCTGTCCCGACGCCGTGCCGGTGCTGCGGACCGACACCGAGCGGGTGGACGACGTACCCGCCAGGGCCCGCGAGAGCCGGCCCGAGACCGAGCGCCGGGACGACGACGAGCGGGACGAGCGGGACGAACGCGAGGAACGGGACGAGGGCGTTGACGCCGGCCCGGACGAGCGGGAGGAGGGTGCGGACGGGTCCGAGCCGCGCGCCGGGCTCGTCATACCCGTCGGGGGCGATACGAGCTCCGCCGCACCGCCCGCCGCGGACTCCGCGGCCCCACGCGCCCCGGGCACACCGGCCGAGCCCGCGCCCGCCGAGCCCAGGCCGCCCGCCGACGTCAGGCCCGTCGGCGCCGGTGCCAGCCCGCACGTGTCGCAGTACAGCTCGCCGCCGCCCATGTCCTCGTACGCCCCCGGGCAGCCGGGACGGCCGCACGGGGTCCCGATCAGGCTCATCTGCCCTCCTCACCCGTCCCGGCCGGCCCCGCCGCACCCGACAGGACCTCGGCCGCCGTGTGCTGGTACCGCAGCACGGCCTGCTCGGCCGCCCGCAGGTCGCAGGGCGCGCTCCACAGCATCCGGCGGGCCGCGTCGTACCGCTCGACCAGCAGCGGGTCCTCCACCAGCCCGTGCCGGGCCACCTTCGCCCGGTACGCGTCGAGCCGGCCGCGCAGCTCCGCCCGCACCGCCAGCGGCGCCGTCACTGCGGTCAACGAATCACGGGCCCGGCGCAGTTCCTCCTCGGCCCGCTCCTCCAGCGACTCCAGCAGCGGTGACAGCCGGTGCCACTGCGCGTGCCGCCGGTACTCGGCCGCCGCCGCCAGCTGCTCCTGCAGCGCCGTCGGCGTGCCGCTGACGGCCGGCACCTCGGACGCGGCGATCTTCGCCAGCACCTCGCCGCGCGCCGTGCGCGCCTCCGCCAGGGTCCGGTCCGCCCGCGACAGCACGTCGCGCAGCCGCACCAGCCGCTGCTCGGCGTCCTGCCGGACCGTGAGCACGGCCTCGATCTCCCGCCGTACGTCCTCCAGCGCGCGCGCCGCACGGTCGTAGCGCACGGTGTCGGGCCGGCCGCCGCCCGGAGCCGAGCTGCCCGCCGCCGGCGTCCAGAAGGCCAGCGGGTCCTCGATCACCCGGGCGCGCAGCTCCACCAGCTCCGCGGTGATCGCCTCCAGGTCGTCGCCCGAGGGGTGCTCGCCGGGGCGCACGCCCACCGAGTGGGCCAGCGAGCGGGTGCGGTGCAGTTCGGCGGCGAGCAGGTCGATCCGGGCGGGCAGCGCCGACCACACCGCGTCGGCGGCCACGACCGTGTCCAGGGAACGCGCGTACAGCTCGTTCATCCGGGTCACCAGCTCGGCCAGCGAGCAGCGCTCGGCGAGCCGGCCCGTGCCGCCCGCGGAGCCCGCGACCAGGACGCCGGGGCCGCGCAGCCGCTCGGTGAGCTCGACCAGGTCCTCCCGGTTCGGCCAGCGGCGCCGCTCACGGATCTTGCGGGCGGCGGCCAGCGCCCCGCTGTAGGCGTCGAAGTACGCCCACAGCCGGGTGATGTCGGTGTCCGCGGCCGCCCAGCGCTCCCGGGTGACCCCGGACAGGGCGGCGCCCTCCAGCAGCCGGCGGCCGGCGTGGTCCTGGAGCGCGAGCAGGGACGTCTCGACCGCCTCGTGCTCCGCCTCCAGCCGGGCCAGCGCACGGTCGACGTCGTCCCGGTCCATCACTGCCGCTTCCGACACTGCCGCATCCGCCTCCGTTGCCGAGGTCCCCGCCGTCGCCGGCCGTACGATTTCCGCCATCGCGCTCAGCCGTCCCGGTACTTGGGGGCCGGCGGCGCGGTGACTCCGGGCAGATCGTCCCGCAGGTACTGGGCGTACGCCTTCATCCACTCGCTGCCGTCGCCGCCCGCACGGTAGTTCTCCAGCACCTGGTTGACCCGGCGGACCAGGTCGGAGGCGTCCTTGTGCATCGCCACGCCGTAGAACTCGCGGGTGAACGGCTTGCCGACGAGCCGCACCGACGGGTCCTGGGCAGCCTGGCCGGCGGCCAGGGCGTTGTCGGTGACGACGGCGTCGACCTGGCCGAGCTGGAGCCGCACCAGGCAGTCCAGCTGGTTGGGGACGGTGACCGGCGTCGAGCCGTGCGGCTCGTGCCGGAGCGCGGCCTCGCCGGTCGAGCCGGCCGCCGTGCAGACGCGGCGGCCCTTGAGGGAGTCGTCGAAGCCGGTGATCTCGGTGGCGGCGACGGGCGCCAGCACCTGCTGGCCGGCCTCGAAGTACGCCGTGGAGAAGGCCACCTCCTCCAGCCGCTTGCAGTTGATCGTCATGGTGCGTACGACGATGTCGACGCGGCCCTCCTGGAGCGCGGGGATGCGCTGGCTGGTGGGCACGGCACGGAAGATGACCGCGTTCTCGTTGCCCAGGATGTCCTTGGCGATGGCCCTCACCAGGGCGATGTCGAAGCCTTCGAGACGGCCGTCGACGGGGTTGCGGTAGCCCCAGCGGAAGCTGTTCTGGTCGACGCCGGCCACGAGCTTGCCGGCCTTCTTGATCCGGGCGACGGCATCGCCGTCGAGCCCGTTCGGGCGCAGGCTGGCCTCCGGGTCGGGGCAGGTGTCGGCCAGGTACTCCGGCGGGGCGAGGGCCGCCTGCCGGGCGGCCGGTTCCCGGGCCGCCCGGTCGGGGGCCGCCGCCCCACCGGGCGCGTGCGGCAGAGTTACGGCCGCGGCGGCCACCACGGCGCAGACGGCCACGGCCACGGCCGCGGCGAGCGCTCCGCGCGGCACGCGGGCGCCGTCTCCTATCCACATCTGACGCTGCCGACGATCCTACGCGTCTCACTCACGGTTGGGCCCGCCTGACATTCGACAAATGTTCGTGATAAGTAAGAACATAAACTACATAATAAACTACAAATAGCATAGACAATAACAGTTGCTCTACACAGACACAG
>NZ_WTFF01000477.1 GCF_019400985.1 Streptomyces bambusae
GCGTCGTCGCGGGGGGCGTCGTCGCGGGGGGCCGCGACGGGCAGCAGGACGTACGCGGGTGCGGGGGCGCCCGCGTCGAGCGCGGCCGTCAGCGCGGCGAGGTCGGGGAAGCGGTCGCCGCCGAGTACGGCTCCTTCGCCGGCGGGGGCCGGGCCGGGCAGCGGGACCGGGGACCAGCCGACGCGGTGCAGGGCGGCGAGGTCGTTCCCGTTCGCGGTGAGGCGGGCCGGGTCGACGGGCAGGAGGCTGAGCGCCTCGACGGTGGCGACCGGGCGGCCGGCGGGGTCGGCGAGGTCGACGGCGAGTTCCCCGGCGGGGCCGGGGGCGATCCGCACGCGCAGGGCGGGGGCGCCGGTGGCGTGCAGGGTGACGCCGCTCCAGGCGAACGGCAGCTCGACGCCGGTGATCTCGTCGCCGAGCAGCGTGGCGTGCAGGGCGGCGTCCAGGAGGGCGGGGTGCAGCCCGAAGGCGGCGGCCTCCTCCCGCTGCGCCGTGGCCAGGGCGACCTCGGCGTAGACCTCGTCCCCGGCCCGCCAGGCGGCCTTCAGCCCCTGGAAGGCGGGCCCGTACGCGTAACCGGCCGCGGCCGCACGCTCGTAGAAGTCCGCCACGTCGACCGGCTCGGCGCCCGCCGGCGGCCACACCGACAGGTCCTTGCCCGAGCCCGGCGCGGCCGCGGCGGTGGTCAGGAAGCCGGTCGCGTGCCGGGTCCAGGGGGTGTCGGGGCCGCCGTCCTCGGGGCGGGCGTGGACGGCGACGGACCGGCGCCCGGCGCCGTCGGGGGCGCCGACGACGGCCTGGACCTGGACGCCGCCGCGGGCGGGGAGCACCAGCGGCGCTTCGAGGGTGAGCTCCTCCAGGTGCCCGCAGCCGGCCTCGTCGCCGGCGCGGACGGCGATCTCGACGAAGGCGGTACCGGGCAGCAGGACCGTGTCCAGGGCGCCGTGGTCGGCGAGCCACGGGTGGCTGTGCAGGGAGAGCCGCCCGGTGAGCAGGTACTGGTCGCCGTCGGCGACCGGCACGGCCGCGCCCAGCAGCGGGTGCCCGGCCTCGGCCAGACCGGCCGCGGAGACGTCGGCGGCCCCCGCGGCGGGGGCGTCGAGCCAGTGCCGCTGCCGCTGGAAGGGGTAGGTGGGCAGGGTGGTGGCCGCGGCGGCGCCGGATCCGGTGACGACCGTGCCCCAGTCGACGGTCACGCCGCGGGTCCAGGCGGCGGCGAACGAGGCCCGCAGGCGGGCGAGTCCGCCCTCCTCGCGGCGCAGAGTGCCGGTCGCCAGGATGTCGACGCCCGCGTCCTCGGCGGTCTCCAGCAGCCCGTACACCAGCACGGGGTGCGCGCTGGACTCGACGAACGCCCGGAAGCCGTCGGCGAGCAGCGCACGCACGACCGGCTCGAAGGACACCGGCTGCCGGCAGTTCTCGTACCAGTACGCCGCGTCCAGCTCGGGGCCTTCCAGCACCGCGCCGGTGACGGTCGAGTAGAGCGGGACCGAGCCCTTGCGCGGCTCCACGAAGGCGAGCAGCTCCAGGATGCGTTCCTTGAGCCGGTCGACCTGCGCGCAGTGCGAGGCGACGGTGGACGGCACGATCTTGGCGCGGACGCCCTCGGCCTCCAGCGCCGCCACCAGCTCCTGAAGCGGGGCGACCTCGCCGGCGACGGTCACGGCACGCGGCCCGTTGATCCCGGCGATGGACAGCGCGTCGCCGTACGGGGCCAGCCGCGCCTCGGCCTCGGCGCGGGGCAGGGACACCGAGGCGACCGCGCCGCGGCCGACCAGCTCGTCGGCGAACAGCTGCGAGCGCAGGACCACGATCTTCGCCGCGTCCTGAAGGGAGAGGGCGCCCGAGACCGCGGCCGCCGCGATCTCGCCCTGCGAGTGGCCGACCACCGCGTCCGGGCGGACGCCGGCCGCCTCCCACTCGGCGGCGAGGCAGACCATCACGGTGAACAGGACCGGCTGGAGCACCTCGATCGCGGTCAGCTCCGGCGCGCCCCCGGCGCCCCGCAGCACGTCCTCCACCGACCAGTCGACGTGCGCCTCGACCGCACCCGCGACCTCGGCGAACCGGGCCGCGAACACCGGTGAGGTGTCGAGGAGTTCCACGGCCATGCCCGCCCACTGCGAACCCTGCCCGGGGAAGACGAACACCGTCCTGCCGCCCGCGTCCGCGATGCCGGCCGCGGCCGGAGCCGCGTCCAGAGCCGCCAGGAGCTCCTCGCGGGACGAGCCCAGGACCACCGCACGGTGCTCGAAGGCGGAGCGGTGCCCGGCGAGGGCGGCCGCGACGGCGGCGTCGGAGGCGTCCGGGTGCGCCTGGGCGGCGTAGGCGCGCAGCCGGGCCGTGGTCTCGCGCAGGGCGTCCTCGGTACGGGCGGACAGCAGCCAGGGCACCGGGCCGGCGACGGTCGCCGGGGCGGCCTCGGCCGGCGGCGCGGCCGGCGCCTCCTCCAGGACGACGTGGGCGTTGGTGCCGCTGATGCCGAAGGAGGAGACGCCGGCGCGGCGCGGCCGGCCGGTCTCCTGCGCGCCGGGCCAGGGGCGGGCCTCGGTGAGCAGCTCGACGGAGCCCGCGGACCAGTCGATGTGCGGGGAGCGCTCCTCGGCGTGCAGGGTCTTGGGCAGGACGCCGTTGCGCAGGGCGAGGACCATCTTGATCACGCCGGCGACACCGGCGGCCTGCTGGGTGTGGCCGATGTTGGACTTCAGCGAGCCCAGCCACAGCGGCTGCCCGTCGGCGCGGTCCTGGCCGTACGTCGCCAGCAGCGCGTGTGCCTCGATCGGGTCGCCCAGGCGGGTCCCGGTGCCGTGCGCCTCGACGGCGTCGACGTCCCGGGCCGTCAGGCCGGCGTTGGCCAGGGCCTGGCGGACGACCCGCTGCTGCGAGGGCCCGTTGGGGGCGGTCAGGCCGTTGCTCGCACCGTCCTGGTTGACGGCGGAGCCGCGGACGACGGCGAGCACCTGGTGGCCGTTGGCGCGGGCGTCGGAGAGCTTCTCCAGCAGGACGACGCCCACGCCCTCGGCCCAGCCGGTGCCGTCGGCCGAGGAGGAGAAGGACTTGCAGCGGCCGTCGGCGGACAGGGCCCGCTGGCGGGTGAGTTCGACGAACAGGCCGGGCGTCGGCATGACGGTGACGCCGCCGACGACGGCGAGCGTGCACTCGCCGCGGCGCAGCGACTCGGCGGCCAGGTGCAGGGCGACGAGCGAGGCCGAGCAGGCGGTGTCGACGGTGACGGCGGGGCCTTCGAGGCCGAGGGTGTAGGCGATGCGGCCGGAGGCGACGCTGGGCGTGCTGCCGGTCATCAGGTAGCCCTCGGTGGACTCCGTGCCCTCGTGCAGGCGCGGCCCGTAGTCCTGGAAGGTGGCGCCGACGAACACGCCGGTCGGGCTGCCCTTGAGGGAGAGCGGGTCGAGTCCGGCGCGCTCGACGGCCTCCCAGGAGGTCTCCAGCAGCAGCCGCTGCTGGGGGTCCATGGCGGTGGCCTCGCGCGGCGAGATGCCGAAGAACGCCGGGTCGAAGTGGGTGGCGCCGGGCAGGAAGCCGCCTTCGCGCACGTAGTGGGTGCCGGGGCGGCCCTCGGGGTCGTACAGGGCCTCCAGGTCCCAGCCGCGGTCGGTGGGGAAGGGGCCGATGACGTCGCGGCCCTCGGCGAGGACCTCCCACAGTGCCTCGGGCGAGTCGGTGCCGCCGGGGAAGCGGCAGGCCATGGAGACGATGGCGATGGGCTCGTCGGCCTCGGAGCCGGCGGCGCGCTGGGCGGTGGCCGCCCTGCCGGCGGCGCCGCCCTGGGCGCTCTCGCGCAGGTGGGCGGCGAGCAGGACCGGCGTCGGGTAGTCGAACAGCAGGCTGCTGGGCAGCGCGAGGCCCGTGCTGCGGCCCAGGCGGTCGCGCAGTTCGACGGCGGTCCAGGAGTCGAAGCCGAGCTCGTGGAAGGTGTCGCGCAGGTCGATGCCGGAGGCGTCGTCGTGCCCGAGGACGGCGGCGATGTCGGCGCGCAGCAGGTCGCGTACGGCCTGCTCCTGCGCCTCGGCGGGCAGGGCCGCGAGGCGCTCGCCGAGTGCGGAGGCGGGCGCGGAGGCGGGCGCGGGCGCCGCGTCCTCGGCGTACTCCTCGGCGGGGGCGGGGGCGGGGGCGTGGGGCTGTCTCTTTTTCCCCTATCCGCGCCCACCGGACA
>NZ_WTFF01000478.1 GCF_019400985.1 Streptomyces bambusae
GCCCCGGACCCACCGGCCCAGGACGCACCGGCGCCCCGCTCACATCTCCGCCGGTGCGCGGCACCGACCCCGCTCACCCACCCGCCGGTGCGCGGCATCAGCCCCGCTCACGCGCCCCGCCAGTACGCGGCACCAGCCCCGCTCACCCACCCGCCAGTACGCGGCACCAGCCCCGCTCACGTCCCCGCCAGTACATAGCACCAGCCCCGCTCACGACGCGCCCTCCGGCTACATGGCACCGGCCCCTCACGTCCCCGCCGGTGCGTCGAACTCGCACCACACCGCCTTGCCCTCGCCCCGCGACTCCACGCCCCAGTGCGTCGCCAGCGCGTCCACCAGCAGCAGGCCCCGCCCGGTCGTCGCCGCCTCGCCCGGGCTGCGCCGCCGCGGCCACACGCTGCTGCGGTCCTTGACCCACAGCCGGATCCGGCGGACCGGTTCCGGCAGCACCTCCATCGTCAGCACCGCGCCGCCGTCGGTGTGCAGCAGGGCGTTGACCAGGAGTTCGCCCGCGGCCACCTCCACGTCGTCGGCGAGCTCCGGCACGCCCCAGTCGCGCAGGGCCTGCCGCAGGGCGAACCGGGCCTCCGACAGGCCCTCGGGGTCGGCCTGGTGGACGTACTGGTGGATGCGCGGGGCCCGGTGGGTGCCCGGGTCCGGGGCCCGGCGCAGCACCAGCAGTGCCACGTCGTCCCCGGAGCCCCAGCGCTCCCAGAGCCGGTCCAGCAGGTGGTCGGCGAGCGCCCCGGCCTCCTGCGGGCCGCTGCGCACGGCGTGGGCCAGCGCCTCCATGCCCGTCGTGATCGACGCGGCCGGCTCCTCCACCAGCCCGTCCGTACACAGCACCAGCGTCTCGCCGGGCACCAGGTCCAGCCGGGTCTCGGGGAAGTCCTCCTGTTCGAAGGCCGACGCCAGGCCCAGCGGCAGCCCGCCGCGCAGGTTCGGCCAGCCGGTCCGCCCGTCCGTGTGCCGGATCAGCGGTCCCAGGTGCCCGGCCCGGCACGCCCGCACCCCGCCCGTCTCCAGGTCCACCTGGGCGTACGTGCAGGTGGCGAAGCGCTCGGTGTCCAGTTCGGCCAGGAAGCGGGAGGCCCGGGCGAGGACCGTGGAGGGCGGATGGCCCTCCCCCGCGTACGCGCGCAGGGCGATCCGCAGCTGGCCCATGATCGCGGCCGCGTGGGTGTCGTGGCCCTGGACGTCCCCGACCACGATGCCCACCCGGTCCCGGGGCAGCGCGATCACGTCGTACCAGTCCCCGCCGACCTCCCGCCCGCTCCACGCGGAGTGGTAGCGCACGGCGATCTCCCCGCCCGTGATCTCCGGGATCCGCCGGGGCAGCATCGCGGCCTGCAGGCCCGTGGCGAACTCCCGCTCCTGGTCGAACAGCAGCGCGCGCTGGAGCGACTGCGCCACGATGCCGGCCAGGCCCAGGCAGAGGTTGCGCTCCTCCGGGCTGAACTCGGTGCGCCGCCGGTAGAAGAGCACCAGCCCGCCGATCGCCTTGGCCTGCGCGATCAGCGGCAGGTAGGCGGCCGCGTCGTAGCGGATCCGCCGCAGGTACGAGCCGAGCAGGGGAAACTCCTCGGCCAGCGTGGCCAGCGAGGTGGCGAAACGTGCCTTCCTCGTCAGGATGGCCTGCGCCAGCGGCAGCGAACCGTCCAGCCGGGTGAACTTGCGCTCGCTGAGGACCTCCAGCGTCTCCCCGCTCAGCGCGATGATCCTCAGGGCGCCGTTCTCGACCAGCGCCAGCGCCAGCCCGTCCGCGCCCAGCCGCTCCAGCGCCCCCGCCCCCGTCAGCGTGGCCGTCACGTCGTCGACCGTCACCGCCCGCGACAGCGCCTCCGTGGTCCGCTGCACGATGGTGGTCTGCTTGGCGCGCGCCGCCTCCAGCTTGCGCAGCAGCATCGAGTGGGCGAGCTCCGCGGTGGCGTCCCGCACGATCCCGACGATCCGCTGCCCCCGGCCCTCCCGGTCCCGCAGGATCCTGCCCTGGGCGTGCGTCCACTGGTCGCGGCCGTCGCGCCTGCGCACCATGAAGTACGAGCCGTACGTCTCCTCCTCGGCCTCCATCGCCCCGAACACGGTCTGGCTCAGCCGTACGGCGTCCTCCGCGGGGATGCGTACGGCGACGCCCTCGGGGGTGCCGTCGAACTCGGCCGGATCCAGGTCGAAGACCACCAGTGCGGCCGGGTCGAGGTCGAGCGTCCCGCCGGCCAGGTCCCAGTCGAAGCTGCCCATGCCGTTCAGCGCGAGCCGCTCCCCGGGACCGGTGGTCCGGGGCGACGAGCGGGACGGGCCGGGCGGCCGGGGCGCTCCGGGGTCCTCTTCCACGCGACTCACCACCTCTCACCACCTCACGGCCACACGCTGTCCGGGCCCGACACGGAGGACACGGCCTACCGGCCGGGCCAGCAGGGCTGGGAGATCAGCCGCTCCCACTCCTCGTCAGGATGCCCGGGAAGGGTGCGTCCGGCCTCCCGCCAGCGCTTGACGAGGGACTGGTAGATCGCCGTCGTCGGATCGGCGTACGGCGGCGCGGCACCCGGCCGCCCGCCGGGGGCGGGGGGCGGGGGCTGCTCCCTGCGGCCGGCCGGGATGCGCACCCAGCCCCGCCCCTGTGCTCGCTCCGGGCTCATCGCGGACCCCTCTCAGCGCAGGTAGGTCTTCGGCTGTCCGGCGACCGGCCCGGCGGGTGCCGCGGCGGTGCCGGCGGAGCCCGGCAGCGGACCGCGCGCGGCGAGTCGGCGGCGGACTCCTGCCACCAGTCTCCCCGCCGCGAAGCCGGCGCCGTGCACGAATCGCATGGAAGGGCCGAACGAGGGAGCCGTCAACAGTCCCGCGAAGAACAGTCCCGGCCACGACGACTCGAAACCGGAGCCGAGCTCCGGCGTCCGGGTGCCGCCGACCGTGCGCAGCGCCGTGCGCAGGCCGGCGTCCAGCAGCCCCAGCCGCCCCAGGTCCGGGACGAAGCCGGTGGCGGCGATCACGTGCGCGACGTCGAGGACCACGGACTCGCCGGCCGCCGTGGTCAGGCCCAGGCGGGTCCGGTCGCCCACCGCGACCGCCCGGTGCAGCCGGTGCCCGAGCAGCACCGGCACCCGCCGCTCGAAGCGCTCCCGCAGCCACCAGGCGCCGGCCGGGCCCAGCGCCGTCGCGGCGATCCGCTCCCGGGTGGCCACGGGCAGCCGCCGTACCGCCCAGGGCAGCTCCGACCACACCCAGCTGCGCCAGCCGGTGCCGAGCCCGCTGTGCGGGTCGCGCAGGGCGCGCAGCAGGGGGCGTTCGAGGGGCTGCGGCACGCTGTTCCAGTTGATCCGGCCGCTCCGGGCGACCAGGCGCGGCCGGGCCCCCGACTCGGCCAGCAGCGCCGCGGTCTCCAGGGCGGCCTGCCCGGCGCCGAGGACGGCGACGTCCTGGCCGGCGAAGCCGCTCAGGTCGCGATGGTCGCTGCTGTGCGAGCCGTGCCCGGGCGGCAGCTCGCGCAGGGCGGCGGGGACGTGTACGAAGGGCATCACCCCGACGGCCAGGACGACGGTCCGGGCCAGCAGGGGCGGCCCCTGGTCGGTGGTGATCCGGAACCCCTCGCCCTGCGGGGAGACATGGGTGACCGTCAGTTCCTCGACCGGTGGGCAGGCGTGCCGGGCGAACCAGAGGCCGTAGGAGCTGAACGTGTCGAGGGGCAGGGGCTCGCCGTGGGCCGCGGTCAGCCCGCGGGTGCCGCAGAACTCGGCGAGGGTGTACCGGCCGCCTGGCGCGGAGAGGTTGGACGACCAGGGCTCGGACTTCAGGAACATCCCCTCCGGCATGTGGTCGCGCCAGGACGCCATCGGGCGCCCGAGCACCCGTACGTCGAGCCCGGCGGCCGCCGCGTGCGCGGCGACCGACAACCCGTACGGGCCCGCGCCGACCACCACGAGGTCGTCCATCCGCTTCACCGGGTGTGCCACGGGGTCTGCCACGAGGTCTGCCTCCACTGTCTCGGCTGTCTCGGCGTCCGACCCGGGTCAGGGGACGGACGAGGTCAACGCGCCACCAGCTCGTCGGGCTCGGCCGGGGCGGACGGCGCCAGGCCCGGGCCGGGGCCCGCACCGGGGCCCGCGCCGGGGC
>NZ_WTFF01000479.1 GCF_019400985.1 Streptomyces bambusae
GGTCCAGGGTCTGCTGCCGGGTCTGCTCGGCCTCGGCGGCGGTGCTGGCGCGCAGCCGCTCCGCGTGCTCGGTGGCCTCCTGCGCCTGCGCGGACGCGGCGGCCAGCAGCCGCTCGGCCTCCTTGCGGGCGCGCAGCAGCGTGGCCTCGGCCTCGGCGCGGCCGGCCTCGGAGGCCTCGGCCAGCCGGCGGCGGGTCTCCTCGGCGACCCGGGCGGCCTCGGCGCGGGCGGCGTTCAGGGACTGTTCGGCCTCGGCGCGGGACTCCTCCAGGAGCCGGCGCGCCTGGGACTCCGTACGGGCGCGCAGCTGTTCGGCCCAGGCCACGTTCTCGTTGACGTGCGCCTCGACGGTCTGGCGGCGCTCGTTGAGCTCCTGGTCCAGGCGCTGGCGGCGGTTGACGGCCTCGGCGTGCAGCTCGGCCTGGAGCCGGGACTGGTGCTCGGCGTGCTCCTGGAGGATGCGCTGGGTCTGGGCGCGGGCCTCGCGCAGCTCGCGCTCGGCGTCGGAGCGCATCTGGTCGGCCTGGATCTGCGCGTCGCGCAGCATCTGCTCGGCCTGGTAGCCGATGTCCTGGCCGTTGTAGGCGGGGCGGGACGCGAGGGCGCGACGTACCTCGTGGAGCTTGGCCCGCAGCACCTCGACCTGGTACCCCAGGTCCTCGGCATGCTGGACGGCCTTCTCGCGCTCCTTCTTGAGCCGCTCCATCTCGGCCTCGAAGCGCGAGAGATGGTCGGCCTCAGCCTGATGGCTCTCCTGGCGTTCGTAGCCCCGCACAGCGCGGTCCCATCCGTCCCCTGGTCGCAAGCTCACTCCCAAATGAGCACCGTCCGCCCGCTGAACGGCGCCCCCGGGGAATGGTGTCAGATACCAGGGCAGGGGTCATGGGCCCCGACCCCCTCCGCACCGAACCCCGGCCGAGCCAGACGCCACTCTACCGGCCGGGGAATGGGGTGGTCAGTGATCGGGGTTGGAGGTGACGAGTTCGGTCAGCACACCGTGGCAGTCCTTGGGGTGCAGGAAGGTGATCCGCGACCCCATCGAGCCCCTGCGCGGCTCGTCGTAGAGCACCCGGACGCCCTTGCCGCGGACGGCCTCGGCGTCGGCGTCGACGTCGGCGGTGCCGAAGGCGATGTGGTGGACGCCCTCGCCGTTCTTGGCCAGCCACTTGCCCACCGCGGAGTCCTCGCGGGTGGGCTCCAGGAGCTGGAGGTAGGACGCCCCGCCGTCGGAGGTCTCGTTGATCTTGAGCATGGCCTCGCGGACGCCCTGCTCCTCGTTGACCTCGGTGTGGAACACCTCGAAGCCGTAGGTGGCGCGGTAGAACTCGACGGTCTTGTCGAGGTCGAAGCACGCGATCCCGATGTGGTCGATCCTTGTCAGCATGGGACCAGTGGACTGCTACGAAGGGTGGTTACGCAACGTGCGCGCGATCACACCGACTGCCCGGTGACCGCATGCGGTACCGCTCAGTACATTGACGTAAACCCTCGTTCACTCCTCATCCAGGGGGCTGTGCCTCATGTCCGGAACGAACCACACCACTTCAGTGATCGTCGCTGGGGCCCGCACGCCCATGGGGCGGCTGCTGGGCTCGCTGAAGTCCTTCTCGGGCGCCGACCTCGGCGGCTTCGCCATCAAGTCCGCGCTGGACCGGGCCGGGATCTCCGGCGACCAGGTGCAGTACGTGATCATGGGCCAGGTGCTCCAGGCCGGCGCCGGCCAGATCCCCGCCCGCCAGGCCGCCGTCAAGGCCGGCATCCCGATGAACGTGCCCGCGCTGACGATCAACAAGGTCTGCCTCTCGGGCATGGACGCCATCGCGCTGGCCGACCAGCTGATCCGCGCCGGAGAGTTCGACATCGTCGTGGCCGGCGGCCAGGAGTCGATGACCAACGCCCCGCACGCGCTGCAGAAGTCCCGCGAGGGCTTCAAGTACGGCGCGATCGAGATGCTCGACACGATGGCGCACGACGGCCTCACCGACCCCTTCGACGGCATCGCGATGGGTGAGTCCACCGAGAAGCACAACGCCCGCCTCGGCATCCCGCGCGAGGTCCAGGACGAGATCGCCGCGCTCTCGCACCAGCGCGCCGCCGCCGCGCAGAAGAATGGCATCTTCGAGGCCGAGATCACCCCGGTCGAGATCCCGCAGCGCAAGGGCGAGCCGGTCGTCTTCTCGAAGGACGAGGGCATCCGCGGCGAGACCACCGTCGAGTCCCTCGGCAAGCTGCGCCCGGCCTTCGCCAAGGACGGCACCATCACCGCCGGCACCGCCTCGCAGATCTCCGACGGCGCCGCCGCCGTCGTCGTGATGAGCAAGGCCAAGGCGGAGGAGTTGGGCCTGGAGTGGATCGCCGAGATCGGCGCCCACGGCAACGTGGCCGGCCCGGACAACTCGCTCCAGTCGCAGCCGTCCAACGCGATCCTGCACGCCCTCAAGAAGGAGGGCCTGGAGGTCTCCGACCTCGACCTGATCGAGATCAACGAGGCCTTCGCCGCCGTCGCCCACCAGTCAATGAAGGACCTGGGCGTCACCTCCGAAAAGGTGAACGTCAACGGTGGCGCCATCGCGCTCGGCCACCCGCTCGGCATGTCCGGTGCCCGGGTGGTCCTCACCCTGGCCCTGGAGCTCAAGCGCCGGGGCGGCGGGGTCGGCGCGGCCGCGCTGTGCGGCGGCGGCGGGCAGGGCGACGCGCTGATCGTGCGCGTGCCCAAGGCCTGACGGCCTGAGGTCTGACGGGCTCGGGTCTCATGGCCCGAGGCCTGGCAGCCCGAGGCCTGGCGGCCTGGGGCCCGACGGCCTGGCCGGTGCCGGACCGCTCCGGTGCCGGTCCGGCACGGCCCGGCGGGCCCGCAAGGGCCCCCAGCCATCGCGGCCCTGCGGCCGCCCGGCGGCAAACGACAAGCGAACCGAGGAGCGCAGCACGTATGACGGTGGACGTCCCCCAGCTGGTGGCCCAGGCCCGCGAGGGCAGGCCGCGGGCGGTGGCCCGGCTGATCTCACTGGTCGAGGGGGCGTCCCCGCAGCTGCGCGAGGTGATGGCGGCGCTGGCCCCGCTGACCGGCGGCGCGTACGTGGTGGGCCTGACCGGCTCGCCGGGTGTCGGCAAGTCGACCTCCACGTCGGCGCTGGTCACGGCGTACCGGCGGGCGGGCAAGCGGGTCGGCGTGCTCGCCGTGGACCCCTCCTCGCCGTTCTCCGGCGGCGCCCTGCTCGGTGACCGGGTGCGGATGTCCGACCACGCCTCGGACCCCGGCGTCTACATCCGCTCGATGGCCACCCGCGGCCACCTGGGCGGCCTGTCGTGGGCGGCCCCGCAGGCGATCCGCGTCCTGGACGCGGCGGGCTGCGACGTGATCCTGGTCGAGACCGTCGGTGTCGGCCAGTCCGAGGTGGAGATCGCGGCCCAGGCGGACACCTGCGTGGTGCTGCTCGCGCCGGGCATGGGCGACGGGATCCAGGCCGCCAAGGCCGGCATCCTGGAGATCGGCGACGTCTACGTGGTGAACAAGGCGGACCGGGACGGCGCCGACGCCACGGCCCGGGAACTGAACCACATGCTGGGCCTGGGCGAGACCCGCGGCCCGGGCGACTGGCGCCCGCCGATCGTCAAGACGGTGGCCGCGCGCGCGGAGGGCGTGGACGAGGTCGTGGAGGCCCTGGAGAAGCACCGGGCCTGGATGGACGAGCGGGGGATCCTCGCCGAGCGAAGGGTTGCCCGTGCGGCGCGGGAGGTCGAGACCATCGCGGTCACGACCCTGCGGGCGCGGATGGCCGACGTCCACGGCGACGCGCACCTGGGCGGGCTTGCGGCCCGGGTGGCCGCGGGTGAGCTGGACCCGTACGCGGCAGCGGACGTGCTGCTGGCCTCGCTGACGGAGGGCTGACCGGGCGGGCGGGGGCCGCTCAAACGCCGGCGGGGCTGGGAAAGGCGCGCAGCGGGCCCATCCCACCCCGCCGGCCCTTGTGGCGCCTGGGGGACCCCCCGACGCAGGCCGGGGGGAGGTTCCGGGGCGGGGGCCCCCCCCCGCACCCTGCTCCTATACAACACCCCCAGCCCCCGCAGACCCGGCGTTGCTCGGCTTACGTCCTCTGC
>NZ_WTFF01000048.1 GCF_019400985.1 Streptomyces bambusae
CCGTACGCGTCCGCGCCCGCCGGGTCGGCCGCCTGGGCGCCCTGCGCAACCCGCTGGCGGCGGCCGCCCGCGACCTCGCCGTCCGCGCCACCCCCACCCGCCTGGCCCTGCGCGGCCTGGACGACCTCTTCAACGGCTTCCGCCTGCCCGGACAGGACGTGTCCGGCGTCCGGGGTTGAAGTTGTCGCTGCGGCAGCTTCTACCGTCCTGACCAGGGCCGGAAAGAGCCGGCCCGCGACGCTCGTGAGGAACGACGATGGACTGGCCGATCGCGGAGGTGGCCCGGATGTCGGGCGTGACCGCCCGGACCCTGCGGCACTACGACGAGATCGGGCTGCTCCCACCGGCCCGGATCGGTACCAACGGCCACCGCTACTACGCCGAGCGGCAGCTCCGCCAGCTCCAGCAGATCCTCGTACTGCGGGCGCTGGGCGTGGGGCTGCCCGAGATCGGGCGCGTCCTGGCCGAGCAGGTCGACGAGGTGGCGGCGCTGCGCGGCCACCACCGGCGGCTGCTCGCCGAACGGGACCGGCTCGACGCCCTGGCCGCCACCGTCTCCCGCACGATCGCCGATCTGGAACGGTCCCGAAAGGACGGCAGTCGTATGACCATCAACCGACCGGAGAACCTCTTCGCCGGAGTGCAGCCCTCCCAGTACGAGGAGACCCTGCGTGACTTCCCCGAGCTGGCACAGCAGGCCGTCCGGCTGACCGCCGGTCTGAGTCCGGCCGAGATCGAGGCCAAGCACCGCGACCGCACGGCGCAGATGATCCGGATCGCCGAACTGATGGCCGCGGGGGTCCCGGCCGACGCCGACCCCGTCCAGGTCGAGATCGACGCCCAGTACGAGGCGTTGGTGCAGCTGGGAGCCGTCTCCGTCGACGAGTACCGGGCGATCGCGCGGTCCTGCGTGGACAACGAGCAGTGGCAGGCCGCGTACGAGGTGATCGCGCCGGGCCTGGCCGAGTACCAGCTGGCCGCGATGGAGGCGTACGCGGCGGCCAGGCTCGGCTGAACCGCAACGGGGCCGCCGCCGGGGCGAGTTCCCGGCGGCGGCCTTCTCCGCCTCTGAGCAGGCCATGAAGGGCACAGAAGACCATGAAGGCCATATGGAGGGTGGGAAGAGTTCAGGCCGGGATCAACTTGCGTTCTGATGCCACGTGAAATATCACATGACATAGGCCGTTCGGGGCAAGCCCGGACGGCGTCATGACAAGGAGTACATCCATGAGCAGACTCGCCCTCCTCGCGGCCGGCGTCGCAGGACTGACCGTCTTAGCGATCGCCCCCGCCGGCGCCGCCGCCCCTTCCCCGAACACCACCGGGACCGTCACCTCCTGCGGGGCGTCAGGCCTCCAGGCGGGTCTGGCCACCAAGGTCTGTGCCGAGATCACCGGCACCACCGTCGAGATCTACGGCAAGGTCTCCCTCGCCGGCCCGCCCTCCCCGGGCAGCCCGATGCCCGCGCCGAAGCAACTCTTCACGACGCTGTCCGCGGAAGTCGTCGGCGTAGCCTCGCCCGAGACCCGTACCAAGGAGGTCCTCTTCACCTCCACGACCCTCGAAGTACGCGGGCTGACCACCAACGTGCCCTGCGGCTCGACCGTCCGCGGCACCTTCGGGGTGTCCTCCTACCCGTGGGCGGCCAAGCCGGTCGTCCACGAGGTCACCATCACCTGCTGACGGCTCCCTCCCCGGTCACCGACCCGACGGGGCGCCCCCGCCGAACGGCCGGGACGGCAACCCGAAGTGGTCGGCGATGATGCGGACCGTGTGGGCCCCGTCGGCGTTGAAGTCGGGGTCGGCGTCGTAGCCGGGCGTGTCGCGGCCGACGATCCCGGCGGCCAGGAGCTCGCGGACGAGCAGGTCGGCCCGGGCCCCGCTCCGCAGGGACTCGCGGCGTCGGCCGACGTTGAAAGCCGTCTGCTCGAAGCCGCCGCGGCTGTACTGGAACTGGAACGGGTGCTCGGGGCACTGCGGGACGAAGTAGTAGCGCCCCCGCGGGCAGTCACAGGCAGGTGTGGAGGCCAGGAAGACCGTCTCCGGCGCAGCCGCGCCCGGCCCCGCGGGCACCCGGTCCGCGTACCGGTACCCCGTGATGTCCCGCGCCAGGTCCGTGGCGCCGCGGTCGTCCTGGTCCGCGGCCCAGGCCGGGTGGGCCACCCAGGCCCAGCCGCGGGACTCCCCGCTGTCACGGGCGGCCGGCAGCCCGGCCTCGGCGAAGATGCCCGCAAGGGTGGTCAGGGGCAGGCCCTTGCAGAAGGTGACGTACGTGTGCGGGGCGAGCCGGAGCGCGGTCACGGGGCCACCACCTCCGGCAGGCCGAAGAAGTCGACGACCACCTGCACGATGCGTGCGCGGTCGTCGGCGCAGTGGTCGAAGCAGTCGTGCCCGTCGTCCGCCTCGTCCTCGTCGCAGTACGCGTCGGGACCGATCAGGCCGGCGGCCAGGAGTTCGGGCGACAGGTGGTCCGGGTTGTCGCCGGCCCGCTGCTCGATGTCCTCAAGGCTGAAGGTGAGGATGCAACGGCCGTCGCGGAAGTACATGACCCGCGGTGCGTGGGCCTTCACGCTGCACGGCTCGGTGACGAACACCACGAGCTCGCTCCCGTCCGCGCAGATCCGCCGGTAGTCGACCTCCTGCCCGTCGGTCTCCGCGGTCACCATCTCGTGCACCCCCCACGCCCAGCCGTCCGTCTCCCCGAGGGAGAGGGGCTCGCGTCGTTGCGCCCGGAGTCCTGCGGTGAGCGCGGCGAGGGACGAACCCCGGGCGAGGACGAGGTTCACCTCGTGGTCGCGAAAGCCTCTGCGTATCCGGTCGATCATGCCCCGGACCCTACCCGCGGCCACTGACACCGTCCGTCGAAGCCGTAAAGCCATGGACAGGCCCCGTGTGTTGGGCGAGGATCTCCGCGATGAACAGCGAACTCCTCTCCCTCCCCAAACGCGTCCGCTTCGTCGAGCTCAACGCGAAGGCGCTGCGGGCGCTCGCCGACGGTGATCTCGCCGGCGGCAGCGCCGAGGCCGGGGTCGCCCTGGACGAGCACTTCGTCTGCGACCGGGCCCGGTCGATCTTCGCCTACCGCGCCGACCAGCTCGCCGAGGACCCCTCTGCCGCGCCGTGGACCACGCGGGCCGCGGTGTCCGAGCCGGACGGGACCGTCATCGGCGACGCCGGTTTCCACGGGCCGCCGGACGAGGCCGGCATGGTCGAGGTCGGCTATTGCGTCGTGCCCACGTACCGCCGCCAGGGCTATGCCCGCGCCATGCTGAGGGCGCTGCTCGTCAGGGCCGCTGCCGAACCCGGTGTCAGGACCGTGCGGGCCACCATCAGTTCCGACAACGCCGCGTCCCTGGCCACCATCGCGGGCTTCGGATTCACGCGCGTCGGCGAGCGGGGCAACGAGCACGACGGGATCGCGTACGTCTTCGAGGTCCCGGCCGACGCGATTCAGACCGAGTAGCGTGGCCGGTGGCCGGTGGCCGGTGGCCGGCGGCCGGTCCGCGGCGGGCATCGAGACCAGCCCGACCGGGTCGACCCCGACACCCTTGACCGCCGCGAACTCCTCCGACGACAGCCCGGAGTTCCAGGTGTTGCCGGTCCTGGGGCCTGCCGTTCCGTCGCCGACGGCCGTCCCCGGCGGCTCAGGGCCTGCGGACGAAGTCGATCTCGACGGAGGCCAGGAACGGCGCGACCCGGACACACTCCCAACCGATCCGCTCCACGGCATCCACGATCAGGTCGATCTCCTTGCGGATCTTCCGCATGGACACTCTGGCGCGCGTGTCGATGTCGAAGCCTGCGGTGAACGTGAGGTCACCCCGGTCGAAAGCGGTTCTGGCGTCCGAAACCAGCTTCTGCATGCGCCAGGCGTGCAACAGACCCATGTCGCCTCCCCGAAGCCGCAACTCCGCCACGAGGGTACGGCGAACCACCGCGGACCGACAGGGGCAAAGTAGAAGATTTTTCTAATTCCCTCCCGGGGGACGGCCGCCCGAGGCGCGGCCCGGAACCGGGGTCGGCGCCCCGCTTGCCCCGCCCGGGAGTGTGAAATGCGCTTCGGCGGGTCATCTGAAGCGATATACATCTACATTCCGGGACATTGCCGTGAATAAGGTGTCGCGAATAAGGGGTGACAGTGGCGCATCCGATCGAGAGGACCCGCTCCCGTGTTCGGCTGCAGGTGAACGGTGAGCGGTACGAGGGCGAGCTGGACCACCGGGTCACGCTCCTCGACCTGCTGCGCGAACACCTCGGCCTGACCGGTGCCAAGAAGGGCTGCGACCACGGCCAGTGCGGTGCCTGCACCGTCCTGGTCGACGGGCGGCGCGCCAACAGCTGCCTGCTGCTCGCCGTGGCCCAGGACGGGGCCGACGTCACCACGGTGGAGGGCCTCGGCCCGGCGGGGCCGAACCCCCTCCAGGAGGCGTTCCTGGAGCGGGACGCGTTCCAATGCGGCTACTGCACGCCCGGCCAGCTCTGCTCCGCCACCGGTCTGCTCGCCGAGGCCGCCGCCGCCCCCGGGAGCGCGGACCTCAGCCGCGCCGGGATCGCCGAGGGGATGAGCGGCAACCTGTGCCGCTGCGGCGCCTACCCGCGCATCGTGGACGCCGTCCGGGACGTGGTCGCGGCACGGGAGAACGCGGCCCCGGGCGGGGCGGTGCGCGGCGGGGCGGTGCGCGGCGAGGCGGTGCACGGCGAGGCGGTGCACGGCGAGGCGGTGCACGGCGAGGCGGTGCGCGGCGAGGTGGGCGCGTGAAGCCGTTCGCCTATCTGCGCCCCACCGGCCTGCCGGAGGCCGTCGCTGCCCACGGCGGACGGCCCGGCTCCCGCTACCTCGGCGGCGGCACCAACCTGGTGGACCTGATGAAGCTCGGGGTGGAAGCCCCCGACACCCTCGTGGACCTCACCGGCCTGCCGCTCGCCTCCGTCGAGGAGACCTCCGACGGAGGCCTGCGGATCGGCTCCGGCGTCCGCAACGCCACCCTCGCCTCCCACCCCCTCGTCCGCACCCGCTACCCCGTCCTGGCGCAGGCCGTCCTCGCCGGCGCGTCCGCCCAGCTGCGCAACGTCGCCACCACCGGCGGCAACCTGCTCCAGCGCACCCGCTGCCCGTACTTCCAGGACGTCGCCAAGCCCTGCAACAAGCGCGAGCCGGGCAGCGGCTGCGGCGCCCGCGACGGGAGCCACCGCGACCACGCCGTCCTCGGCCACTCCCCGCAGTGCATCGCCACCCATCCCTCCGACCTGGCCGTGGCCCTCGCCGTGCTCGACGCGTCCGTCGAGCTGCACGGGCCGGACGGCACCCGCTCCGTACCCGCGGCCGCCTTCCACCGACTGCCGGGTGAACACCCCGAACGGGACACGGTCGTGGAGCCCGGCGAGATCGTCACGGCGGTCCTCCTCCCGCCGGAGACCGCCGGCCTGCCCTGCCGCTACCGCAAGGCACGCGACCGGGCCTCGTACGCCTTCGCGCTCGCCTCCGTCGCCGCCCTGCTGGACATCGCCGACGGCCGCGTACGCCGTGTCGCGCTGGCCTTCGGCGGGCTGGCGCACCGGCCGTGGCGCGCCTCCGCCGCCGAGGAACTCCTGCGGGGTGCCGACCCCACCGAGACCGCCGTACGGCAGGCCGTCGAGGCCGAGCTGGCCGGGGCCCAGCCGCTGCGCGACAACGCGTACAAGGTGCCCCTGGCGCGCAACCTGGCCTGCGACGTGCTCCTCGCCCTCGCCCGCGCGGCCCGCTCCTGACCCGCCACGCCCCGGTCCGCGCACCACCCGCCCCTGAGCCAGGAGGAACGAGAGCCGCCATGGACCCCGAGCCCCCCGCCCGGACGCCCGCCCTCGGCGTCCCAGCGACCCGCCGTGAAGGCCTGCTGAAGGTCACCGGAACGGCCCGCTACGCCGCCGAACACGCCCTGCCGGACCGGGCGTACGCCTGGCCGGTGCCCGCGACCGTGGCCCGGGGGCAGGTCACCGCCGTGGACACCGCGGCCGCGCTCGCCCTGCCCGGCGTCCTCGCCGTCCTCACCCCCTACGACGCCCCGCGGCTCGGCCCCGCCGACGACCCCAACCTGCGCGTGCTCCAGGACCTGGCCGTGCCGCACCGCGGCTGGTACGTAGCACTCGCCGTCGCCGAGAGCACCGAGGCCGCCCGGGCCGCGGCCGCGGCCGTCCGCGTCACCTACGACACCGACCCGCACGACACCGGCCTGCGCACCGACCACCCGGACCTCTACACCCCCGAAATCGTCAACGGGGGCTACCCGGCACACCGTGAACGGGGTGACGCGGTCGCCGCGTTCGCCGCCGCCGAGGTGCAGGTGGACTGCGCGTACACCGTGCCGCCGCTGCACAACCACCCCATGGAGCCGCACGCCGCCACCGCCCTGTGGGAGGCCGGGGAAGCGGGGGAGACCGGGGACGCCGGGGACGCCGGCGCGGCTGCCCTGACCGTGTACGACTCCAGTCAGGGCACCGGGCTCGTACGCCAGGCGCTGGCCGCACTCTTCCGGCTGCCGGAGGACCGTGTCACCGTGGTCTCGGAGCACGTCGGCGGCGCGTTCGGCTGCAAGGGCACTCCCCGCCCGCACGTCGTCCTGGCCGCGATGGCCGCCCGGTACACCGGCCGCCCGGTCACCCTGGCCCTGCCCCGGCGCCACCTGCCGGCCGTCGTCGGCCACCGCCCGCCCACGCTGCACCGCGTCCGCCTGGGCGCACGTACGGACGGCACCCTCACCGCCCTGGCGCACGAGGTCACCACCCACACCTCCCGCATCCGCGAGTTCGTCGAGCAGGCCGCCGTACCGGCCCGTGTCATGTACGCCGCGCCCGCTCTGCTGACCACCCACCGGGTCGTCGCCCTCGACGTGCCGACACCCTCCTGGATGCGGGCGCCCGGGGAGTGCCCGGGCATGTACGCCCTCGAATCGGCCGTGGACGAGCTGGCCGACGCCCTCGGCACGGACCCGGTCGAGCTGCGCATCCGCAACGAGCCCGACGCCGAGCCCGACAGCGGCCGCCCGTTCAGCAGCCGCCACCTCGTGGCCTGCCTGCGGGAAGGGGCCGCCCTCTTCGACTGGGCCGCGCACCGCACACCGCGCCGGGACGGCCCGCTGCTCATCGGCACCGGAGTCGCCTCGTCCACCTATCCCGTCTACGTCGCCCCCGCTTCCGCCCGGGTCCACGCCCGCCCCGACGGTACGTACCTCGTCCAGACCAACGCCACGGACCTCGGAACCGGCGCGCGCACCGTCCTGGGACAGATCGCGGCCGACACGCTGCGGGTCCCGCCGGACCGGGTCACGGTGGAGATCGGGCACAGCGCGCTGCCGCCGGGCCCGGTGGCCGGCGGTTCGGCCGGCACCGCCTCATGGGGCTGGGCGGTCCACGACGCCTGCGCGGACCTCGTAGCCCTGCTCGAGCGCCATCCCCGACCGCTGCCGGAGCCCGGACTGTCCGTGTCGGCCGATACGACGGCCTCCGCCAAGCAGCGGTCCCCGTACGCCCGGCACGCGTTCGGCGCCCAGTTCGCCGAGGTGCAGGTCGACACCGTCACCGGCGAGGTGCGGGTACGGCGGCTCCTGGGCGTCTTCGCCGCCGGCCGCATCCTCAACCCGCTCACCGCCCGCTCCCAGTTCGTCGGAGGCATGGTCATGGGCCTGGGCATGGCCCTCACCGAACACAGCGGCGTGGACCCCGCCTTCGGGGACTTCACCGAAAGCGACCTCGCCTCCTACCACGTGCCCGTCCACGCCGACGTGCCCGACATCGAGGTGCACTGGCTCGACGAGCACGACAAGCACCTCAACCCCGTGGGAGGCAAGGGCATCGGGGAGATCGGGATCGTCGGCACCGCCGCGGCCATCGGCAACGCCTTCCACCACGCCACCGGCCGCCGGATCCGCGAACTGCCCCTCACCCCGGACCGGGTCCTCACGGCCCTCGAATGAGACGGTCGGCAGGTGTCGGAGGGGAGTGGCACAGTGTCCGGGACCGATCAACGGGAGGCGGAGACCATGGGTGACTACTTCGAGCGGATAGTCGATGTCGAGGTGACCGGCGAGGAGGCCGGGCAGCTCGCGGAGCGGATGACCGACTGGATGGTCGCCGAGGGCCTGATCACGCGCGAGCTGTCCGGCGACGGCGTGTACAGCCTGACCGTGGACAAGGGCTATGTTCCGGGTCCGAACTGGGCACGGGCCGTCGCCGATGCGTCGGACCCGCACTGGCTGCCGGGCCCGGTGGCCGTCATCGTAGGGCGCCACTACCACGTGGGCGGCCAGGGGGCCGACGAGGCGGAGTACGCCGTCTGCCCCCGGTGCGGGACCAGGACCGTGGTCATCGACTACCCCGAGCAGTTCGAGGCGGACGAACAGGTCTGGCGGCCGTTCAAGGACGCCATCGCCGCCTGGACGGAAACGGGCGAGGGAAGAGCCCCCTGCTCCACCTGCGGCGCCTCGGTCCCGGTCACCGAGTGGCAGTGGGACTCCGGCTTCGCACTGGGTGCTCTCGCCTTCGACTTCTGGGGCTGGCCGCCGCTGTCCACGAGCTTCCGCACGGCGTTCAGCCGGCAACTGGGGCACCGCGTGGCGGAACACACGGGCAAGTTCTGACTTCGTCGAGCCCCGTTCCCCGGTCCCGGTCCTTCTCCAGGGCGACGGCGCCGGCGGAGGCGAGCGTCGCAGCGGCGAGGCTGCCCCAGAGGGCGGCCGGGCCGTGCGGTGCGAGGGCGGTGATGACGGCGGGGGAGACGGCGAGGCCGAAGCCCGTGGAGAGCTCGAAGCGGGCGAGGGCGCGTCCCAGGGCATGGGCCGGGGCCAGGGCGGTGACGAGAGCGGTGGCGGTGCCGGCGTAGACGATCTCGCCGAGGGTGCAGAGCACGGACACCGCGGCGACGGCCGGGGCACCCCAGCCGTGCCCCAGTGAGGTGGCCGCGAGGAAGCCGGCGTAGGACACGGCGAGCACCACCCCGGCGAGAGCCAGCACCGTCCGCCGCGGGAAGCGGGACATCAGGACGGTGACGGGCACCTGCAGGGTGACCACCAGCACCGTGTTGGCCACGAAGATGGCCGCCGACCACACCGGGGACGCGTGCAACTGTGTCACCAGGATCAGGGGGAGCGCGATCTCCGGGATGTTGAGGCAGAAGACATAGACCACGTTGGCGGCCAGCAGCGCGCGCATCCGAGGCGCGGGCGCCGCCCCGTCACCCCCGTCCCCGGCCGGGGCCGCGGCCGGATCGACGCGCAGGCGGACCGACCACGCCAGGCCCGCCGCCACCAGATAGGCGAGCCCGGTGGCGGCGGCCAGCACCCGCAGCGCGGTGGTGCCGCCCGCCAGGCACACGGTGGCCAGGAGCGCCCCCACGCCGAGGCCGGCGTTGCGCAGGGAGCGGCCCGCTGCCAGCGCCGCGTCCCGCTCCCGGCCGTGGGCGAGCGTGGCCACGAGCGCCGCGTGGGCGGCCGGCCAGGCCTGGTTGCCGATGCCGAGGAAGAGCGCCGCCGCCGCGAACAGCCAGACGTGCCCCGCGGGGGCGGCCAGCAGCAGTACCACGCCCAGCACCCGTACCAGCATCGACGCCGCCACGACGGTGCTGCGTGCGCCCCGGTCCAGCCAGCGGCCCACCGCGGGCATGCACACCAGACCCATGACGACGCCGACCGTCATGGCGATGCCGGTGACCGGCGCGGACAGCCTCAGTACCGTCACCCCGTAGAGCAGCAGAAAGGGCCGCAGCAGGCCGGTGCCGAGCGCGTCCACGGCCAGGGCGACGGCATAGCGGGGGCCTCCGGATGCACGGACGAGGGCGCGGGGCCGGACCTTGACGGTGATCGGGGTTTCCGTAGTCGGCGTTGCTGTATCCGGCGTAGCCGTATTCGGGGTTGCCGTATTCAGGGTTGTCATGGCGTCAAACGGTGCGTCCGGCCGCCGGGCCGGGCACGTCAGTTGACGGACACCGTCAATCGACGCTGCCACCGGCCCTCCGGGCAGCGACCATGAGGGAATGACGTTGAGGATCGACATCAGCGGCCTGCCGCCCGAGCGACTGCGGTTCGCCGCCTCCCCGCTGGCCGAGCTGACCGCGATGCTGCACGTGCTGGCCGAACCCGGACACCATCCGCAGCTCGCCGGCTGGGCCGGGGACGTGTGGGCCGGGCTGCGACCGGAGCTGGCCGAGCGGTTGCGGGAGGCGGAGTTCCTCTGGCGTTCCTCACAAGCCGACTTCCTGCTCCCCGCCCGGCCCCGGTCGACCCTCGCCGAGGAATTGGACGACGTGGACCGGATCGACGACGAGACCTACGTGACCGCCGCGCTCGTCACCACCTGCGGCAACCGGGTCGAGCTCGCCGCCCCCTCCCCGCTCACCGACACCACCGCGCGCGAGCGTGCCCTGGAGCTGGCCCAGGCCCGCGGCGCGCGGCAGGAAGCCTTCGCGGAACGGCTGCTCGCGGACCCGGCCGCGGTACGGGCGCGGGTGCGCCAGACCCTCGAACAGTGCGCCGATGCCTTCTTCGACGCTGCCTGGGCGGGCGTCGCCGTACAGCTCGCCACCGACCTGCGCCTGAAGAACGACCTGTTGAAGCGCCAGGGCATCCGGTCGGCACTCGCATCGGTCTCCGGAGCGGTCACCCTGGCACCGGACGGCGACTGCATCGTCGTGGACAAGCTGCTGGACAAGACGACCGCGGCCCACGGCGCCGGCATCACCTTCATCCCCAGCGTCTTCGGCCGGCCGCACCTGGCGGTGGTCCACTCGCCCGGGTGGCAGCCGGTGGTGCAGTACCCCGTGGCCGAACCGGGTCCGTCGGAGCCGGTATCGCTGGAAGCGGTCACCCTACGCCTGGAGGCACTCGCCCATCCCGTACGACTGCGGCTGCTGCGCACCCTGGCCCGCGGCCCGCACACCACGGGTGAGCTGGCCCACGCCTGGGAACTGTCACCCCCGGAGGTCTCCCGCCACCTCGCCGTCCTGCGCCGCGCAGGCCTGCTCACGGCCCGCCGGCACGGCCGCTACGTCCGGCACACCCTCAACCTGCCCGACCTGACGGCGCTGGGCACCGACCTGCTGGCGGCCGTACTGCGCTGAGTGCGGGTGCGCACCGGGAATCTATGATCCTCGGATGATCAAGCCAATCGAACTGGTGATATTCGACTGCGACGGGGTCCTGGTCGACAGCGAGCGCATTGCCGTCCGCGTCCAAGTGGCTCTCGGCGCCGAACTGGGCTGGCCGCTCACCGAGGACGAGGTGGTGGCCCGGTTCCTCGGGCGTTCGCACGCCGCCATCCGCGAGCAGATCGCCGAACGGCTCGGCCGGGACACGGCCGCAGTCTGGGCGGAGCGGTTCGAGCAGCTGCACCGCGAGTCCGTGGACGCCGGGCTCGCTCCGGTCGACGGGCTGCTCGACGCGCTCGACGAGATCACGTTGCCGACCTGTGTGGCCTCCAGCGGTACCCACGAGAAGATGCGTCACACCCTGGGCCGCACCGGCCTGTACCAGCGCTTCGAGGGGCGCATCTACAGCGCCACGGAGGTGGGGCGGGGCAAGCCCGCTCCCGATGTGTTCCTGTACGCCGCCGAGCGGATGGGCGTTGCTCCAGAGGCGTGTGTGGTCGTCGAGGACAGCGGCCCCGGGGTCCAGGCCGCCCGCGCCGCCGGCATGCGCGCTTTCGGCTACGCCGGCGGGCTCACCCCGGCCGAACAGCTCGAAGGGCGCGACACCGTCGTCTTCCACGACATGCGCGAGCTGCCGGACCTGCTGGCACTGCAAGCGCAGTAGCCGTCCGGCAGGACGACCGGTCGACCGGTCGACCTGCCGGACGGTCGACCGGTCGGACTGTCGGCCCGTCGGCAGGGTCCCCGCGTGATTCCTGCGTCACCTGCGCCAGAACAGGTGGTGGGTCACACCGCTCGGGCTCGGCACGGTCTCGAGGTGGAATCGGTCGAGCAGTTCGTCGGGGGAGTCCCACAGGCGCAGTCCGGACCCGAGTTTCACCGGCGAGACGACCACGTGCAGCGTGTCCACGAGGTCGGCGTCGAGGAACTCGCGGATGGTCGTGACCCCGCCGCCGAGCCGGACGTCCTTGCCCTGCGCGGCCGCCCGCGCCATGTCGAGGACCGTGGCCGGGTCGCCGTCGACGAAGTGGAACGTGGTGTCGGAGAGTGTGAAGGAGGGGCGCTCGTGGTGGGTCAGGACGAAGACCGGCGTGTGGAACGGCGGCTCGTCTCCCCACCAGCCACGCCAGTCGAGGTCCTGCCAGGGCCCGCGCTGTGGGCCGAACTTGTTGCGGCCCATGATCTCGGCGCCGATGTTGCGCGCGTAGTCGCGGGTGAAGTAGTCGTCCAGGCCCCGGCTCCCACCGGGGTCGGTGCGCATGGGCCAGCTCGCCGTGGCGCCGGCCCAGGCGAACAGCCTCCCGGGATCGACGTGCCCGAAGGGGTGCTCGAGGCTCTGGTCCTCCCCGGCACCGATTCCGTCACTCGAGATGCAGAAGTTCTGCACTCTCAGCAGTTGAGCCATGCGCTCCTCCTTCAGCTTCGGACAACGGTGATGAGACCGTCCGGGGCGGGGTCACTCATCGGCGGCGCGGCGAACGGTCGGGAATCAGCCATCGATTTGGCTGGATCCGGTGCCTGTGTGGCTGTGCGCCTGTGTGCCTGTGTGCCTGTGCGCAGGTGGGGCGGGCGGTGTGACCTCTATCCGCGCTCACGGAGGTACGCCTCCAGTTCCGCGGCTCCGGCCAGCATCGCCCGCCCGCGGGCGGACAGCCGGCCGTGCCAGTCGCGCAGTGCGCTCTCCAGGGGCTCCAGCCCGCCGGCCGCCCGCACCTGGGCGATCAGCGGGGCGATCTGCTCCAGCAGGTAGCCGCCCCGCCTGAGCTGGTGGGCCAGCCGGGCGTCCCGTACGTCGGCCTCGTCGTAGACGCGGTAGCCGGTCAGCGGGTCGCGGTGCGGGCGCACCAGCCCGGCCCGCTCCCACTTGCGCAGCGTCGCGGGCCGGATTCCGAGCTGGTCCGCCAGCGGCCCGATGAACGTGCCTCCGGGCCCGGACACGGCGGTCAGTGCGGCCGGCGCGGATTCCCGGCCCCGCTCATGCGCCGTCGTGGGCTCCAGGTCCCGCAGGGCGCTCTCCACGGCCTGGAGGGTCCGCCGGTCTTCGAGGAGCTGGGCGTGGCTCTCGTCGATGAGGCGGAACGCCTCGTCGGCCGCGCCCTGGTTCACGGCCCGCATGATCGACGTCGCCGTCCGGTGGCCGTGGCCGGGCACCAGGGCGAGGAACGCGCGCAGTGCCCCCGCGTGCAACGGGGTGTAGGTGCGGTAGCCGTGAGGCGTGCGACCGGCGGCCGGGAGGATGCCGGCCTCCTCGTAGTTCCGGACCGCCTGCGTGGACAGCCCGTGCCCGCGCGCCAGATCGACCGGCCTGAGCCGCTCACCGCTTTGAAGGTTTCGCCCCATGGAGCCGAGGATAGCCCGGCATTCTCATGGTGATTCTGCGGCCACGTCGCGAAAAAGTTTCCACCGAAGGTTCAACGATACCGTTGAAGCCATGGCTAACGACATCAAGCACGCCGCCCATGCCGTCGACGCTGCCGCCGTCCTGGGGCTGCTCCCGTCCCGGCCCCGGCTGCTCGCCCTGGGCGAGCCCACCCACGGCGAGGACACCCTGCTCCACCTGCGCAACGAGCTCTTCCGGCAGCTCGTCGAACAGGAGGGCTACCGGACCATCGCCATCGAGAGCGACTGCATGACGGGCCTGGCCGTGGACGACTACGTCACCTCGGGCACGGGAACCCTCGACGAGGTCGTGGAGCACGGGATCAGCCACGGCTGGGGCACCTCCGCCGCCAACCGCGAGCTCGTGCGCTGGATGCGCGCCCACAACGAGGGCCGGCCCGCCTCCGAGCAGGTCCGCTTCGCCGGATTCGACGGCCCGCTGGAGATCACCGCCGCCGCCAGCCCCCGCCAGGCCCTGACCGCGCTCCACGGCTACCTCTCGGCCCACGTGGACGCCGGCCTGCTCGCCTGCACCGCGGAAGCACTCGACCGCCTGCTCGGCCCCGACGACCGGTGGACCGAACCCGCCGCGATGAGGGACCCGGCCCGGTCCGTGGGGCGGTCGGCCGAGGCCGGCCGGCTGCGGCTGCTCGCCGACGACCTGGTCGCGCTGCTCGACGAGCAGACGCCGCACCTGATCACGGCGACCTCGCGGGAGGAATGGGACCGGGCGCGCCTGTACGGGCGTACCGCCACCGGCCTGCTGCGCTACCACTCCTGGATGGCCGACACCTCACCGGCCCGCCTGGCCCGGCTGGTGGGCGTACGGGACCAGATGATGGCCCGCAACCTCCTCGCCCTCGCCGCTCGCGGCCCGGTACTCGTCTTCGCCCACAACTCCCATCTCCAGCGGGAGAAGAGCTCGATGCGGATGGGTGGGAATCCGCTGGAATGGTGGAGCGCCGGCGCGCTGGTGAGCGCCCGGCTCGGCGCGGAGTACGCCTTCGTGGCCACGGTCCTCGGCACGATCCGGCACCAGGGAGTGGACACCCCGCCGCCGGACACCCTCGAAGGAATCCTGTACGCGCTCCCGGAGGACCGCTGCGTCATCGACGCCCGGCGGCTGGCCGCCGCCCTCGGCGACACGCGGCCCGCGCCCCGGGTGTCCCCCTGGTTCGGCTACGCCCCGTTCGACCCGGCCCGCCTGGCGGACAGCGACGGCATCGTGTTCGTCAAGGACGTCCCGCAGAGCTAGCCGGCGCCACCGGGCTGCTCCTGCCCCAGCGGCATGCCGGCCCCGGTGAACGCCGGCGCGAGCAGTCCGTCGTCCACCGGCGAACGGCGCGACGTCGGCCGGGGCCGGGGCCGGCCGGGCCGGGGCGGGAAAACCTGTTGGCCCGGTCCGCCCCCGCCCCGCATGATCGGAGGCGATGAGCACCTCATTCGACGACGTCCGGCGCCATGTGGCCGCCGGCGACATATCCGGCGCCGTCCGCGCCCTGCGCCCCCTCGCCGGCACGGCCGGTCTCCAGGACCTCGCAGCCGAGGTCCGCCCCCTCGCCGAGGCCGTCGGCTTCGACGGCCTCGCGAAGGCGGCGAGGGAGGCCGCCCGCAAGCCCGGCGACGCGCAGCGCCTCTACGACTTCGGCCACCTGTGCATCGAGCACGGCATCGCCTTCGCCGCCGTACCGGCCCTGCGCGAGGCGCTCCGCCTGGCTCCGGGCTCCGCCCGGCAGATCCTGTCCGAGCTGGTCGCCGCCCTGGAGGCGGAGGACCGCAACGCCGAGGCGACCCAGGAACTGCTGCGCCACGAAGCCCTCCTGGAGTCGTGGCCCGGCCAGTACCTCGTGGCGTACAACGCCCTGCTCTCCGGCGACCTCGCCACCGCCCGGGACCGGGCCGCGCGCCTGCCCGCGCCGCAGGACGAGGTGTGGACCTGGGCACACCAGAGGCTGCGCGGAATGCTGGACCGTGCCGAGGCAGCCGTACGGACGGCCCCGCTGGACGACGCCGACCTGCGCGGCTGGCAGTTCGCGCTGACCGGAACGCTGCTCGGCACGCTCTCGCCGTACGGTTTCCACGTCATGCGGGGTCGTTACGCCTACCTCGGCGACAGCTACGAGGCCTGCCGACGCGGCCTGGACCGCCTGGCGACCGCCCTGGACGCGGCCGGCCGCAGCCCGCGCGCGGTGAGCGCCCTGCCCGGTCGTTCCGACCGCATCCTCGCCCTGGCGGCGGCCGAGATCCTGGGCCTGGACCTGGTGCCGTACGCACCGGACCGCCCCGACACCCTGGTCGTGGCGTACGACCTGAGCGCGCACGACGAGGACGTCCAGGCCCCGCTGCGCGAACGCGCGACCGGCCAGGTCCTCTACGAGCACGCGAGCACGTGGACCGAACCGGGCACCGTCCCGGCCGACTTCAGCTGCCTCCAGCGACAGGTCGGCTCAGAGCCGTGGGGCGGACAGCTGGGCGTGGACGGCCGCGGAGAGGCCGACACCCGGCCGGAGGAGGCGATCGCCCGCGACATCGTCACCGCCGATGCGGGCACGGCCGACCCGGGCGACGGCTCCGCCCCGGCCGGCTCCGACACCGACACGGCCTTTCGCGCCTTCGCCGCCGCCGTCGCCCCCTTCTGGCTGACGGGGCCGCGCACCGCGATCCGCTCGGCGGGCCCGGTCCGCAGCAACCACTTCTGAGACGAGACGATGAACCACGACCTGCTGAACGTGATCGACGTCGAGGCCACCTGCTGGCAGGGCTCGCCCCCGCCCGGCGCCGTCAGCGAGATCATCGAGATCGGACTGACGGTGGTCGACCTCGGAAGGGGCGAGCGGGTGGGACGGCACCGCATCCTGGTGCGGCCCGCCCGATCCTCCGTCAGCCCCTTCTGCACGGAGCTGACTGGCCTCACCCAGGCCGAGGTGGACACCGGGGTGAGCTTCGCCGAGGCGTGCCGGCTCCTGGCGGCCGAGCACGCCGCGGGGGCACGGCCGTGGACGAGCTGGGGGGAGTACGACCGGCTCCAGTTCACCCGCCAGTGCCAGGCCTCCGGCACGCCGTACCCCTTCGGGCACCGCCACACCAACGCCAAGGCCGTCTTCACCGACGCGTACGGCCTCCGCAAACGCCCCGGCATGTCCCGCGCCCTCACCGTCGCGGGGCTCCCCCTGGAAGGCCGCCACCACCGGGGCGAGGACGACGCCTGGAACATCGCCGCCCTCGTCCTCGACCTCGCCGGACGCGACGCCTGGCCCGGCTCCCCGGACCCGGCGGACGCGGCTGCGGAGGACCAGGGACACGCCCTGTAGCCCAGGGCGGCCTCACCTGGTGCAGGCCTGCCGTCAGGCCCCGTAGCGCATGCTCCCCGAGGCGGACATCGGCCGGTCGTGGGCGCCGACGGGAGCCGGCAGGTCCGTGGAGCCGGTCAGGTAGCGGTCCACGGCGGCGGCCGCCGAACGGCCCTCGGCTATCGCCCACACCACCAGTGACTGCCCCCGGCCCGCGTCGCCGGCGACGAACACCCCCGGTGCCCGCCCGCCGGCCGCAGCGAAGCCGGCATCCCGGGCGAGATTTCCGCGGTCGTCGAGCTCCAGCCCCAGCTGCCCGCGCAGGCCGCCCGCCCGCTCGGCGCCCGAGAACCCCAGTGCCAGCAGGACCAGGTCGGCGGGTATCACCTGCTCGGTGCCCTCCAGGGGGCTGCGGGCCACCGGCTCGACGGCGGTCAGCCGCAGCGCCCGTACCCGGCCCGCCGGGTCCCCCTCGAAACACAGGGTGGCGGTCGCGAACAGCCGGGGATCGCGGCCCGCGCGGCCGCGGGCCTCCTCATGGGCATGGGAGATCCGGTACACCTTCGGGTACACCGGCCACGGCTCGCCCTCGGCCCGGCCCGCGCCGGGCTCCGCGTTGATGTCGAGCTGGACCACCGACCGCGCGCCCTGCCGCAGGGCGGTACCGAGGCAGTCCGAGCCGGTGTCACCGCCGCCCACGACGACCACGTCACGCCCCTCGGCGGTCAGCGGCGATGCGACACGGTCGCCTTCCTGCATCCGGTTGGCACAGGTCAGGTACTCCATCGCCTGATGGATGCCCGCCAGCGCCCGGCCCGGTACCGGCAGCTCCCGTCGTTCGCCGGCCCCGACCGCGACCACGACGGCCCCGTACCGCCCGCGCAGCTCCGCCGCGTCGGTGCCGGGCGCGCCGCCGACGTCGGTACCCGTGACGAACTCGGTGCCCTCGGCACGCATCTGGTCGATCCGGCGGTCCAGGAGCGCCTTCTCCATCTTGAACGCGGGGATCCCGTAGCGCAGCAGCCCGCCGACCCGGTCGGCCCGCTCGATGACCGTCACGCGGTGGCCGGCCCGGGTCAGCTGCTGCGCCGCGGCCAGCCCGGCGGGCCCCGACCCGATGACGGCCACCGACGTGTCGCCGCGCCGCTCCGGCGGACGCGGCGCCAGGTAGCCGCGCCGCAGGCCCTCGTCCGCGATCGCCTGCTCGACGTTCCTGATGGTCACCGGGTCCGTGTTGATCGCGAGCACGCAGGCGTCCTCGCAGGGGGCCGGGCACAGCCGGCCGGTGACCTCGGGGAAGTTGTCGGTCGCGTGCAGCCGCTCGTACGCCGCGCGCCAGTTGGCGCGTGCGGCGTACGCGTTCCACTCGGGTATGAGATTGCCCAGCGGGCAGCCGTTGTGACAGAAGGGGATCCCGCAGTCCATGCAGCGGTCGGCCTGCCGCGAGACGAGCGGCAGCAGCGTGCGGTGCCCCGCATGGATCTCGCCCCAGTCCCCGAGTCGCTCCTCGACGGGCCGGGCCGGAACGGCCTCGCGGGGGATCCGGAGGAAGCCGAACGGATCGGTCACGTGCCACCTCCCGTCCTGTACCTCCGGTTCTGTGGCGGTCCGACCCACGTTACGCCGTTCCCCCGCAAGGGTCCCGCGGGGCGACATCCGGTGACTGCGCGTGCGCGGACGGTGACGCAAGGACGTGCCGAGCCGCCTACGGCGCCGGCCACCCACGGCGCCGGCCGCCCGCGACGCCGGTCACCCACGACGCCGGTCACCCACGGCGCCGGCCACCCACGGCGCCGTGGGTGGCCCACCGGCAGGCCCACCGGTCGACCGGCAGGCCTGCCGAGGCCTCAGACCATCAGCAGCAGCCGCGTGCCCGGCACCAGCTTCCGGTTCACGCTGGTGCTCTGCACGAAGATCGTGAAGTCGTCGTTGTGGTCCGGCTTGACGCGGACCTCCGCGTCCGGCAGACCGAGCAGGGCCCGCGCCTCCGGCCCCGTGTACACCCGGTCCGTCTTCTTCTCCAGAACCGCGATCTGCTTGCGCGCCTGGACCTTCTCCGACTTGCTCAGCTGATAGAAAGCGCCACCGGTCCGGTAGGTGTGCCCGCACTCGACGACCCATTCCCGGATTGCCGCGTCACGTGCCACGGGTATGAGCTCGTACGTCGACGAATTCACCGGGGTGAGGCCGGCAGCCTTGATGGTCTCCTTGTTGACCGCCTCCCCACCCGCGGAGAATACGGCCCGCGATCCACGTATTCCCTTGGAGCGGCCCACCATGAATTTCTCGGTGGCCTCCCGGATGACCTGCCCGGCCTCCTCCAGACCCTGAGTGCTCGTGGCGTCCCAGACGGCTATGTTGTCCTTCGGGAAACCGCACTGCATGGCCTCGCGCTTGCCCATCTGGTCCGGCACGAGGACGGCCATGGTCCAGTTGTCCTCCTGAGTCTCGATCATCGAGGCCACCGCCCGCACCAGTTCACGCGGCTTCCTGGTCGGGGCGTCCGGGCAGTGGTGACTCGCGTTCTCCTGTCCGTCGGTCAGGACGAACGTCAGGAAGCTGTGGTCGCCGTACAGTTGGGCCGTCTGCGCGAGCTCCCGCTGCGACTTCAGCGTGGCCGCCAGCAGAGCCGTCATTCCACCGACCCGGTACAGCTGCTTCAGGGACGGCATGCGCAGCACGTCCTTGTCATAGATGACGCACTCCACCTTGTCCGCGAACACGTACACCGTGACGCGGGTTTCCTGGTCCAATTCCTTCGACCGGCGGGCCAGATAGGCGATCTGCTGGTCGGCAACTTCGACGACCTTGCGGCTCAGCTGCGCCATGGACGAACTGGCGTCCAGTACAAGAGCAACGTGATTGATGTAGTTCTGGTTTCCGGACATGGCCGCTCCCCCTCTTTCCGACTCGATGCTCCGATCCTCGCACCCGCCACTGACAATCGGTCCTGGCCGGCATGGTCCGTGAGGGGGATACGTCGGCACGCCGCGCCGCAGGCCGAGGCGCCGGCGCCCGTCCTTCCGCTACACACCGACCCATGGTCATCGGCTTCTGCACAACACCAGCCGCCCGCCGCCGATCTGCGGGCGCACTCCTCCTCGCGCTCGCCGTGGCGCTCACCGTGGTCACACCCGCCACCGGGGCGGCTGCCGAGCCCCGGCCCGGCGTCCCGCGCACGGCAGCCGTCCCGTCGCAAGCCGACGGCGAGGGGACGCTGACCAGGGCCCGGCTCAAGCACCGCGTGGACGTACGGTCGCTGCCACGGCCCCGGAGCACCGGGAAGCCGCAACCACAGCCCTATCTCCCCCCTCCGAAGCCGCGAGCACCGGCAGGGCCGAGGCGGGAGGCGAGCCTGCCGGTCACCACCGCGACCCTGATGCCGGATGACGCAAAGGGCAAGGCATCTTCGAAGGCGGCGCCGTCCACTGCCGTCATCGAGCAGCTGAAGACCTTCCGCACGCTCGCGAACGCGGACAACGCCGCTACCGCCCAGACCGCTCCCTCCGACACGCAGCTCGCCGTCGGGCCGACGCACATCGTCCAGTTCGTCAACCGGTCCGGCCAGATCTTCGACAAGGCCGGCAACCGCGTCGGTGCCGTCTTCGACCTGGGTTCGTTCTTCGGCTTCGCCGCGAACTCGGGCGGTGACCCGCGGGTGCACTACGACGCGGGGTCGGGTCGCTTCTTCGCCGCGTACGAGGGACTCCTCACCGGCGGCGACGAGGTCGACGTCGCCGTCAGCGACACCTCCGACCCGCGCGGAGGCTGGTCCGTGTACATCGTCGCCGCCAACACCGGCAACGTGCAGCACGACCGGCCCAAGCTCGGATACACCAACGACAAGGTCACCCTGACCTGGAACAACTACAACCTGGCCACGACCCCCAAGACATTCCTCGGTGAGGTGACCGCGGTCGTCAACAAGGCGGAACTCCTGGCCGGTGGTCCCTCGGTCACCACCACCACGTTCGCCCAGGACAACACCAAGGGCGAGGTCTCACCGGCCACCTCGCTGTCGGGCGTCAACGACCAGTTCGCGATGGAGCACGACGGAACCGACGTGGTGGTGACCACCATCACCGGCGTGCCAGGAGTCAGCACGGTCACCCAGACCGAGAACACCATCGGTATCGGAACCGCTCCGCCGCCGCCGGACGCCGCCCAGCCGGCCGGGGGCGACGCCTTCATCGAGACCAACGACGACCGGATGCTGTCGGTCGCCTGGCAGAACAACCGCCTGTGGGGCGTCTTCAACGTCAGCTGCACCCCCGTCGGTGACACCGCGGTCCACGTCTGCCAGCGCTACATCCAGATCTCGACCAGCGGTACGCAGGCTCTGACGACCAACCTCGATCTCGGCATGGTGGGCGGCGACATCTACTACGGCTCGCTGGCCCTGAACGACGAGGACGACCTGTTCTCCGGATTCACCGCGTCGTCCTCCACCATGTTCCCCACGGCGGTCGCCATCGCGGTGCCGGGCGGCAACTTCCCGGCGAGGACGTTCGGCGACTTCTATGCCGCGGGCACCCAGGCCTACGCATGCAGCTGCGCCGGCGGCCAGCGCTGGGGTGACTACTCGGGCACCGCCCGCGACCCGAGCAACCCCAAGGACGTCTGGACGGTCCAGCAGATCGGCGCCGGCGCCACCACCGGGCTCTTCGGCGGCGACTGGGGCACCGCGATGGACCGCGTCACGCTGTCCCCGCCCACGGTCACCGGCGTCACCCCGGACCACGCGCCCGAACTCGCCCAGTGCGTGAACACCGTGACGGTGCGCGGCACCGAATTCCCCACCTCCGGCGCCAGCGTCAAGTTCGGCTCCGCGGCAGCCACCAACGTGAACGTCGTCGGGCCCGAGGAACTGACCGCGGACGCGCCCCCGCAGGCGCGGGGCACGGTGGACGTCACCGTGGCCAACGCCAACGGCACGAGCCCGGTCACCACGGCCGGCCGCTTCACCTACGACGCGGACACATCCGCGCCGGCGACCTTCGCGACCGTCTCGCCCCCGCCGAACGGCGCCGGCTGGAACACCACCAGCCCGGCGAACGTGAACATCGGCGCGCTTGACGGGTCCTGCGGGTCCGGCGTCCTCAGGATCACCTACAGTGCGAGCGGCGCCCAGCCGATCGCGTCCACGGACGTTCCCGGTGCGGCGGCCGCGGTGGCCATCACCGCAGAGGGCGTCACCGTGGTGACCTACACCGCCACCGACGCCGCCGGAAACACCTCCGCACCGCAGACGATCACGGTGCGGCTCGACACGGCGGGGCCGACGATCACCATCGTGCGCCCCGTGGCCGGCACCACCTACCTGTACCGCCAGCCGGTCACCGCGTCCTACTCGTGCACGGACGCCACCTCCGGCGTGGCGAGCTGTGTGGGCACGGTGCCCAACGGCAGCCCCGTCGACACCTCGGCACTCGGCACCCGCACGTTCACGGTCAACGCCACGGACATCGCCACGAACCCGTCCAGCCGGACCGTCACCTACACCGTGGCCTACCGGATCTGCCTGCTCTACGACCCGAGCCGGCCGCCCCGCCTGCTCGGCCAGGTCGTGATCAGCCTGCGGATCTGCGACGCGAACGGCAACAACCTCTCCAGTCCGGACATCACCCTGACGGCCATCCGCATCACCGGCCCCGTCACCAGGCCGGTCACCGGCCGGTTCACCTACACCTCGTTCTACTCCAACTACAGCCTCCCCGTCAGCACCCAGGGCCTGCCGAACGGCAACTACAACCTCGAGTTCACCATCAGCGGAGCGGACACCACGACCCACGTGGCTCCCTTCACTCTGCGCTGAGACCCACGACGCCCGCCCCCGCCGCTGCCGGTGACCGGCAGCGGCGGGGGCGCGGCACGCCCGGACGTGGCGCGTCGCGGCCGGGCAGCCGCGCCCCTGCTGGGATGCTTTCCGTCATGGCACCCGGAGGCACCCCGACGGTTCCGGCATCCGCCCGGACCGTCCTGCTGGCGCTCGCGTCCGCGCAGTTCCTGATGGCACTCGACAGCTCGGTCATGAACGTCTCGATCGCGACGGTCGCGCAGGACGTCGGCTCCACCGTGTCGGGGATCCAGGGCGCGATCACCGCGTACACCCTCGTCATGGCGATGTTCATGATCCCCGGCGGCAAGGTCGGCGCCCTGATCGGCCGCAAGCGGGCGTTCATGATCGGTGGCGCGGTGTACGGGTGCGGGTCGTTCACGACCTCGATCGCCCCGAACCTGCCCGTGCTGCTGCTGGGCTGGTCCTTCCTGGAGGGCATCGGAGCGGCTCTCATCCTGCCCGCCATCGTGGCCCTGGTCGCCGAGAACTTCGCCACCGAACGGCGGCCGGCCGCGTACGGGCTCGTCACCGCGGCCGGCGCCGTCGCGATCGCGGTGGGGCCGCTGATCGGCGGGGCGGCGACGACCTACTTCTCGTGGCGCTGGGTCTTCGCGGGCGAGGTCATCCTCGTGATCGCCATCCTGCTGCTCTCCAAGCGGGTCGCCGACGCGCCGGCCGAGGCCCGGCCCCGCATCGACTTCGTCGGCGCCCTGCTGTCCATCCTCGGCCTCGGACTCTTCGTCTTCGGGGTGCTGCGGTCCGGAGTCTGGGGCTGGTTCCTGCCGAAGCCCGACGCGCCGGCCTGGCTCGGGGTCTCGCTCGTGGCGTGGCTGATGATGGCGGGCACGTTCCTGATCTGGCTCTTCCTCACCTGGGAGACCCGGGTCGCCCGGCGCGGCGGGGAACCCCTCGTGGACCCGGGGCTGCTGCACAACCGGCAGCTGACCGGCGGTCTGACGATGTTCTTCTTCCAGTACCTGGTGCAGATGGGCGTGTTCTTCCTCGTCCCGCTCTACCTGTCCGTCGCGCTCGGCCTGTCGGCCCTGGGCACCGGAGTGCGCATCCTGCCGCTGTCGGTCACGCTGATGGCCGCGGCGCTTCTGATCCCCCGTCTGCTGCCGGACGTCTCACCGCGCCGCGTGGTACGCCTCGGCGTCCTGGCGCTGCTGGCCGGCGCGCTGGTCCTGATGGCTGCGCTCGATGCCGACGCGGGCCCCGAGATCGTCACCGTCCCGCTGCTGCTGATCGGGCTCGGCATGGGCGCGCTGGCGTCCCAGCTGGGTTCGGTGACCGTCTCCGCAGTCCCCGACGAGCGCAGCGCCGAGGTCGGCGGCGTACAGAACTCCGTGACCAACCTCGGTGCGTCGATCGGCACGGCCCTGGCCGGATCGGTCATGCTCGCGGTGCTGACGACCTCGTTCATCGCCAGTGTCCAGGAGAACCCGGCCGTTCCGGATACGGTCAAGGCCCAGGCGGCCGCCGAACTCGACAGCGGTGTGCCCTTCCTCTCCGACGCCGACCTCAGGGCGGCCCTCGACCAGGCGGGTGCGAGCCCGCAGGTGTCCGAGGCCGCCCTCGAAGCCAATGCCGAGGCCCGGCTCGACGGTCTGCGCGCCGCACTCGGGATCCTCGGCGTCACCGCACTCCTCGCGCTGTTCTTCACCAACCGGATCCCGGCCTCCCAGCCCCGTTCCGCGAGCGGATCGGCCGCCCCGCAACAGTGACCCCCGCCGGTACGCGCGGCGCCGGCACGGGGCGTGCCACGTGCCGGCGCGTACGCGGAAGGGGCGTCAGATCCCCGTCACCGCATGTCCTCCGGGGAGACGATGCACAGCGCCCAGATGACGAAGCCGCTGATGGCGATGGCGATGATCGCCCAGAACGGGTAGTACGGCAGGGAGAGGAAGTTCACGAGGATGACGAAGGCCGCGATGACGATTCCCGCGACCCGTCCCCACAGAGGTGCCTTGAAGAGGGCGGCGCCCACGACGGCGGCCATGATGCCGAAGATGAGGTGCAGCCACCCCCACGAGGTCACGTCGAACTGGAAGATGTAGTTGGGTGTCGTGATGAACACCTCGTCCTGGGCGATGCCCATGATGCCGCGGATGATGTCGAGCACCCCGACGATGAGCAGCATCACGGCAGCGAACACGACCAGCCCTCCGGCAGCCGCGAGGGCCGTGTCGGAGTGGCCGTGTGACGTGGTCGGTGTGTGTGCCATGGTGATCCTTCTTCTTCTCCACGGGCCGGCGCATACCTGCTCGGTCCGGCCCCTCCGATGGGGACCCCGCCGATCCCCTTCAGGATCGGTGCGCGGGCCGGCGGTGCCTTCGCCCGTGACGGGTGATTCGACCATCGGGCGCCGGCCGCCGGACCCGCCTCCTACGGGGCGGAAGGACCCCGGTGGGGCGCTTCCCGGGTGCCCGCGGACTGGCGTCGGACGGCTGCCTCCACCGCCCCGAACAGGATCCGCGTGGCCACGCCGAGGACGAGGATGTTGCCCGCCATCTGCGTCATCGTCACGAGCCGCGCGGGCTCGGTACGGGCCGCGATGTCCCCGAAGCCGACGGTGCTGAACACGGTGAGCGTGAAGTACAGGGCGTCGGTGCGGCTGAGGGGTTCCGTGAAGCTCCCGGGTACGGACTCCTCCAGGACGTAGTAGGTCGTCGAGTAGAGCAGCAGGAACAGCGGCATCGTGGTCGCGAGCGCCTCGACCGCACGCAGCCGCGGGTGGGCGGAGCGGGTGATCGACTGGATCTGCAGGGCGAAGATGACCGCGACGGCGCTCAGGCCGAGGACGAGGGTGGTGACGTCGACGTGGTGCCGGGTGAACGGCAGCAGGTAGTACGCGGCGACGAGGACGGTGGCCGTGGTCGTGGACCGCAGGGTCACCACCACCGCGGCCCGGGTCGGCCGGCGCCTGCCGGACGCGCCTGCCGGTGTTCCGCCTGCCGGGGCTTCGCCGGGCGGGGCGCTGCCGTGGCCGGAGCCCGTCGCGTCCATGCCTGCCTCCTGCCTCCCGCCCGAGCCTGACCTGCCCTGGGTGACAGCATGGACCAAGGCACCCCCGGACAACCGGCATACGGTGCCGCGGGCGCCGGTGTGCACACGGAAGGGCGCGCCGCGGCGTCCTGCCGTGACCCGTGACCTGTGACCCGTGCCCCCGTGACCCGCAGGCCTGCCCCCGGCCTGCCGCCGCGTCGCCGTCCACCGTCGGGCACGCCTCAGTGGGACAGGGCCGACTTGGCGCCCACGATGACCGCGCCGAGCACCAGGTTCACCGCGGCGGACACGGCGACCAGACGCCGCGGCGCCCCCGCGCGTACGGATCCCGCGACGGCCCAGCCGATCTGGCCGGCCAGGGCCACGGCGAGCGCCAGCCAGACCGTCCCCTTGAGGTCCAGCCCGAGCAGGGGGCTGAGCGCCACGGCGGCGGTCGGCGGCACCGCGGCTTCGACGATGGACCGCTCGCCGTTGCACACCGCCCGGAACTCGCGCCAGGTCAGGTGCTCGTTGGCCAGGGAGATGCCGAAGAGGTGCGCATAGACGTGGGCGGCCCAGAACACCAGGCCCGTGCACAGCAGCAGGGCGGCCAGCTCCACCCGGGGGAATCTGCCGAGCGTGCCCGCCCCGACGATCACGGAGGCGGCCAGCATCGAGCCGTACACGGCGCCCCCGTAGTCGACGGGCGCCCGGTCCGGCGAGCGCCGCCAGTGCCAGTGCCGCCTGTAGGGTCCGGCCGCACCGGGATGCCCCTGCGCCGCCCGCTGCGCCGCCCCCGGCGCCGGCCGCCGGTCCCCGGGCGCCGGACCCGGCGTCGACCAGGGGTACGTCCAGCCCGCTGAGCCGGGGGCGTGAGGCGTCGGTGACGAGTACGGCGTCGACCTGGGCGTCGTCAAGGATGTCGGTGACGCGCAGGTCGGGGTGCGAGACGTCCACGGGTACGTACGCGGCTCCGCAGCGCATCGCGCCGAGTACGGCGGCCACCATCGCGAGGGACGGTTCGACGAGTACGCCGACACGTGCGCCGCGGCCGACGCCCGCCTCGGTGAGCGCGGCCGCGATACGGGCGGCCCAGGCGTCGAGGTCCCCGTAGTCGATGCTGCGCGCGCCACTGCTGACGGCGGTGCGGGCGGGGGTGGTCCGGGCGAATTCCGCGACGAGTTCGTGTACCGGCGGCCGCGGGCCGACGGGCAGCGGCTCGCCCTCTCCGGTGGGGCGGGGCGTGCCGGTCGGGTGCCCGGGAGGGGCGGTCGGAGCCGGCGTGGCCGAAGTCGGCGCTGCCAGAGTCGGCGTGGCCATCAGGAGTCCTCCACTGTTCGTCGAGACGGCACAGAGCCGGTCCGCGTCTTCAGGAGCTTCATGCCAGGCAATATTGCCAGGCGAGTCACAATCATGGCAACCTATTGCCAGAGTTGGAAAGTCAATCCGGTGAACCGGCAGCGCCCGGTGGACCGGAATCCCCACGGGAAAGGCAAGAGAGCCATGACTGAGACCCTGCAGGCGCAGACCGGTGTGACGGTCACCCCGCTGACCGGGAACATCGGCGCCGTGATCGGCGGCGTGGACGCGGGCGCCGAGCTGAGCGACGGGACGATCGCCCGGATCCGCGCCGCCCTGCTCCAGTACAAGGTGGTGTTCCTGCGCGACCAGGACCTGGACTACGCCGCGCAGACCGCCTTCGCCTCGCGCTTCGGCAAGCTGACGCTCGGACACCCGATCTACGACGCCCCCGAAGGCCGTCCGAACCTGCGGGAGATGGACTCCAAGCAGGGCACCCGCGCCAACCACTGGCACACGGACCTCACGTTCATCGAGCGCCCGCCGGCCTTCGCGTTCCTGCACAGCAAGGTCATCCCCCCGGTGGGCGGGGACACCGTGTGGGCCAACGCCGCGACCGCGTACGCCGGCATGCCGGCGGAACTGCGCCAGTTCGCCGACCAGCTGCGGATCGTCCACAGCAACGACTGCGACTTCACCGACGACACCGTCATCGAGCGCGGGGCCTACATCTCGACCCCGTACGAGGCGGAGCACCCCGCGGTCCGCGTCCACCCCGAGACCGGCGAACGGTCGCTGCTGCTCGGCGGGTTCGCCCGCCGCGTCGTGGGCTACCCCCCGCAGGCCTCCCGCGACCTGATCAGGGTCATGCAGGAGTACCTGACCAAGCCGGAGCACACCGTGCGCTGGCAGTGGCGGGTCGGCGACATCGCCATCTGGGACAACCAGTCGACGGCGCACTACGCCATCTACGACTACGGCAACCAGTACCGCCGCGGCGAGCGCGTCACCGTCGTGGCCCCCACCCCGGTCGGCGTCGACGGCCGGCCCAGCGTGGCCCTGTGCGGCGACACCTCCGCCTACAGCACGGGCCGGGACTGAGCGGGCCGGCGCCGCTCGGACCCGACGACCACGACCCGACCCCGCACATGACGGAGACACAGGTGCGCACGTCCCCTTACGGAACCTGGACCTCACCGATCGGCGCCGACGCGGCGGCCGCCGGGCAGAAGAAGGTCGAGTACGCCGCATTCCTCGGCGAAGAGGTCTGGTGGACCGAGTGGCGCCCGGGCGAGTCGGGACGCGTGGCGCTGGTGCGCCGCGCGCCCGACGGCTCGGTCGGCGACGTACTGGGGCCCGGGTGGAACGTGCGCACCCGGGTCATCGAGTACGGAGGGCGGCCGTGGCTGCCGCTGGGCGCGGACCCCGCCGCCGGGTTCGTGTTCACCCACTGGGACGACCAGCGGGTGTACCGGGCGGTGCCCGGCGGCCCGCAGGAGCCGGTCCGGCCCGAGCCGATCAGCCCGGAGCCCGCGCTGCCCGGCGGGGCGCACTACGCCGACTTCTCCCGCGTCGGGGACGAGGTCTGGTGCCTGCGCGAGGTGGCCCTCACCCCGGACCGCTCCGAGGTCCGCCGGGACCTGGTCGCCCTGCCGCTGGACGGCGCGGCGGCCGCGGACCCGGCGGCCGTACGGGTCCTGGCCGCGAGCCACCACCTGATGACCGGCCCCAAGGTCTCCCCGGACGGCCGGTTCGCGTGCTGGCTCGGCTGGGACCACCCGAGGATGCCCTGGGACGGTACGGAGCTGATGTGCGCGCCGGTCCGCCCGGACGGCACGCTCGGGCCCGCCCGCGTGCTTGCGGGCGGGCCCGGCGTCGCCGTCAGCCAGGCGGAGTGGGCCCCGGACCGGCCCGGCGTGCTGTACGCGCTGAGCGACACCACCGGCTGGTGGAACCTCCACGAGCTGGGCCTCGACGGCTCCGTGCGCCCGCTGTGCGAGCGCGAGGAGGAGTTCGGCGAGGCGCTCTGGCGCATCGGCGCGCAGTGGTTCCTCCCGGTGGGCGGCGGCCGGATGTTCGTCACGCACGGGGTGGGCGCGCGGCGGCTCGCGCTCCTGGAGGCCGACGGCTCGCTACGGGACCTGGACGGCCGCGCGGAGCTCACGGAATGGGCGGCGCTGGCCACCGACGGCCACCGGGTGGTGGCCTCGGCCGCCGGCCCGCGCAACCGGGGCGAGCTGCTGCTGATCGGGCCGGACGGCGGGGCGCCGGAAGTGCTGCGCGCGGCGGACACCTCGGCGGCGGAAACCTCGAACGTGGACCACCTTCCCCCGGGCTACCACGCGGTGTTCCGCGGCCCGGAGGGCGAGGAGGTGCACGCGTACGTGTACCCGCCGCACAACCCCGGCTTCACCGCCCCGGACGGCGAACTGCCCCCGTACGTGGTGCAGGCGCACGGCGGTCCCACCACCCGCAGCCAGCTGGTGGCGGACCTCTCCACCGCCTTCTTCACCAGCCGCGGCATCGGCGTCGTGGACGTCCAGTACGGCGGGTCCACCGGCTTCGGGCGCGCCTACCGCGAACGGCTGCGGGAGGGCTGGGGCGTGGTCGACGTACCCGACTGCGCGACCGCGATCCGCGGCCTGGTCGCGCAGGGGAAGGCCGACCCCGCGCGCATCGGCATCCGCGGCGGCAGCGCGGGCGGCTGGACCGCCGCGGCCTCGCTGGCCGCGGAGCCGGAACTGTACCGGGTCGCCGGGATCTACTTCCCGCTCCTGGACCCGGAGGAGTGGCGGGCGCAGGGCACGCACGACTTCGAGTCGCGCTACCTCGAAAGCCTCATCGGCCCGTGGCCGCAGGCCGCCGAACGCTACGCCCAGGTCTCGCCGCTGCGGCGCGCCGACCGGGTGCGCGCGCCGTTCGTGCTGCTGCAGGGGCTGGAGGACGCCGTGTGTCCGCCGGTCCAGACCGAACGGTTCCTGGAGCGGATGCGGGAGAACGGGGTGCCGCACGCGTACCTCACGTTCAAGGACGAACAGCACGGCTTCCGCATGGCACAGACCGTCGTCGCCTGCCTGCACGCCGAGCTCTCCGCCTACGGGCAGGTCTTCGGCTTCGAGGCGCCGGGCATCCCCCGGACCGACCTCTCGGCGGCCCGGCAGGCCTGACCAGCCGCCCCCGCCACGTACGCGGAAGCCGCCCCCGGATCATCCGGGGGCGGCTTCCGCGTACGTGCGTACCTGCGTCCGGGTACGGTCAGCCGGCCTCGGCCTCGGTCGCGGCGGGGGCCGGTGCCTGGGCGGCGAGGGCGGCGACGACCTCGCTCTGGCGGTCGAGCGTACGGGCGAGGAGCAGTTCGCGGATCGGGACCCGTACGCCCAGCTCCGCGCTGAGCCTGCGCGCGAGGCGGGTGACGAGCAGGGAGTCGCCGCCCAGCTCGAAGAAGTCGGCGGCCGCGGCGATCTCCTGATGGCCGAGCAGCTCCGCCCAGAGCGCGGCGACCCGCGCGGGCACGTCGAGGGGGACCGGGGCCGGGTCCGCGGGCTGCCCGCCGGGGCCGGACTCCGCCCGCGGAGCCGCCGGCCCGGGGGCACCCGTGATGCGGCGGTGGGGCCGAGCCCGACTCCTATACACCTCGCCTAGCCCACGAGACAGAGGGGGGTGTCG
>NZ_WTFF01000480.1 GCF_019400985.1 Streptomyces bambusae
AACCACCCGGGGCGGGGGCTCCCACCGCTCCCCAGCAGCCAGCGCATCGGTCCAACCCGAAAGCGGGCCGGAGTGCCACTGCCCGCCGCTGCCGCACCCCGCTCACGGCCGGATTCAGCGTGCCCGTACGGTGATCGCCGCCACCGGGCACGCCCGCGCGGCCTCGCGTACGAGCGCGCTGCCGCCGCCGTCCTCGCGCCCCGGAAGCAGGGAGCTGAACCCGTCGTCGTCCTGGGTGAAGACCTCCGGCGCGGTCAGCGCGCACTGCCCCGCGCCGATGCACCGGTCCCGGTCGATGCCGATCCGCACCGGCCGCCCGGCCTCGGCCGCCCGGGCCGTCACCACGCCACCGGAAGCTCGACCATGCCCTGGATGGTGTCGCCGGGCTTGAACGGGATCTCCTCCGCCGGCGCCGCCAGCCGCAGCCCGGGCAGCCGGGCGAACAGCGTGCCGAGGGCGATCTCCAGCTCCGCGCGGGCCAGGTTCTGGCCCAGGCACTGGTGGATGCCGAAGCCGAACGCCACGTGGTGGCGGGCCGACCGGCGCCAGTCCAGCGTGTCCGGGGCGGCGTAGACGGACTCGTCGCGGTTGATGACGGAGACCGGGAAGAGTACGCCGTCGTCCTTGCGGATGACCTCGCCGCCGATCTCGATGTCCTGCGTGGCCACCCGCAGCATCCCGTCCGCGATCGACAGGAAGCGCATCAGCTCCTCGACGGCCGCCGGCATGAGTGCCGGATCCGCCCTCAGTTCGGCCAGCCGCTCCGGGTGGCGCAGCAGGGTGAAGACGCCGAGCGAGATCATGTTCGCGGTCGTCTCGTGGCCCGCGATCAGCAGGACGGCGGCCAGCGAGACCAGCTCCTCGACGTCCAGCTCGCCGCTCTCCACGCGCTCCTGGACGAGCTCGTCCAGCAGCCCCTCGCCCGGCGTGGCCCGCTTGCGTTCGATCAGGTCGCGCAGATAGCCGTCGAGGCGCTCGCGTGCCGTCTCCACGTCGGAGGGCAGCGGCCCGCGCAGCAGCCGGCGCGACTGCTCCTGGAAGAACTCGTGGTCCTCGTACGGCACGCCGAGCAGTCCGCAGATCACCATGGAGGGCACCGGCAGGGCGAAGGCGCCGACGAGCTCGGCCGACGACCCCTTGGCCACCATGTCGTCGATCAGCGTGTCCACGGTCCGCTGGATCCACGGGCGCAACGCGGCCGTCCGCTTGACCGAGAAGCTCGGGATCAGCATCCGGCGCTGGACGTTGTGCTCGGGGTCGTCGACGCCGATCAGCGCGGCGGAGCGGATGCGTACGCCCTCGAACCGCGCGCTCGGCATCGGGAAGGCCTCGTTGTCCCGGTCGGACGACAGGCGGTCGTCACTGAGCAGGGCACGGGCCTCGGCGTGGCCGGTCACCACCCACACCCTGCGGCCGTCGTAGAAGGTGGCCCGGGACAGCGGGCGGGCGTCGCGCCACGGCCGGTAGCCCTGTGGGGGGTGGTAGGGACAGCTGCGGCTCTGGGGAAAGGCAACGGTTTCTGTCATGAGCACCTCGCAAGCGCCGGATCCGTGTTGCCGTGGCCCATTACATGCCCCAGGCACCTAGTTTGCACGCATCAAAATCGGCCAAACGTCACAACTGTCACGCGGCGGTTCGCTACGGAGGAAAAGCGGCGCCCGTTCCTATGCTGTGGGCAGGGGGAACAGCACCTCCTGCGAGCAGGGGGAACAGCACCGCGCACCCGAGCCCCGAGGACCGCTGCCATGACCGAGCTGAACGCCGCGGCCGAGGCCGACCGCGCCTTGAAGGCCAAGCACCGCACTATGTGGTCGCTGGGCGACTACCCGGCCGTCGCCACCCAGGTCGTCTCCGGCCTCGGCCCCGAGCTGGTCCGCGCGTGCGGGGTGCGGCGCGGCGACCGGGTGCTCGACGTGGCCGCGGGCTCCGGCAACGCGGCGATCCCCGCCGCCCTGACCGGCGCCGACGTGATCGCCTCCGACCTGACCCCCGTACTCATGGAGGCCGGGAAGGCGCTGGCCGCGCAGCAAGGCGCCGAGCTCGCGTGGGAGGAGGCCGACGCCGAGGCGCTGCCCTTCGAGGACGGCGAGTTCGACGTCGTCATGTCGTGCGTCGGGGTGATGTTCGCCCCGAACCACCAGGCCTGCGCGGACGAGCTGGTGCGGGTCTGCCGGGACGGCGGCACCGTCGGACTGGTCAACTGGACGCCCCAGGGCTTCATCGGCCGGATGTTCACCGTCATGAAGCCGTACGCCCCGCCCCCGCCGCCCGGGGCGCAGCCGCCCCCGCTGTGGGGCGACGAGGAGCACGTGGCCGCGCTGCTCGGGGACCGCGTCACCGACATCGACGCCCGCCGCCAGACCCTGCGGGTGGACCGTTTCGGTACGCCCGAGGAGTTCCGGGACTTCTTCAAGGCCGCCTACGGGCCGACCATCGCCGTGTACAAGAACATCGCCGACGATCCCGGCAAGGTGGCGGCCCTGGACGACGAACTCGCCGCCCTCGCCCGGGAACACATGGCCGGAGGCGGCGGCATGGAGTGGGAGTACCTGCTGTTCACCGCCCACCGCCGGGTCTCCTGACCGGGGACCGGCCGGTCCGGTCAGGACTGGCTGTTGAGGAAGCCGATCACGGTCGCGCCCCACCAGCCGGTCTGGCTCACGGCCGCGGCGATGCCCGAGCGCACCAGGAGCCCGCGCGGGACCTCGTGCGGGACCTCGGGCGTCCTGCGGCGCTCCAGGAGCTGGCCCAGGCGGTGCGCGTAGAGGCCGTTGACCATGACCGCCAGCACCAGCCCGAGCTTGACGAGGGTCAGGGGCGAGCCGAGGTCGGGCCGCAGGAAGAGGCCGCTGACCACGAGCCCGGTCAGGCCGCCCCAGATCGGCACCTGGAGCGCGCAGGCGGTGCTCAGGGTGTCCGCCAGAGGGCGCCGCCCGGACACCCACAGCAGCGCGAACCAGTCGACCGCGAGCACCGAGCCCAGGCCCACGACGAGCGCGGCGACGTGCACGAACCGGGCCGCGGTCTGCAGTGCGGCGTCCGCGTGCAGATGGCCGGACATCCAGCAGGCCGCGCCGATGAACGCCGAGGCCACCACGCCGAGTCCGGCCAGCATCCACAGCGGCGTCGGAGCCGCTGCCGGTACGGCCCCCGCGGCCGGGGGCGCCGACGCGGGCAGGGGGGACGGCGACGGCGCGGCGAGCAGCGCGGATCTGGGCACGACGGGACGACCTCGGAAGGAAAAGGGGACTTAGGTAAGGCGAACCTAAGTGCATGTGATCGTGCCCGTCAAGCCGTCCCCGCCCTCCGTACGCAGACTTCCGCCGGGGCCGAACACCTTCCTCCACTTATGTCCCATGCCGCGCGATGATCGCCCTGTGACCTGCACAGACAGCAGGACGCTCACCGTTTCGCCCGATTCCCCTTCGCTCTGATGTGGCGGCCGAAGCCTCCCCTCACCGGTCCGCCAGGCGGTGCAGGCGCAGGGCGAGCTGGTTCTCCAGGGCCCGCTCCGGCGCGTTCCAGTCCGCGCCGAGCAGCAGGGCCACCCGCTCCAGCCGCTGGACCACCGTGTTCACGTGGACGTGCAGGGCCTCCTTGGCCCGGGTCAGGCTGGCGCCCTGCGCGTAGTACGTCTCCAGCGTGCGGACCAGCTCCGTGCCGCGCTCGGCGTCGTACGCGAGGACCGGCCCCAGGACCCGCCGTACGTACCCGCCGACGTCGGCCCGGTCACCCAGCAGTACGCCGACGAAGCCCAGCTCGGGCAGGGCCGCGCCCTCACCGCCGCGGCCGAGCGCGTGCAGGAGCGACCCGGGATCCACCGTGCCGGTATCGCACAGGTGTCCACGCCCGGGTGCCGTCCGACTCCCCACGGCACCGCCCTGCGGCCGCGGCACTCGGCGCGGGCCGCAGGCTGGCGGGCACAAATGACAGCGCACGGCGGGGGCCCCGGGCCGTCTTCGAAATCGACACCCCCCTCCCCGACACCGCGCACCGCCAGCACTTCCGGGAGAGGCGGCCGCGGGACTGGAAGGGGTTCTTCGGCGCTGCCCCGGACGACCCGCCGCTGACCCACGGGGTGTCGCTGGCGCTCGCGAG
>NZ_WTFF01000481.1 GCF_019400985.1 Streptomyces bambusae
GTGGCACGCCCTCACCGGGCTCGCCGTCCCGGCCGCCGTCGCCGTCGCCGTCGCCGTCGCCGTCGCTGCCAGCATGCCGGCGGCGCCGGCCAGCAGCCCGCGCCGGTTCACGTACCCCATGTGACCGATCCCTTCCGTAGCGTGACATCGATCTCCGTGGGCCCAGCATGCCCGCCCCGGCACCCCACCAGTCGCAGGGTCGGGAGTAACGTCGGGGGGCGTGGCGGGCGCCGGAACGCAGTTACCACTGGAAACGGGGGACCCGCCGACGGATGAACAGCGAAAGGCGCGAAGTGACTGACCTCCCTTCCGACATCACACGGGTCGGCGTAGTGGGCTGTGGCCAGATGGGCGCGGGTATCGCCGAGGTGTGCGCCCGCAGTGGCCTTGAGGTCAAGGTCGCCGAGACCAGCGGCGAGGCCCTGGAGATCGGACGTACCCGGCTGTACAACTCCCTCGGCAAGGCCGCCGAACGCGGCAAGATCACGGAGGAGGAGCGGGACGCCACCCTGGCCCGCCTCACCTTCACCACCGACCTCGGCGAGTTCGCCGACCGCGACCTGGTCATCGAGGCCGTGGTCGAGAACGAGCAGGTCAAGACCGAGATCTTCCAGGTGCTCGACCAGGTGGTCACCCGCCCGGACGCGATCCTCGCCTCGAACACCTCCTCCATCCCGCTGGTGAAGCTGGCCGTCGCCACCTCGCGTCCGGACCAGGTCATCGGCATCCACTTCTTCAACCCCGCCCCGGTGCAGAAGCTGGTCGAGCTGATCCCGGCGCTGACCACGGGCGAGGAGACGATCAAGCGGTCCGAGGCCCTGGTGCGGGACGTGCTCGGCAAGCACGCGATCCGCGCCCAGGACCGGTCCGGTTTCGTGGTGAACGCGCTGCTCGTGCCGTACCTGCTGTCCGCCATCCGGATGTTCGAGTCCGGCATCGCGAGCCGCGAGGACATCGACAACGGCATGGAGTTCGGCTGCGCCCACCCGATGGGCCCGCTGAAGCTGTCCGACCTCATCGGCCTGGACACCATCGTCTCCATCGCCGAGTCGATGTACGCCGAGTACAAGGAGCCGCTGTACGCCGCTCCCCCGCTGCTCCAGCGCATGGTGGACGCGGGCCGGCTGGGCCGCAAGACGGGCTCGGGCTTCTACGCGTACGGCTGAGCCCGACGGGTTCAGCCGAGCCGGAGATGGTGCAGCAGGAGCAGCCCGGCCGCCATGTTGGCGGCCGGGACCTCCCCGCGCGCGATCAGGTCCGGCACGAGTTTGAGCGGGACCCACTCGCGCCGCGAGGACTCGAAGTCGTCCTCGGGCGGGCCGGTGTACGTCGCCTCCTCGGCCCAATAGAGGTGGTGGCGGGCGTCGGTCAGGCCGTTGGCGGGCTCCACGGTCATCAGGTGGTGCAGCGGACCGGGCCGCCAGCCCGTCTCCTCCTCCATCTCCCGCGCCGCGGCGGCCGCGACGTCCTCTCCCTCCTCGACCACTCCGGCGGGCAGTTCCCAGCCCCAGCTGTCGGTGATGAAGCGGTGCCGCCACAGCAGCAGGACCTCGTCCGCCTCGTTGACGGCGGTCGCCACGGCGACCGGGCGCAGCCGGATGACGAAGTGGTCCAGGTGCCGGCCGTCGGGCAGTTCGACGTCGGCGAGGTTCACGTCGAACCAGCGGTTCTTGTACACGGTCTGCTCGTTCAGGTTCGTCCACTGCACGGCCCTGCCACCTTCCGTTTGTGTAGGTGGCAACATGGCAGCAGGTGGGCTGTCACAGCGGAACGCGCAGCGCCCCGTCGATCAGCTGGGCCGTCTCCTCGGCGCCTGCGCAACCGCTGGTCAGCAGCTGTTCGCGGACGGCTCGCAGCCGGTCCCGCAGCCGCAGCGACTCCATCCCCTTGGCCCGTTCCGCCATTTCGGCGGCGGCGGCCACCGCCCGGTCGGCCTCGCCCTGGCGCAGCTGGATCTCGCAGAGCATCGCCAGCCGGTGTACCCGGCCCCGGTCGTGCGCCGGGGTCCCCACGGCCGCGGCGGCCTGCTCGTGGGCCGCGTCGAGGTCCCCCAGGCTGAGCAGCGCCTCGGCCACCTGGACGTTGACCAGGCCGGGTTGGACGTACCCGGTCTCGTCGGGCTCGCTGCCGCGCCTGATCCGCTCCGCGGCGGCCTCTGCGTGCCGGATGCAGGCCAAGGCGGCCGCGGTGTCACCGAGTTGGGCGTAGGCCTTGGCCTGCATCGCGTAGAGGTCGGCCGCCAGCGCCGGGGTGGTGTGCCGGCCGGCGGCCCGCAGGGCGGCCTCCGCGAAGGCGACGGCCTGCCGGAACTCCCGCAGGTGCAGGGACTGGTTGACGATCAGCGCGATGACGTACGCCCCGAGTCCCCGGTCCCCGCTGGCCTTGGCCAGCCGCAGGGCTTGGTGGAAGTAGCGCTGGGCCAGGCCGTGCGCGTCGGAGTCGTACGCGCAGATGCCCGCGACCGCGACCAGCGAGCCGGCCGCCCGGTGCAGGCTGCGGCCGAGGGCGTCGGGGTAACTGCCGCGCAGCAGGGGCGCGGTCTCGCTGCCCAGGAAGCGGACGATCCGGGCCCGGGTCGCCATGCCTCCGGCCCGCCGGTACATCAGCTCGTAGTGGGCCCGCGCGGCCCGCAGGACCTCGATGTGCTCGGGGCCGACGCGGGTGGGGCCGTCGCGCGAGACGTCCGCGTCCTCGGGCGGGTTCTCCCACTCCCAGACCGGGATGACGGCGGGCGTCCCGGTGACGGCCTCGGCGCCCAGGCAGTGGTCGCGGCCCTGTTCGTCGGCCCGCCACAGCGCGGTGGCCCGGTCGACGAACCCGCCCAGCGGGGTGCCGTGCGGGCTGCCGGCCTGGCCCGACAGGCCGAGCCCGATGTCGTCCAGCGTCAGCGGCCGCCGCAGCCGGCTCCCCAGCACCTCGCAGATCAGGTCCGGCACCTGGCCGCGGGGCCGCTGGCCCTTCAACCAGCGGGCGACGGCGGTGTGTTCGTAGCGCAGGGCGAGTCCCCGGGACCGGCCCGCCTGGTTCACATGGGCGGCGAGGCCGGCATGGGACATGCCCGCCTCGGCGAGGAGGGCGTCGAGCAGGGAGTTGGACTGCATGGGCCCCTCCAAGGGCTCGTCGGACCCAGGTTAGTGGGCGGGCGGTGCCCACGGGCGGGGTGCACCGGATTTCACACGGGGTGCGAACCTAGTACGCGCATAAATGCGCCGCGCACTCTGCCGCCCGGCTCTGCAAGGCGGTTGACTGAAGTACCTCGCCTCACCAACGAGGCACTCGGGCCGTCGGCTCCCCCTCGTACAGTGCGACGGCCCGTACCGCGCCGCCCGTCTGCTGTCTGCCCGACACTCCATGGCAGGCGGGCGGCGTGTCCCGGGCTGTCGCCTGCGACGGTTGGTCTCCGGCCGCCGGCGCAGTCCGGAGGCACCCCCGGCCGGAGCCGGGAGGTGACGTGCGCGCCGGGTCCACCCACCGTGCCCGGCGCGCACGACCTCTTGTGGTGACCCAGGCCCTGTCGGGCCGTCCTGCCTTGCCCCTGGCGGGGCGGGTGCGGTCGTCCGTCCTCGGGGCCGTGCGGGGCTGATCGCGCAGTCCCCCCCCCCGCCCCTGGAGGGCCTGACCGCCGCTCGTCCTGCCGTCGGCCCCGGTCTGCCGGGCGGCCGTCGCTACCGCGAGGCACCCCCGGCGGGCCGCAGCCCCTCGCCACGCATCCGCTCCCCACCCGGCCGGTCGGCGGGGCGGTCGCGGAGCGGTCGGTCGTTGCGGAGCACGAGCAGGGCCACGTCGTCGGCCGGGCGTCCGCCGGTGTGCCGCAGCAGCGCGGCGTACACGCCGGCCACCAGCCGGGCGGGCGTGGCCCCGGGTCCCGCGGCGGCCTTCGCCAGCGCCCCGCCCAGGGGGAAGCACCGCCCTGTGCCGTCCCGGGCCTCGTCCACCCCGTCCGTGTGCAGGAACAACGCCTCGCCGGGGGCGAGACGGACGTGCAACTGCGCCCTCAGCTGCTCCGGCCGCTTGCTCCTCTACCCCTCCGCCGCTGCCTACCGGCCTCCGCGCGTCGCTCTG
>NZ_WTFF01000482.1 GCF_019400985.1 Streptomyces bambusae
CGGCCGGGCCGGCCGGTCCGGCCTGACCGGCCTGACCGGCCGCCGTGGCGGGTTCGCCCTGCGGGGGGCGGCGGCCGGCGGCCGGCTGGGCGGGTAACAGGCCGGCGTCGCCCGGCTGGCCCCGGGCAGGTCTGTCGCGTCCCTCCAGTGCGCTGCTGAGGCGGTGCCAGCGGCGGGTCCACGGCTCCGGGTCGCCGCCGCAGGCGGCCACGTAGGCGAGCGTCGCCTTCAGCGAGGGCTTGTGCAGTCCGCGTGCCGCCTCCGAGAGCGTGGCCACGGAGTAGTGGGCGCGTTTCGCCATGGTGCGGTACGAGGGGTTCCCGGCCTGTCTCCGCAGTCCGCGCAGTTCGTTGGCGAATTCCTCCAGCGGTCCGGCTGTGGGGTCCAAGGACCGCTCTGGCCTGGGCATGCTTCTCCCCTGGTGATGGATGGTGTCGAGCGAAGCGCATGTTCAGTCGTGCCGTACAACCTGGTCGGCGGTGCACGGGTCCGGCGCGACAACCGGTCACGAGGCCTCGGAGGCGGCGGGAAAGCGCCGCACCGGACCTCTCGGACATTGGTACATGCCACTGACAAATCGATCAATCGTCAGCCGATGATTCCGGCCACTTGCGGTGCCGGTTCGTCCGAATAAGGTTGCCCTAACCTCGTCCGCCAGGCCGCCCGTCCGGGCGCGTTTCCCGGACATTCCGATGTGCGTCGTACGAGCGTCGTACGGGCCCTGCCGTACAAGGCCGCCAACACCCCGTGCCCTGTACAACTATCCGCCTTCGGCGTCTGGTTGTACAGGGGCACCCCTGCCCGGCACCCCGTACAACCGGCCCTCGTGTACAACGTCGGCGCTCTGCAAGATCGGTTGCTGTCAGGCGATACGGCCGAAACCGACGGGAATGGGTGGCGGGTTGGTGGACACAGCACGCAGCCAGACGGAATCAGCGGCTCTCGAAGGCGTCTACGAGTACCGGAGCAGTCCGCTCGTGGAACCGGACTGGCGGCGCTTCCCCGGATGGCGTGAAGTCACCGAGGCCGAGTGGGCGGACCCGCAGTGGCAGCGCGCGCACTGCGTCAAGGACGCGAAAGGACTGCGCGCGGTCGTCGGCGACCTGCTCGACGAGGAGTTCTACGAGGACTGGGAGCAGGACCGGCTGCACCGCGCCACCATGTCGGTGCTGCTGCCGCCCCAGATGCTCAACACCATCGCCCCGGAGGCGGCTGCGGCCCGCCCGGGCGAGCTCACCAAGGCGTTCTACGACGACCCCGTGCGCCGCTACATGCTGCCGGTGTTCTCCGACCGGCACCCGGACTGGCCCTCGCACCCGATGGCCAGCCGGGACTCGCTGCACGAGCAGGACATGTGGGTGGTGGAGGGGCTGACCCACCGCTACCCCACCAAGGTGCTGGCGGAGCTGCTGTCGACCTGCCCCCAGTACTGCGGGCACTGCACCCGCATGGACCTGGTGGGCAACTCCACGCCCCAGGTCGCCAAGAACAAGCTGCAGCTCAAGCCGGTCGACCGGGCCGAGCGGATCCTGGAGCACCTGCGCTCCTCCCCCGGCATCCGGGACGTGGTGGTCTCCGGCGGCGACCTGGCCAACCTGCCCTGGCCGCGGCTGGAACGCTTCGTGGACAGCCTGCTGGACATCGAATCGATCCGCGACATCCGGCTCGCCAGCAAGGGCCTGGTCGGACTGCCCCAGCACTGGAACTCCGCGCCGGTGCTCCAGGGCGTGGAACGCATCGCCCGCAAGGCCCGCTCCCGCGGGGTGCGCGTCGCGCTGCACACCCACGCCAACGCCGCGCAGCAGGTGACACCCGGGGTGGCGCGGGCGGCCTGGGCCCTGCTGGGCGCCGGTCTGCACGACGTCCGCAACCAGGGCGTGCTGATGCGCGGGATCAACGACAGCGCGCACGACCTGCTCGACCTGTGCTTCGCGCTCGCCGACCAGGCCGGCATCACTCCGTACTACTTCTACATGTGCGACATGATCCCGAACGCCGAGCACTGGCGGGTGCCGCTGCACAGGGCGCAGCTGATCCAGCGTCAGATCATGGGCTACCTCCCGGGGTTCGCCACCCCGCGCATCGTGTGCGACGTACCGATGGCCGGCAAGCGGTGGGTGGACCAGGCCGACTCCTACGACCGCGAGCTCGGGGTGTCGCACTGGAGCAAGAGCTATCTCACCCCGCTGGAGGCGGCGGACCCGGACGCCCACAGCGGTTCGTACCACTACTACGACCCCATCGACACGCTCCCGCTCTCCGGGCAGCGCTGGTGGCGGGAAGCCCGTCAAGGGTAGAGAAGGGACAGTCGCACAGCCATGAGCAGTCTCCGTCCACGGCGTGAGGACCCTCCGGTGCTGGAGGAGTGGTACCGCCGGCACCTCGGCCCGGACATCCACGACATCAGCTCCAGCGGGGTCCACCCGTACACCTTCGCCGAGATACGCGACCTGTGCCGGATCCCGGCCGCGGACCTCGACGCCGTCGTCATGGACGACAGCGTCTCGCAGGGCGGGGCCGGCATCCGCCAGGCCGTCGCCGACCGGTACGCCGGCGGGGACGCCGACCGGGTGCTGGTCACCCACGGCTCCAGCGAGGCCATCGCGCTGACGCTGAGCGCCCTGCTCCACCCGGGCGACCGGGTGGTCGTCCAGGAGGGCATCTACCACTCACTGGGCCACTACCCGCGGGCGGCCGGCTGCGACGTCGTCGTGCTGCCCGCCCGGGCGGTACGCGACGGCGAGATCGACCCGGAGGTACTGGCCGACGTGGTCACCCCCGGCACCGCGGCCGTCATCGTCAACTTCCCGCACAACCCCACCGGCGTCACCCTCTCCCCGCAGGGCCTCAAGGCCCTCAAGGAGCGGACCGCGGTCACCAGCGCCGTGCTGGTCTGGGACGCCGCCACCGCCGAGATCGCCCACCGCTGGGAGGTGCTCGCCGACCCCGGGGCCGACGGCGGCGACACGGTGTCCTACGGCACCTTCTCCAAGACGTTCGGCCTGCCCGGCCTGCGGGTGGGCTGGGCCGTCGCGCCGAAGGAGCTGCTGACGGCCACCTTCCCGCTGCGCGACCGGACCACGCTGTTCCTCTCGCCGCTGGTCGAGCTGGTCGCCGAGCGGGCCATGCGGCACGCCGACGAGCTGATCGGCCGGCGGGCGGCCGAGGCCCGGCGCAACCTCGCGCACCTGACGGCATGGATGGCCGAGCACGAGGACCTGGTCCGCTGGACCCCGCCGGAGGGCGGCGTCTGCGCGCTGCCGGTCTTCCACGAGCTGGAGCGGGCGGCGGCCGGGCCGGAGGCGGTGGAGCGGTTCTGCCTGGAGCTGCTCGCCCGCCACCGCACCCTCCTGGTGCCGAGTACGGCCTTCGGCATGCCGCACGGCGCCCGGCTCGGGTTCGGCGGCCCGGAGGAGGACTTCCGGGCCGGCCTCACGGGGCTGTCGGCGTTCCTGCGGGAACGCGGGGCCGGGCGGTGAGCGCCGTGAACGGGCCCGACGCGCCCGACGGTTCTGACGTGGCCGACGTGGCCGACGTGGCCGACGTGGCCGACGTGGCCGACGTGGCCGACGTGGCCGACGTGGCCGACGTGGCCGACGGTTCTGACGTGCCCGACGTGCCCGACGTGCCCGACGTGCTCGACCTGTGGGACCGGTCGGTACGCGACCACGCCGCCCGGCCCGCGCTCGTGACCCCGCACCGGGTGCTGTCGTACCGGGACGCGGACCGGCTCACCGACGCCTGGGCCGCCTCCCTCGCGGGGCGCGGCGCCGGCCCGGGCGAGCTGGTAGGCCTGGCCTTCGGCGACCCCGCCCGCACCGTGCTCGGCATGCTCGCGGCCCTGAAGGCCGGAGCGGGGTTCACCGTCCTGGACGACCGGCTGCCGCCCGCCGCCCGCGCGGCGCTGGTGGACCGTACCGCGGCGGCCGTGTGGCTGGGCGACGGCGCTCACGCGCCCGAGCGGGCGTACGTACCGCC
>NZ_WTFF01000483.1 GCF_019400985.1 Streptomyces bambusae
ATGCGTGGGGCGGTGGCGGAAAACGCCCCTGCACCGCCGCCGGCCGGACCGGCGGCGATGCCGTGCGTTCATGTGATGGATGATGGTCGTGGTCAGCGCGCCCAGCTCGCCGCGCACGGAACGCCCGAGGGCGGTCACCGAGTCCGCGGCGCGGGCCTTCTGCCGGCAGTGGAAGGCCAGCTCGCAGGCGGCCAGGCACTCGGGGGCGTAGGCGGCGTCCACGGCGGCCACCGCCTCGGACAGCTCCTCGCCGGGCCGGGCCGGGTCGAAGCTCAGCCCCGCCGGCAGGGCGGCGGCCAGCTCCTCGATCCGGGTGAGCCGGGCCAGTTGGCGCCGGGTGACCGCGCGCTGCTTGCGGATGTCCATCGCGGCGGCGGTGGGCAGGTTGGAGAAGTCCTTGGGGCAGACCAGCAGCGCCGTGTGCCCGACCGTGGCGCCCGGCAGCAGGTCCGCGGTCCGCTCCAGGGCCAGCACGTACACGGCGGCCTGCCGGGCGGCGGCGCCCACCTTGGCCGCGTCCGCCGCGCCGTCGATCATCGGGAAGGACTTGATCTCCACGACCGTCCAGCGGCCGTCGGGGTGCACGACGACGGCGTCGGGCTCCAGGTAGGCCGGGGTGCCCGCCACCTCCAGCGCCAGCATCGGGTGGTCCAGCAGGGTCCAGGTGGCGGCGGCCGTCGCCTCGCGCAGCGCCAGCGCCGTCCGCGCGGCCCGGCCCTCCGGCCCGGCGGCGGTCAGGTCGGGGACGCGGGCGTCCCGGGCGGGCGGCGCGGCGCCGTCGTCCAGCCGCTCGTGCACCAGGCGCAGCAGCTCGGCCCCGCCGTCGCCCTTGACCTTGGCCTCGAAGGAGTTGCCGCGGATCAGCGCGAACTGGGACTGGCCGAAAGCCGCCGGCGCGCCCAGGGCCGAGGCGAGCGCGGTCTTGTCCACCCCGGCGCCGTCCAGCAGGGCACGTCTGCCGCAGCCGGGGTTGGCGGCGAGGGCTGCCAGGGCCCTGGCGTCGAGCGGGCGGGGCGGCACGGCGGGGCCGCGCAGATCGGCGAGCCGCTGCCGGAGTGTCGTGGTCTGCGGTGGGCCGCTGGGCGGGTAGGAGCTCACCCGCGGAAGTGTCCCATCCGCCACTGACAATCGTGGGGCGGTGGCGGAAAACGCCCCTGCACCGCCGCCGGCCGGACCGGCGGCGATGCCGTGCGTTCATGTGATGGATGATGGTCGGACAATCCAAAGGGTGATACGCGACCAACCGGGAGAAACAGACATGGCCCCCCGCATCCTGCTGGCCCGTCACGGGCAGACCGCGTGGTCGCTGTCCGGCAAGCACACGGGCCGCACGGACGTCCCGCTGCTCGACGAGGGCCGGCGCGGGGCGAAGCTGCTCGGGGAGCGGCTGGCCCGCGACCCGTGGGCCGGGCTGCCCGGCGTCGATGTGCGCACCAGCCCGCTGCTCCGCGCGAGCGAGAGCTGCGAACTGGCCGGCTTCGGCCTCCAGGCCGAGCCCTGGGACACGCTCATGGAATGGGACTACGGCGACTACGAGGGCATGACCCCCGCCGAGATCCAGGCCGTCCGCCCCGGCTGGCTGCTCTGGCGCGACGGCGTCCCCGGCGGCGAGTCCGTGGTGGACGTCTCCGCCCGCGCCGACGAGGTCGTCGGCTGGGCCCGCGCGGCGGACCGCGACGTCCTCGTCTTCGCGCACGGCCACATCCTGCGCACCCTGGCCGCGCGCTGGCTCGGCCTGGACGCCTCCTTCGGCGCCCGCATCCGCCTGGACCCGACCTCCCTGTCGGTCCTGGGGTGGGCGTACGGGGCCCCGGCCCTGGAGCGCTGGAACGACACCGGCCACCTGGACGGGTAGGGCCGAGTCGGGACTTATCGGGCGCCGGGGAGCTCAGGTGTCGGGGAGCTCAGGCGCGGGAAAGCTCGGTCGCCGGGGAGCCGCTCAGGCGTCGGCGTGCCGGGCCAGGAAGGCCGACACGCGCGGCGAGCGCTGGTGCGGCACCAGGGTGCGGGCCGTGCCGGCGAGCATCGACCGGATCCGGGTGGACTGCACCTCCGAGAGCAGGTCCAGCACCCGGCCCCCGGCCCACGCCGCCTCCTCGGGAGCGCCGGCCCGGGCCAGGTCGTCGGCCAGCTCGGCGGTGTAGAGGGCGACGTTCCGGGCGAAGTGCGGGTCCTGGAGGTCGGCCGCGCGCCGGGCGTGCCGGGCCGCGCGGCCGTACTCGCCCAGCGCCGCCCAGCAGGAGGCCTCCAGCGACTCCAGCTCCGCCTCGCCGAAGAAGGACATCCACTCGGGGTCCGCGTCCGAGGCGCCCCGCGCGAAGTGCGCATGCGCCCGGCCCAGTGCGTCCTCGCAGGAGGAACGATCCCCCAGTCCCGCCCAGCCGCCCGCCTCCCGCAGGCACAGCAGCGACAGCAGCCGTGCGGACCCCAGGCCCCGGGCCGCGCGCCGGCCGGCCTGGGCGGCGCGCACCGCCTCGCGCGGCCGGCCGCAGTCCCGGGCCAGGAACGCCGCGTTGGCGAAGGCGTGGGCCTCCAGCTGCGCGTTCCCGGCGACCCGGGCCGTGGCCAGGGCCTCGGCGTAGTGCGAGCGCGCGTCGTCGTAGCGGTGGGAGTCGTGCGCCAGCCAGCCCACCGACAGCGCCAGTTCCCCGGCCCCCGCGTGCAGCCGGTCCTCCGTGGACTGCCGCGTGGCCCCCGCGTCCAGCAGGGCGTACGCGGCGCGCAGCGGTTCGGTGGCCCTGCGGTAGAGGGCGTCCGCGCCGTGCCGGTCGTCCAGCAGCCGGATCCGGCGTACGGCCTCCTCGACCGCCGCGGCCTCCGCCTCCCCGGCGCGGGCGGCGGGCCGGCGCTGGTCGACGAGCGGACCGAGGCTGAGGGTCGCGGCCGCCACCGTCGCGGAGCCGCCGGCCATGAACGCGCGACGCAGCACGTCGCTCTCCTTGGAGAGATGGGAGAGATGGGAGAGATGAGAGGGGTGGGAGGGGCGGGGGGAGGTCCGCGCCGCCCGGCCGCGGACCGCCTCGCGGGGGGAGAAGCCGAGGTCGGCCAGGGTGCGGCCGGGGAACATGTGCAGGAAGACCCGCTCGTAGGCGTAGTTGGGGCAGCGGATCTCCCCGGACTCCACCCGGCCGATGTAGCGGGCGTCGCAGGAAACCGTTTCTCCGATGTCCCGTGCGGCCTTGCGCACCAGGGCCGCGAACTCGGCGGGCGAGCGCTGCCCGCGCAACTGCCGGAACGGCACGTTCGGGGGATGGGGGGACGTCGCCATGGACGTGGCCTCTCTGGCGAGGAATGCCGGCGACGGGGTGGGGGTCCGGCGCGCATGAACGTACCGCCGGGACCGGGTGGCGCATGCGGTGTTTGGCTACAAAACGGATATCTCACCCACGATCCGCCATGAACTGCCATCCTTTGCGGCGTCCTTGTGCCGCCACCGTTGACGTTCCCGTGCGTTGAACCATGCGGACCGGAGCATCAAGGAGGGGTTTGCCTTGTTGGAGGGCGGTATGGAGAGCAGTGGACCGAGCATCGTGCCCGTGCCCGTGCCCGTGTCCGAGCCCGGTGCGGCGGCCCCGGACCTGGTGACCGTGCCGGCCCGGCAGGGGCTGGAGGCGGTGGACATCATCCGCCGGGCCGCCACCGCGCCCGCGGGTGGCGTGGGGCCGGTCCTCCACGACGGATCGGGGGGCACCCTCGGCTTCCTCGTCCCGCCCGGCACCGCCGACGCCTGGGACCTGCCAGGCAGCGCGTGTATGCAGACCAACGGGCGCGGCATGCGCTTCGGCGACGGTGCCCCGCCCGTGGAGGCCACCGGCTGGCTGCTGCCGCCGGAGGTGACCGGCTCGCTGACCGACCCCGCCGTGCTGCGCGCCGCGCTCGGCGAGGCCGCCCGGCTGATCGAGGCCGCCGACAACTGCCGCTGACGCCGGTCCGGGCGTGGTCCGGGCGCGGTCGGCGGCC
>NZ_WTFF01000484.1 GCF_019400985.1 Streptomyces bambusae
GGCGGGGACGGCGTCGTGGCCGGCGGCCGGCGGTGGCGCGGCGCCCGCCCGGTACGCCGAGACCAGCAGGGTCCGCTCCTGATCGCCGCAGCGGAGGTTGCGCAGCCGCCACTCGACGTGGTGGCTGAGGGCCGCGGCGCGGGCCCGGGCCGCGACCGAGGGGGCGACGTCCTCGCGGAGCCAGCCGTCGAGGGTGCCCGCCAGCCCGTGCAGCAGGCGCGTGCCGGGACCGGTGAGCCGGGCCCGGGTCAGCAGCGTGCGGATGACGAGCCGGGTCTGGAGCCGGCGCAGGGCGAAGTGGAAGGCCGCGGTCTCGGCTGCGGCCCCGCCCGTTTCGTGCGTCCCGTCCGCTGCACCCGTCCTGTCCATCGCGTCCATCGCGCCTGATGGAATTGTTCCGTTCGTGCCGTCCTGACCGCCTGCCCCGTCGGTCAGGTCCGCCATGCGGTCCCGCCAGAAGCCGGTGACGCCCGTGAAGGCGTACGCACCGTGCAGCAGCCCGGTGGTGTGCCGCGGGTCGGCGCGCCAGGGGGCGTAGTGCACCTCGGCCCCGTCGTCGTCGACCAGCGGGAAGAGGTGGAGGAGGGCCCCGAGCTTGCTGTGCTGGAACTCGTGCACCATCGCCTCCGCGAGCCCGACGCCGTCGGCGGGGCGGGAGACGAGCATGGAGCCGAAGGCGTCCGAGGTGGTCGCGCTCACCTCGGCCGGGTCGCCCGGCACCGGCCCCGAGGGGGCCGTGGGCCCGGGCACGATCCGGCGCACCTCCATGATGCGCAGCCGCCCCGGCGCGGAGGCCGGGCCGCCGGCCAGGACCGCCGTCGCCTCGCCGAACAGCCGGTGCCAGAGCTCCGCCTCCGCGCCCGGCAGCGGCTCGGGGGCGACCGGCTCGTCCAGGTCGCGGTAGGGGTCGAGGTCGTCCAGCCAGATGGAGGTGCCGGGGAAGGTGCGGGCGGGGGTCCAGTGGCTGCGCCAGGCGGCGTCCCGCGGGCGGACCAGGACCGTCCGCCCGCCGGCGGTCAGCCGCAGGTCCGGGCCGCGCAGCCGCGCCCGGGCCGAGCCGAAGCCCTGGAGGCCGCCGATCCGGGCCAGGCCGAGCGTGGGCAGGGCCAGCCCGCCGTCCCGCAGGGGGACGGGGAGGTCGGCGTCCAGGCCGGCCCGGATCCGGGCCACCAGGGCGATCGCGAACAGGTGCCCGGCGTCCGCCCACAGTGGCGGGCCGTCCGCCGTGCCGTGCAGACGGCGCAGCATGTGCGCCGTCCAGCAGCCCACCTGGGGGCTCATCAACAGCTCCTCGGCGGCCTCGGGCCGGGCCTCGGCCGCCTCGGCGATCAGCCGCCAGGCCGCCTCGGCCGGACCCAGAGGGGCCAGTGCCCCGGGCTGTTCGTCGAGCCGGTCGAGGAGTTCGCCCAGCAGCATCAGGCGCCGGGTGCGTTCGGCCCGTACGAGGAAGTCCACGGCCTCGGCCGAACCACCGCCGGCGGCGAGCTCGTCGAACCAGGCGCCGGGCATGCGTAACCGCTCGTCGTGCGGGCGCGGTTCCATCTACTCGGCCCTGCCGGTACCGCCGCCCGACGGGTTCGAGCCGCCCAGCGCATTGGTGCGGGGCCGCCGCGCCTGGGTGAGCAGGCGCGTGCTGCGCAGCGGCGCCGGTATGCGGCGGAGCGCGGCGAGGCTCACCCCGGTCAGGTCCGCCAGATCCGATTCGACGGGGACCGGACGTTCCGGCGCGGCGTGCTGCGTCGCCGTGTGCTGAGTTCCCGTGTACTGCGTCGCGGTGTGAGGTGCCGCAGTGTGGTGCGTCGCGGTGGTGTGATGTGCCGCGGTGTGGTCCGGTGTGGCGTGGAGCGGGCGCTCCGAACACCCGGGACGGTCCGCGTCGGCCGGCTCATGCAACGTGATTCCCCCTTCAAGTGCCCCGTTCACGCGCCCAGTTGTGTGCGCCGCCCGCGATGCCGGAGTCCCTCCATGATGACGAACCGGGGCTGTCTCGAAAACCCCATGTGATCAAGCCAGTCGGGGCACGCCGGGTACGCCGGGCACGTCGCGGCTACGCAGGCCGCGCCCCGGCGTACGCCCGGACCGCCGCCCGCAGCTCCGCCGCCCGCGTCTCGTCGTCGTCCAGCAGCGTGACCGCGTCGTACAGCAGCCACAGCTCCCCGGGCCGGTCGCTCAGCGCGCGCACGATCCCGATCAGGTCGGCACGGGGCTTGCTGTTGCGTCGCATCCGCTCCACGCTCCGCGTGCCGAGCTCGGAGACCATCGTCTGGCGCTCCTCGGGGTCCGTCATCATCGGATAGGCGAGCAGGGCCGCCAACAGCTGCTCCATCGGGGTCCGTACGGCGCCGCCGGCGGCCGGCCTCGCACCCGAGCCCGGTGACGCGGACGGCCCGGACGGTGACTGCGCGGCGGCCGGCGCGGGCGCCGGCACGTGCTCGGTGCGCCGCGGGCCGTGCAGCCAGAGCGCCGGCAACTGTTCCGTACGCCGCTCCGCGCGCAGCCTCTCGATCCGGTCCCGGGCCTCCCGGAACAGGTCCTCCGGATCCAGCCACGGCCCGGGTGAGCCGGCCAGGGCGTCGAGGACGCTGTCCGAGAACAACCCCGTGCCCCGCCCCGGGTCGTTGGCGGCCCGCTGGCCCCGGGCCGCGGCCAGCAGCAGCGTCTGGTGGTGGGTCTGGGCCCGCCGGCCCCGGGGCAGGCTCTCGGAGGGCAGGGTGTGGTGGAAGCCGTACTCCTCCTCGAAGGTCTGGCAGGCGTCGACGACCCAGATCTGCCGGCCGAAGCCGGGCAGCGCGTCGCTGGCCAGGGTGGTGCGCATCGACTCCAGGTCGAGGTTGCGCTTGTCGGCGGTGGTGGCGTCGGCGCAGAACAGCCGCAGCCGCTCCGCCTGGTCGAGCACCCCGTGGCCGCCCCACCACACCCACAGCAGCTCCCCGTCCAGCGCGTGGAGCTGCGACACCACCAGTCGGCGCAGCGTGTCGTGGTCGGCCGGACGGTACGGCACGCCCGGGTCGGCCAGCGGGGCGAGGCACAGCAGGATGTTGCGGTCGGGTACGCCGCCCCGCAGCAGCCAGTCGCGGAAGCGCAGCGCGTCGCCCGCCGGCCCGGGCAGGTCCCAGGCGGGCCCCGCCCCGTACCGCTCGATGCCCACGACCAGGGCGAACGTGCGGTCGGGAGCAGGCGAAGCGACGGGAGCAGGCGCGGGCGAGGGAACGGGCGCGGGCGGGGAAACGGGCGAGGGCGAGGGGATGGGCGGGGCCGCCCCGGCCGGGACGGCCGTCGCGTCCGCCGTGCTCGCCGTGCTCGTCGTGTCCGTCACGGCAGCCTCCCGGCCAGGGCCCGGTAGATGGCCGGGTTGGTCCAGTAGGCGCTGTGCGCGGCCGGGAAGGGCTGGCGGTTGTCGACCGCGACGTCCGTGACCCGGCCCGGGAACAGCGGCGCCCCGACGTAACCGAGCAGGTCCCGCGGATCGTAGAGGTTCAGCCAGTCGGGCACGTGGTCCGGCAGCGGCTCGGGATGGACGAGTCCGGGCAGCGCCCCGCTCTCGTAGAGGAAGGGGCCCTGGGAGCCCACGGTGACCAGCAGTTCGACCTGCGGGAGCGGCGCGGTGACCAGGGTGTCCAGGGCGATGATCCCGCCCAGGCTGTGCCCGATGACGACCACGGGCGGCTCCAGCTTCCCGATCAGCTCGCGCAGCCGCCGGCGCAGGGGCTCGCCGCGGGACAGGTACAGCATGATGTCGGCGGCGGCCGGGTGCGCGGCCTCGGTGAGCGCCCGTCGGCGGCGCACGGCCTGGCCCGTGGCGATCCGCAGCGCCGGCCGGGCCAGCAGGGAGCCGATGCCGCGCTCCGAACCGTCCGGACGCGCGCCCATACGGGCGGCGAGGGCCGCCACCGCCGCGTCGCGGGCGGTGCCGTCGGGCACGAGCGGCGCGTCCTCGGCGAGCGCGGCCGCGAGG
>NZ_WTFF01000485.1 GCF_019400985.1 Streptomyces bambusae
GCGCACCGCCGCGGCCGTGCTCGCCGCGCGCGGCCGGCCGGAGCCGGTCTCCCCGCGGCGCCGGCCGCGCATCCGCAGCGCCTGGGAGGTGCTGCCGGAGATCGCCCCCGAGCTGGTCGAGTGGAGCGCGCTCTTCGCGTCCGGAGCCGCCCGCCGGGCCCGGGCCGAGGCCGGCATACCCGACGCGGCCAGCAGCCGCGACGCCGACGACCTGCTGCGCGCCGCCTCGATGTTCCTGCGCCTGGTGGAGCGGATGCTCGCCCTCCAGCCGGTGCTCCCCCAGCCGCGGCCCACCGGCCTCCCGGAGCGGCCCGACGCGGGGTGACACGCGGGGTGACGTGCCCGGCGGCGGGAGGACACGCGGCAGGAGGCGATCAGGAGGCAATAGGGTGGGACCGCACGCCCGACCCACCCTGCCCCGGACTCCGTCCCGGGGTGCCCCCATCCACGCCGAGGAGCCAACAGTCGTGTCGGACACTTCCCGCCCCCGTGCCTCCCTCCGCACCGCCGTGGTGTGGGAGGTCCTCAAGGAGGCCCTCGACCGCCGGGTCAAGGCGACCGGGCGGGACGTCCTGGACGTGCTGGACACCGGCGGCGGCACGGGCAAGTTCGCCGTCCCGGTGGCCCGGCTCGGCCACCGGGTGACCGTGGTCGACCCCAGCCCGAACGCGCTGTTCGGGCTGGAGCGCCGGGTCGCCGAGGAGGGCGTCGCCGACCTGGTCCGCGGCGTCCAGGGCGACGCCCAGGGCCTGCTGGACGTCGTCGACCGCGAGGCGTACGACGTCGTGCTCTGCCACGGCGTGCTGGAGTACGTGGACGACCCGGCCGAGGGTGTCGCCAACGCCGTGGCCGCGCTGCGCCCCGGCGGCACGCTCAGCCTGTTGGGCGCCGGCCTCGGCGGGGCCGTGCTCGCCCGGGCGCTGGCGGGCCACTTCACCGAGGCCCGCACCGCGCTCACCGACCCGGCGGGCCGCTGGGGGGCCGGCGACCCGGTGCCGCGCCGGTTCACCGCCGAGCAGCTCTCCGAGCTGGTCGCCTCGGCGGGCCTGGAGGTCGGCGCGGTGCACGGCGTACGGATCTTCGCCGACCTGGTCCCGGGCGTCCTGGTGGACACCGAGCCGGGCGCCGCCGCGGCCCTGCTCCGGCTGGAGGAGGCGGCGGCCGAGCTGCCCGCCTTCCACGCGGTCGCCACGCAACTGCACGTCCTGGGCGAGAAGCGCGCCTGAACTGCGGTGCTGCACCGCGGTGCAGTGCGCCACAGACCCTCCGCGCGGGCGGTCGGCACCGTATGATCGAGGACACGTACCTGCATGGTGGACGGACCCGTGGGGAATAACGGCCTCAGTGACCGCCTACCCGACGGTACGGTGAGGCGAAAATGCATGTTTCGTGGCAGTGCTTGTTGAAAACAGCCTGGCGTAGTGGGGCGGGTTTCACGGGGGCGATTCCCTGCCTATCCTGAAGGGGACCCCCGGTCGCCCCCCGCGACCGACGGATGAGGAGGACTCCCGTGCCGCTCTCGGAGCACGAGCAGCGAATGCTCGAGCAGATGGAGCGAGCGCTGTACGCCGAAGATCCCAAGTTCGCGACAGCGCTTGAGGGAAGCGGGCTGCGTACGTACACCCGGCGACGGGTCTACCAGGCAGTCGCAGGCTTTCTGGTGGGTATCGCGCTCCTCATGACCGGAATGGTCGTACCGGACCTGCTCTGGATCAGCGTGGTGGGCTTCCTCGTCATGCTGGGCTGCGCGGTCCTCGCGGTCACCGGCTGGCGCAAGGCACCCAAACCCGGCGAGCACCCCATGGCCGGCGGCAGCGCCGGACCGGGCCGCGGCCACAACCGGCAGCGCCGCTCGATGATGCACCGTATCGAGGAGCGGTGGCAGCGCCGCCGCGACGAACAGGGGCACTGAGCCCCCGTAGTACCTGTCCGTGAGGGGGCGGCCGCCGGGTGGCGGCCGCCCCCTCACGCGTTCGCCCGCCGAGTGGCGCACCCCTGCGCCATGATGGCCGGGTGAGTGTGCTCCCTCTGGTCTTCACCAGCGGCTGGGCCAGCGGGATCAACGCCTACGCCGTGGTCCTCCTGCTCGGCGTCTTCGGCGCGACCGGCCTGACCGACCAGGTGCCCGAGCCGCTCCAGCGCACCGATGTGCTGGTGACCGCGGGAGTGCTCTTCCTCTGCGAGGCCGTCGCCGACAAGATCCCCTACGTGGACTCCGCCTGGGACGCCGTCCACACCGTGATCCGGCCCGTCGCCGGGGCTGTGGTCGGCGCCCTGCTGGCCGGGCAGACCGGCTCGCTCCCCGAACTCGCGGCCGGGGCCGTCGGCGGCGCCACGGCCCTGGCCAGCCACGCCGTCAAGGCCGGTACCCGGATGGCGGTCAACACCTCCCCCGAGCCGCTCAGCAACATCGTGCTGAGCACTGCGGAGGACCTGGGCGTGGCCGCCGTCGTCACCTTCGCCATGTTCAATCCGCAGGCCGCCGCGGTCATCGCGGCGGTGCTGCTGGCGCTCGGCATCGCCGTGCTGGTCCTCGTGTGGACCCGGATCCGTCGTTTCCTGCGGCGCAGGGCCCAGCGCCGCGAGGAGCGGCGGCTCGCCGCCCTGGAGCGGACGGCAGCCCTGGAGCGGACGGCCGCCCCGCCCGGCGGGCCCGGGGACAGCGGCCGATAAGGTCGGCCTCATGGCACGAATTGCGGTGATCGGCGCCGGGATGGGCGCGATGGCGACGGCCGCCCGGCTGGCGGTGGCGGGCCACCGGGTGACGGTGTACGAGCGCTCGCAGACCTACGGCGGGGCCCTCGGCCGGTACGAGCGCGACGGTTTCGCCTTCGACACCGGCCCCGGTCTGCTGTACCTGCCGGCCGTCTACCGCGATCTGTTCGTCAAGACGGGCAAGCGGTCCCTGGAGGACTGCGTCGACCTCGTCCAGGTGGACCCGGCCGTGCGCCACCTGCTGGCCGACGGCACCGACGTCGCCCTTCCGAACGCCTCCACCGGCGGGGTCGCCGCCGTCCTCGACGAGGCCTTCGGGGCGGGCGCCGGCGCCCGGTGGAGCGCCGTCATGGGCCGCGCCCGGGAGGCCTGGGACCGTACGCGCCGTCCGCTGCTGGAAGAGCCGCTGTGGCCGAACTGGCAGGTCCTGGGCCGTGAGCCCTACCCGGCCACGCGGGGCAGCGGCCTGCTGCGCCGCCGCCCGCCGACCCTGGCGGAGGTCGCCGAGCGGGAGCTCGGGGGCTCCCTGGCGGCCCTGCTGGAGGTCCCGGCGCTGCTGCGCGGGCTCGGCCCGGCGGTCACGCCCGCCTCGGCCGCGATCCTGCCCTACATGGAGCACACATTCGGCAGCTGGTACGTCCGCGGCGGGATGCGGGCCCTGGCCACCGCCGTGTACGAGCGCTGCCGCGAGCGGAAGGTGGAGTTCGCCTTCGGGGCGGAGGTCCGGGAGATCCTGGTCCGCGACGGCCGGGCGGCCGGGCTGCTGCTGGCCGACGGCAGCGAGGTGGCGGCCGACACGGTGGTCTGCGGGGCCGCCCCCGGCCGGCTGGTGGAGTCCGCCCTGCCCGGCGGCCGCTGGCCGGAAGGGACCGTGGAGCCGCACGAGGGTGTGGCCAGCCGGTTCACTCTGTTCCTGGCGCTGCGGGGCGCACGCCCCGAGGGCACCGCCCACCGCACCGTGGTGCACTCCCCCGACGCCTGCGCCGAGGCCCGCGCCGCGTTCGCCGGGGAGCACGCCGAGCGGCCCACGGTCTGCGTCCTGCGCCCCGACGATCCGGCGACCCGGCCCGACGCCGCCCACGAGGCGGTCACCGTCGGCGCCGTGTGCGCCCCGCAGGGCGTCCTGGACTGGACGGATCCGCAGCTCGTCGCCCGGTACACCGAGCGGCTGCTCGACGCGGCCGCCACGGCGGTCCCGGGGCTGCGGGAGCGGCTGCTGTGGCACGAGGTGCGTACGCC
>NZ_WTFF01000486.1 GCF_019400985.1 Streptomyces bambusae
GTGCCGTACGACCCGCCGGGCCTTCGGCGCCCGCAGGGCCAGGCGCGGCGCCACCCGCGGGGGCCTCGGCGTCGGCAGGCAGCTCAGTGCCCGCAGCGGCATCGGTCCCGGCCGGGGCTTTCGCGTCCGCGGAGGGCGCCAGGACCGGGCCGGCCTCGACCGGGGCAGGGTGGGGCGCCTCCGCCAGGAGGCCCACCGCCGTGTGGACCGCGTCCACGTGGCCGCGTAGTTCTGCCGCCGCGTCCGCGTCCAGGCCTGCCGCGCAGGCCGGGGGCAGGGCGACGCAGATGCGCTCGGCCAGGCCGGACGCGACCGTGCCGAGGGCCGCCGTGTCGGTGCCCCGCACGTCCCCGTAGCGCAGGGCGCGGGCGAGCGCGGGCAGCGCCTTCGCCAGCCGTGCCACGTCCGTGTCGAGCGCGGCCCGGTCGGCGAGGGCCCGCAGCACGGCCGGCAGCGCCTCGGACAGGCCGGCCAGCAGGCACCGCTCGGCGAGCGAGGTCACCTCCCCCAGTTCCTGGGCGGCCGCCGCGTCCGCCTCGGCCTTGGCGGTGGCCGCTGCCGCCACCGTCGTGCCCCATATACCGGCCTCGGCGACCCGCACCGACAGCTCGGGCTCCCACCTCAGCCGCCAGGTCTCGCGGAAGGTGCCGGTGCTGCTCCGCGAGGCCGTCGGGACGCCCCAGTCGATGCCGAGCAGCCGCAGCCGGTGCAGCAGCAGGCTCTTGGCGGTGTCCGTCTCCTTGCGCAGGTCGAGCTCCAGCTCCCGGTCCTGCGCCTCCGCCTTGAGCCGTAGCGAACGCTGCTGCCGGGTCAGGTCCCGCTGGAGCGGTACGACCGGGGCCGCGTCCGGCACCTCGCCCAGCGCGTCCCCGACGACCAGCCGGTCCTCGATGAGCGCGAGGGGTACGTCGGAGCCGTCGCACATCACCGCCCGGACGGCCTCCAGGGTCTCGCCGAGGCCGGGCAGCGGCCGGCCGCGCATCGCGGCCAGGGTCTCCGCCAGCCGTACCGCCTCGATGACGTGCGCGGAGGAGACCTGCCGGTCCTCCGCGCGCAGCAGCCCGGCGACCTTGGTCAGCCAGCGCTCCACGGGCCGGTCGGGGGCCGCGAAGAGGTGTCCGTACCAACCGGGCGAGGTGATGCCCGCCCCGTACCCTCCGGCGCGGGCGAGCCGGCGGTGGGTCCAGGGCACCCAGGTGGTCTCCACCTTCACCTTGGGCAGGCCGGACAGCAGCGCCCGGTCGGCGGCCACGGTGGTCTTCGCCCGCAGCGCCGGGACGTGCCAGGCCCCGCACACCACGGCGAGGGAGTCGCCGAACTCCCGGCGGGCCGCCCGTATCCGCTGCCGCATGTGCGCCTCGCGGACCAGGTCCCGGTCCCCGTGCCCGCCGTCCCCGTACGCCTCCCTCAGCGCGCCCATCGCCTCCCCGAGCGCCTCGAAGGCGGCCAGGGGGTCGCCGGTGCCTGTGCCCCGGTGCTCGACGACGTCCTCCCACCAGCGCTCGGGGTCGTCGTACCCAGCGGCGCCGGCCAGCGCCGCGAGCGGGTCCAGCCGCACGGAACCGGCGTCCCGCCCGCCCGCCTCGGCATGCCCCTCTGGCCCCTCCTGTTCTTCGTGCCCTTCCTGTTCTTCCAGCCCCTCCTGTTCTTCCTGTCGCTCTCGCCCCTCCGGGCCGCCCTGCTCGGCCTGTTCGGGTCCGGCCGGCCCAGGCGCACCCTGCTCAGGCGCGCCCTGCTGCGGTGCCGCCTCCTCGGCGGCGTCTGGGCCCGGCCCGGCGGCCAGCGTGTGCGCGGCCGGCAGGTCGATGAACCGGACCGGTACGCCTGCCTGGAGCGCCCAGCGCACCGCGACCCACTCAGGGGAGAACTCGGCAAGCGGCCAGAACGCCGCCCGGCCCGGGTCGTCGGCAACGTGCGCGAGCAGCGCGACCGGCGGCCGCATGTCCGGGTCGGCGGCCAGCGGCAGCAGCGCGTCCCCCTCCGGCGGCCCCTCGATCAGTACGGCGGCGGGCCTGGCCGCCTCCAGCGCGGCCCGCACCGCGCGGGCCGAGCCGGGCCCGTGGTGCCGCACGCCGAGCAGCAGCGGCCCACCCCTCCTGGCGGTCCCACTCCTCCTGCTCGTGCCGCTCGCGCCGGTCGTGCTGCTCGTGCCGCTCATGCCGTCACCTCGCGGCAGGCCCGGTAGAAGTCCTTCCAGCCGTCACGCTCGCGCACGACCGCCTCCAGGTACTCCTGCCACACGACCCGGTCGGCCGCCGGGTCGCGCACGACGGCTCCGAGGATGCCGGCGGCCACGTCCGAGGGGCGCAGCACGCCGTCGCCGAAGTGGGCGGCCAGCGCCAGGCCGTTGGTGACGACCGATATGGCCTCGGCGGTGGACAGGGTGCCGCTCGGGGACTTCACCTTGGTCCGGCCGTCGTCGGTGATGCCCTCGCGCAGCTCGCGGAAGACGGTGACGACGCGGCGGATCTCGTCCAGGCCCTCGGGCGCGGCCGGCAGGTCCAGGGCGCGTCCCATCTGGTCGACCCGGCGGGCGACGATGTCCACCTCGGCGTCCGCCGACTCGGGCAGCGGCAGCACCACCGTGTTGAACCGGCGGCGCAGCGCGCTGGACAGCTCGTTGACCCCGCGGTCGCGGTCGTTGGCGGTGGCGATGAGGTTGAAGCCGCGCACCGCCTGCACCTCTTCGCCCAGCTCCGGTATGGGCAGGGTCTTCTCGCTCAGGACGGTGATGAGCGTGTCCTGGACGTCGGCGGGAATGCGGGTGAGCTCCTCGACGCGGGCGGTCATGCCCTCGGCCATGGCCCGCATCACCGGGCTGGGTACGAGGGCCTCGCGGCTGGGGCCGTGGGCGAGCAGCCGGGCGTAGTTCCACCCGTACCGGATGGCCTCCTCCGGGGTGCCGGCGGTGCCCTGGACGAGCAGCGTGGAGTCGCCGCTGACGGCGGCGGCCAGGTGTTCGGAGACCCAGGTCTTGGCGGTGCCGGGAACCCCCAGCAGGAGCAGGGCACGGTCGGTGGCGAGGGTGGTGACGGCGACCTCGACGATGCGGCGCGGCCCCACGTACTTGGGCGTGACGACCGTGCCGTCGTCGAGCGTGCCACCGAGCAGGTACGTGGCGACGGCCCACGGCGAGAGCTTCCAACGGGCCGGGCGGGGCCGGTCGTCGACGGCGGCCAGGGCTTTCAGTTCGTGCGCGAAGGCGTCCTCGGCGTGCGGTCGCAGCGCCTCGGTGGTCGTGGCGTTCTCGGACATGGTGGTGCTCCCCCTCCAGGCTCGGCAGCCGCTCCCGACTGCTGGTTCCCACGGTGCACCACCCCACTGACAACGCCCCTCGTACGTACCGTCGTTGCAGGTCAGAGGCATTGTCAGTGGGGGTGCCTACGGTGGTTGCCATGACTGAGCAGGGGGTCCGCTGGACGGCGGAACAGGTACTGGCTCTGGCTCCTGACGATGCGTCGCGCAAGGCGGGAGGCAGGCTCGGCGGGGCGGGTCCGTGGTCGCAGACCGGAGGTTCCGCTTCCGGTTCGGTGTGGGGGTTGTGCAAGGGCAGCGGCAGCAAGCCGTACCGGACGGTCGTGGACCTGACGGGCCCGGCGTACAAGTGCTCCTGCCCGAGCCGGAAGTTCCCGTGCAAGCACGCCTTGGGGCTGCTGCTGCTCTGGGCGGCCGAAGGGCATGTCTCTTATACACATCT
>NZ_WTFF01000487.1 GCF_019400985.1 Streptomyces bambusae
GCCCACCGCCATCGCGGCGGCCGCGCCGCGCGCCCTGGCCCGGCGCGACCGCCCGCCGCGGTCGGCCGGGGGTGGCCGGTGCTCCGCGTCGCCGGCCTGTGCCGCGGCCTGCCCCCGTTCCGCCCGTTCCGCCCCTTGACCTCGTTCCGCCCGTCGCCTCCGTCGCCCCCGCTCCGTCCGCTCCGTCGGCTCCGTCCGCTCAACCCCCTCCGTCCGTCGACCTCGTTCCGCCCGTTCCGCCCGTTCCGTCCGTTGCCCGCGCGACGCCGCCACCCGTCCTCCCAGTTCTTCCGGCCTGCCCGGAGCCCAGCATCGAGCGCCGGGGCGGAAGAACTGATCATCGGCTCGGCGGTACCGCCGAATGCGGCCGCAACCTACGCCGGACGGAGCAGCGCGAACCGGGACGAGGCCACCGACCGGATCGCGTGCCGTGGCTGATACATTGTCGCGACAGCCTGTCCGGAATACGGACAGTTTGTATCAGCCATGTGAAATCATCAGCCGGCACCGCGCTCCCCGCTCGATCCTCAACTCGCCCTGTTCACTGGGAAGTTGATGTACCGAGAGGGAGGGTGCCGAGGGGGGTGCAAGGGGGGCCGGGGGGCGGGGACAAGGGTTTTCCCCGTATCGGGTTCATCCCGTCTTTGCCTACTGTCTGCCCACCGGCGATCACTTCCGGCCGCATCCGCTCACCCGCCGCCCCCACGAGGCGGGACAGCACCGCGGCCCGGAAGGGGTCCCGGTTGCCGTTGCCCCCGCGGCCACCGCCGTGGCCCGGGCAGCAGCGTGGCGCGCAGCGGAGACCGGAGCCCCAACCCGGTCCCCGCGGCCGCCGGGCCACCTCCCACACGCACCAACCGGCGATTCCGGCCTGCCCGAACCGCCGCGAAAGGGAAGAACGTGCACGCAACCAGACGTAGGCTCATATCCGCGGTGGCGATCTCCGCCGCCCTGATCGGCGGTACCGTCACCTCCGCCATGGCCCTGCCGTCGGCCGACCAGGCTCCCGCCGCGGCCGTGCCGACGCCGGCCGCGCCGGTCGAGAACCTGATCGTCGGGTACAAGACGTCCGCTTCCGAGGCCAGCTCCAACGACGCGGCGGCCGTCGACGCCAAGGCGAAGGGCAAGAAGGCCGGCAAGGGTGTCGCCTTCGAGCGCCGCCTGGCCACCGGCGCCGCCCTGGTCGACCTCGGCGGCACCACCGCCCCGGCCGACGCCGCCAAGGTCATGGCCCAGTTCAAGGCCGACCCGGACGTCGCCTACGTCGAGCCCGACACGCGCGCCTACGCCCTGGCCACCCCGAACGACACCGATTACACCAAGCAGTGGGACCTCTTCGAGTCCACCGCGGGTATGAACGTGCCGGCCGCCTGGGACACCACCACCGGCACCGGCGTCACCGTGGCCGTCATCGACACCGGCTACGTGGCCCACTCGGACCTCGCCGCCAACATCGTGCCCGGCTACGACTTCATCTCCAGCTCGACCTACGCCCGCGACGGCGGCGGCCGCGACAACAACCCGGCGGACGAGGGCGACTGGAGCGCCGCCGGCGAGTGCGGCACCGGCTCGAAGGCGAGCACCTCCTCCTGGCACGGCACCCACGTGGCCGGCACCATCGCCGCCGCCACCAACAACTCCAAGGGTGTCGCGGGCATCGCCTACGGCGCCAAGATCCAGCCGGTGCGCGTGCTCGGCAAGTGCGGTGGCTCCACCTCCGACATCGTCGACGCCATCACCTGGGCCTCGGGCGGCTCCGTGCCGGGCGTCCCGGCCAACCCCACCCCCGCCAAGGTCATCAACATGAGCCTCGGCGGCTCGGGCACCTGCGGCACCAGCTACCAGAACGCCATCAACGCGGCCGTCGGCCGGGGCACCACCGTCGTGGTCGCCGCGGGCAACAGCAACTCGGACGCCGCCGGATTCTCCCCGGCCAGCTGCAACAACGTCATCAACGTGGCGGCCAGCAGCCGCGAGGGCAACCGGTCGTACTACTCCAACTACGGCACGATCATCGACATCGCCGCCCCGGGCGGTGAGACCCGCCGCGCCACCGACACGCCCGGCACCGTCACCACCCCCGAGAACGGCATCCTCTCCACGCTGAACGCCGGCACCAGCACCCCGGGCGCCGAGACCTACAAGCCCTACCAGGGCACCAGCATGGCCGCCCCGCACGTCGCCGGCCTGGCCGCGCTGCTGAAGTCGGCGAACTCCTCGCTGACCCCGGCCCAGATCGAGTCGGCGATCAAGACGAACGCCCGCCCGCTGGCCGGCACCTGCACCGGTGGCTGCGGCGCCGGTCTCGCCGACGCGGCCGCGACCGTCGCGGCCGTCACCAACGGCCCGGTCACCCCGACCTACGAGAACACCAACAACGTCGCGATCCCGGACAACGGCGGCGCCGTGTCCTCCACGATCACCGTCTCCGGCCGTACCGGCAACGCCCCGGCGGCGCTGAAGGTGTCCGTCGACATCAAGCACAGCTACCGCGGTGACCTGGTCATCGACCTGGTCGGCCCGAACGGCGCCACCAAGCGGCTGCAGAACTCCTCGGGCGACAGCACCGCGAACGTGATCACCACGTACACGGTCGACGCCTCCGCCTGGCCCGCCAGCGGCAACTGGCAGCTGCGCGTCCAGGACGTCGCCGCCGCCGACACCGGCTACATCGACTCCTGGAGCCTCACCTTCTGAGGTCGTGACCGGCCCGTGCACAGGCCGCGCCTGATGCACACCTGATCCGCCACCCCCCACAGAAGGTCCGGACCTTCTGACCAAAAGTCCGGACCAACTCCGCCTGCGGGCCCGTCGTTACCACTGGTACCGGCGGGCCCGCAGGTATTTGCGTTCCCCCGCGCTGATTTCTGCGTCACAATCAGGGTCCGTCCGGCGCCCGACCTCGTATTCTCGCGCTCACAGCAAAGGCACAGGGACGGGACACGGGAAGGGCTGGTGGCTGTGCGTGGCGGCGACGGGGAACGCTGACGCGACCGTCGGACACGGCGAACTGATCGAGGCGGTCGGCCGCGCGCTGACCGCGCAGGGCCGGGCGATCCTCACCGGACCGGCCGGCTCGGGCAAGTCCGCGGTGGCCGCGGCCGTCGCGGCCGCGGCCGAGGCCCGCGGCGACACCGTGCTCCGGCTCGCTCCCGAGCCCGTGGACCGCTGGATACCCGAGGCCTCCGCGGCGGCCCTGCTGGCCGGTGTGCCCTGCACCGTCATCGCCGGACTGGCCGGGCCCCAGCGCAGCGCCATCGCCGTCCTGCGCCGGGAGGCCGACGCCCCGCGGGGCGGCCGCGACCACGTGGCCCTGCGGCTGGCGCTCGTCGAGGTGCTCCGGGCCCTCGCCGTCCCCGCCCCCCTGCTCATCGTGCTCGACAACGCCCAGTGGCTCGACGCCGAGAGCACCGACCTGCTGCGCTTCGCCCTGCGCCTGACCCCGCCCGGGGTCCGGCTGCTCGTGGCCGAGTGCGCCCAGGGCGGCACCCCGGTCGCCGAATCCCTGTGCGGCCCGGACACCCGGGGCGTACGGATACCGCCGCTCGGCGCCGACGAGATCGCCGAGCTGCTGGTCCGGCACGGCCTGCCCGCGCGGCTCGCCGGCCGGATCCACCAGGCCAGCGGCGGCAATCCCCGCCTCGCCCTGGCCCTCGGCCACTCCCTCGCGGAGGCCGCGCGGACCGGGCGCGCGCACCACGCCGACGCCCTGCCGGTGTCCGGCCAGGCCCGGGAGGTGGCCCGGCGGCTGCTGGCCGAGGCCCCCGTCCGCGCCC
>NZ_WTFF01000488.1 GCF_019400985.1 Streptomyces bambusae
CGGCAGCGGGGGCGTGCCGCGCGGGCGGGGTGCGGGACTCCGCCCCCGTGGCCCGGCACACTGCCGCCATGGGGCTCCTCAGCATCGCCGCCGCTGCCGCCGTCCTCGTGTGGCTCTGGCTCACCCTCGGGCAGGGCATGTTCTGGCGGACCGACGTACGGCTGCCCGCCCGGACCCCGCCCGCGCGCTGGCCCGCCGTGGCCGTCGTCGTGCCCGCCCGGGACGAGGCCGAGGTGCTGCCGTACAGCCTGCCCTCGCTGCTGGCACAGGACTATCCGGGCCCGGCCGAGGTGTACCTCGTCGACGACGGCAGTACCGACGGCACCGGCGAACTGGCCCGGCGGCTGGCGCGCGGGACACCGGGCCTGCCGCTCACCGTGGTGCACCCCGGCGACCCCGAGCCCGGCTGGACGGGCAAGCTGTGGGCGCTGCGCCACGGCATCGCGTGCGCCCGCGCCGCGCGCCCCGGCGGGCTGCGGTACCTGCTGCTGACCGACGCCGACATCGCGCACGAGCCGGACAGCCTGCGCGAGCTCGTGGCCGCCGCCGAGTCCGCGGAGCTGGACCTGGTGTCCCAGATGGCCCGGCTGCGGGTGGTCGGCGTCTGGGAGCGGCTGGTGGTGCCGGCGTTCGTCTACTTCTTCGCCCAGCTCTACCCGTTCCGCTGGATCAACCGGCCGGCCGGGCGGACCGCCGCGGCCGCCGGCGGCTGCGTCCTGCTGCGCACCGACGCCGCGGTGCGGGCCGGCGTGCCCGACGCCATCCGCCAGGCGGTGATCGACGACGTCTCGCTGGCCCGGGCGGTACGGGACTGCGGCGGCCGGATCTGGCTGGGGCTGGCGGAGCGGGTCGACAGCGTCCGCCCGTACCCGGCCCTCGGGGACCTGTGGCGCATGGTCGCGCGCAGCGCCTACGCGCAGCTGCGCCACCGGCCGCTGCTGCTGGCCGGCACGGTCGCCGGGATCGCCCTGGTCTACCTGGTGCCCCCGGTGGCCCTGTTCGCCGGACTGGCCGCCGGCCGTCCCGCGACCGCGTGGGCCGGGGCGGCCGCCTGGCTGCTGATGTCCGGCACGTACGTCCCGATGCTGCGCTACTACCGCCAGCCGCTCGTCCTGGCTCCGCTCCTGCCCGCGACCGCGCTGCTGTACCTCCTCATGACGGTCGACTCGGCCGTCCAGCACTACCGCGGCCGCGGCGCGGCCTGGAAGGGGCGCACCTACGCCCGCCCGAGCGACGCCTGACAGCCCTTCCTGATGCCCTGTCAGAGGGGTTGTTTTCCGAGGTCACAGCGGGGTGACGGCTGCATGACGGTGCGTCAGGGCAGGTGGCGCCACATGAGTACGAGTCATCCCAAGGAGGGGCGGATGTGACGAGTCGGGCACGTGAACGTCTAGTGAAAGGTGAGGTCCTGACCTGCGAATATGCAGGTCAGCAGGGTGTTGACGACTCCTTGCTATGGACCCGGTGAAGTCGTGGGCTTAACTTATGACCCATGACCTCCCCCCGCTCCACTTATGGCGGCGGTTACTACTCCGCGCCCTCCTTCCCGGACACCCCGATCTACGACTCCCTCGTCGCAGAACGGGGCACCCCGCAGATCGCCCCGATCCGCGTGCCGGCCGCCTACGACTCCGCGAGCAGCGGCTATTCGAGCGGCGGTTATCCGAGCGGTGGTTATTCGAGCGGCGGTTACCTGCCGGCCCTGCCCTCCGCCCTGCCCGCCCTGCCGGCGGCGCCCTCGGCGCCCGCACCGCAGCAGGGCGGCCCGGCGTACGGCTACCCGTACCAGCAGCAGGCGCCCCAGCCGGCGCCGCTGCAGCACGCGCCGGCGCCCTACATCCCCCAGCAGCAGCCCCGCCCGGTCGCGGCGGGCACCGGCTACGAGGCGATGCGTCCCGCCGCGCCGCGCCCGATGACGGCGGCGCCGGTGCCGTCCGTGATGACGTCCACCGCGCCGACCGGCATCCCGACCGGCATCCCGGCGTACCAGGACCAGTACGCCCGCCAGTACCCGGGGCGCGGTTACTGACAACTGCCTGTTCACCGCTGGGGGCACCTGACAGGATGCCCTCATGGCGATCATGAACATGTACGTGCAGGCGCTCCATGTCCATCCCGTCAAGTCGGTGGCGGGGACTGCTCCCGACGAGGTGGACGTGGAGCCCTGGGGTCTGTCCGGGGACCGGCGCTGGGCGCTGGCCGGTTCCGACGGGGTGGTCATCACCCAGCGGGAGCAGCCCCGGATGGCGCTGGCCCAGGCCCGGCCGCTGGCGGGCGGCGCGATAGCGCTCAGCGCGCCGGGCATGCCGGACCTCGTGGTGGAGGTGCCCGCTCCGGGACTGCTGGAGCCGGTCACGCTGTTCGGCAAGAAGATCGACACCGTGGTCGCGGACGCGCCCGCGGCCCACGCGTGGTTCAGCGAGTACCTCGGCGTCCCGGTCCGCCTGGTGCACCTGGACGATCCGGCCGTACGACGGCCCGTCAACCCCGAGTACGCGCTGCCGGGCGAGACCGTGAGCCTGGCCGACGCCTATCCGCTGCTGGTGACCACGCTCGCCTCGCTGGATGCGCTCAACACGCTCATCGCGCAGGGGGACCACCCGCAGGAGGGCCCGCTGCCGATGAATCGTTTCCGGCCGAACGTGGTGGTCGCCGGGGCCACGGCCTGGGCCGAGGACCACTGGCACCGCATCGCGATCGGCGACGTCGTCTTCCGCGGGCCCAAGAACTGCGGGCGGTGCGTCATCACCACGACCGACCAGACCACGGCCGAGCGGGGCAAGGAGCCCCTCAGGACGCTCGGGCGGCACCGGCGGTTCGGCAAGTCGCTGGCCTTCGGGCGGGCGCTGATACCCACCGGGACGGGCACGATCCGGGTGGGCGACGAGGTCCGGGTCCTGGACTGATCTGCCTGATCCGCCTGATCCGCCTGACCGGCCTGCCCGACCTGCCGACCTGACCGACTTGCCCGGCCTGCCCGGCTTGCCCGGCTTGCCGACCTGACCGAACAGGGCCGGCCGCCGACCCGGCCGACCGCCGACCCGACGCGGGCCCGCGTCGGCCGGGCCCGCGTCGGGCGGCATCCGCGTCGGCCGGCATGTGCGTCGGCCGGCATCTGCGTCGGGCTGCATCCGCGTCGGACCGGGGCCCTCCCCTCCCCCGCCGGCAACCGGACCGACACGTTCGAGGGGCTCTCCCCACTCGTGGGAACCGGCCGCCCTCGCGGGGCCGTTGAGCCTTTCGGGACGCCCGCCCCACCCGCCCCGGCAAGACCACCGGATCGGGTGAAGCGGCGCCCGAACCTCCCGGAATGCGCGTTTCCGGGGCATGGGGGAGGTCAGGACGCGCAGGGAGACGGAAGGCTAGGGGGTGCCGGACGTGCGGACAGCCGTGGGAGTGTGGCGGTGGCGGTGCAATCCGTTGCGCCGGACGACCGATCTGATCGAGGCCTGGGTGGCGCTGACCGCCCTGGTGTGTCTTCTGGTGATCGCGCCGGCGATCGGCGCACTGGCCGGCCTGCGGGTGGACGCCACCTTGCAGCGGGCCGCGCGCGAGCAGCAGGCCGAGCGACGGCTGGTCCCGGCGGTGGTGGTGCGGCCGGCGGACGGGCCGGCGGCCGGCCCCACCCCGGACACGAAGCGCGAGGGCCCAGGTGACGGCGGCACCGGCAGCGCCGACATGACCGACCTGGTCTCGGCCGACCTCAACTGCGACAACGACGTCGACATGGTGGCGGTGGAGGCGTCCCCGGGCAAGCTGTGGATGTACAG
>NZ_WTFF01000489.1 GCF_019400985.1 Streptomyces bambusae
GGGCTCCGCCCCGGACCCCGCCCCTCCTCGGGGGCCCGGCCGGCCCGCCACAGGTGCACCTCCGCCCCGGCCGCACGGGCGGCGTCGGCGAGCTGCCCGCCGCGCGGGCAGCCGACGACGGGGCGCAGGCCAGCGGCGGACTGGGCGCGCACGAGGTCGGTGACGACCCGGGCGACTCCGCCTTCCACGGGCTGGACCAGATGGAGGACGGTGAGGGGTTCCGGCGCGGCGGCCGGGAGTTCCGGCGGGACGGCCGGCGGCTCCGACGGGACGGCCGGGGCCTGCGACGGGACGGTCGGGGGTGCTGACGGGACGGTCATGTCTTCGGACATGTCTTCTGACGGCACGTGGAGGGTCTTTCGTACGTCTCAGCGGCGCGTGTCTGTCTGCACGAAGAGCACGCCGAGGAACTGACCTTGGCTTTCGCCCGCGAGCTGGAAGGAAAGGCTGCGGGCACCCCCGGACAGGGCGGGACTCAGATCGAACACGTCCGCGTCGTACCCGAGGTTATTCATATGTTCGGGCTGACGCCTGAACGAGGGGCGTCCGAATTCTGTGATAGTAGAATTCATCACATCATTGAACGGATTTTCGGGGTCGCTCAGCTGCACCCTGCGGCCACTGTCGGCGGTCACGGTGAGTGAGTCACCGAGGGTGCCGCGGTCCCCGTCGTACGCGACCACCCCGGCCTTCCCGGAGCCACCGGCCGGCACGTCCAGGCCCTGCACGTCCACCGTGGCCACGGCCTCCTGGCGGGCCCCGGCCCACACCGCCTCGAAGCCGTCCCACAGCGCGAGGCGGCGCAGCGGCTCGTCCGGGTGCTCGTAGGCGACCACCAGCGTCCAGCCGCCCCAGGCGCCCACCGCCGAGTGGCCCATGGCGATGTTGAGCTGCGCGACCGTCCACATCCCGGCGCCGCCGCGGCGCACCAGCGGGGTGACGTCGGCGGAGGCCTGGTAGGCGTCGCTGCCCTCGTCGGTGCGGTGCCCGATCCGGGTGTCGGCCAGCACCTCCGTGTACGCCCCGCCGGGCTCGGCGACCAGCACCCGGCCGTTGTCCTGCGGGGGCTTCTGCTCACCGACCCGCAGGTTCCCGCCCCAGTACAGGCGGGCGTAGGAGACCTTGGCGCCCGCGGGGACCTTCAGCTCCGCGCGGGTGGAGTTGTAGGTGTCGGGGTCCTTGTCCACCTCGCTGTAGAACATCTCGTAGTCGCTGTTGACCCCGGCCGCGCCGCGCCTGACGTCGCCGCACGGCTCGGCCTGCGGCGCCTCCTCCTTGCGGCAGCTGATGCCGGAGTTGGACGCCCGGACCAGCCCGCCGTGCTGGACCGACTGATAACGCTGCGTGAACGGGATGCGGGGCAATTCCTTCGGGGCCGGAGGGGCCGCTCCGGCTGCAGGAACGTTTGCGGAAAGAACGAGGCAGGACAGCAGGGGGGCGAGTACACCGAGGATTCTGCGGGTGGAACCCATGTGACCCTGTCTCCATTTCCGATCAAGGCGACAAAACAGGAGTGCACTTTGTCAGAAATCGGGCTGGGAATCACGTCGGACTCGCTCGTACGGCCTTTTGGGCGATCGCACGCACCCTTGGAGAGGGCGTGTCGTTATGCGGTTGCAGCAATCGTTCGAACCGGCGGGTCCAGGTGAACGCCTGAGCGTCAACGCCCCCCTCCCGGACGGCGGCATCCGGGTGAAGACGCGCAACCCCGGCCCGGACGGGACCGTTGATCCGGCTGCTCCTGTACCGGGCAATCCTTCAGAAAAGGGATGACTGTGATCAAGAAGATGATGGCCACGGCCGCCGCCGCCGCGTCCGTCGTGGGCATGGGCTCGGCCCAGGCGATGGCAATCGGCAACGACAACGGGATCAACACCGTCAACGGCAACGGCGCCGCGCAGATCTACGGCAACCAGGCCACCTACGGCCACATGAGCCCGCAGATGGCGCTCATCCAGGGCTCCTTCAACAAGCCCTGCATCGCCCTGCCCGCCAAGGTGAACGCGCAGTCGCTCCTCGCGCTCGTCAACGTCGGCGTCCAGGACATCCCGATCCTGTCGAACCCGATGAACCAGCAGTGCACCGAGAACTCGACCCAGGCCAAGGGCGACGAGGCGCTCTCGCACATCCTGGACAACATCCCGATCCTCTCGGGCAACGTCTCGAACGGCAGCTGACCCCGGCGCCGCACCCGCGAGGCCGCCGCACCTTCTGGTCGCGGCGGCCTCGCCGTCGGTTCCGGGCCATTCACTCCCCGCGAATTCAGAGAAAAACCCGGGCCACTTTGACCACCGGGACCACCGGGACCACCCGGATCTCCCGGATCTCCCGGACCTCCCCGGACCACCCGGGCATCGGGGCGAAATACCGCAGCCTCCGGCAGGCTTCCACAATCTTCCACAGCCGGAAAACACACGGTTTCTTTTCCCCGGGCCGCTCGTTGTTAATTCTGCAGTGGATACGCCGCTGCGGGAAAGGATCGAAGAGAAAATGACGTACAAGAAGGCAGTGGTGCTCGCCGCCGGCGTTCTGATGGCCGCCGGTGCCGCTTCTCCCGCCATGGCCGACGCGGACGCCGTGGGCGCGGCCAAGGACTCCCCCGGTGTGCTCTCGGGCAACCTGCTCCAGGTCCCGGTCCACATCCCGGTGAACGTCTGCGGCAACACCGTGAACATCATCGCGCTCCTGAACCCGGCCTTCGGCAACACCTGCGTCAACAACTGACCCAGCGCCTGACGAAGCGTCTGTGCCCGCAAGGGCAGACCTCCTCGGGGTGGCCTCGGAGTGCACGGCGGTGCACTCCGAGGCCACCTTCGACTGAAGCCCGGCCACGGGGCCGGAGAGAAAGACCAGGGAAGGACCCATGCGACAGGTACTGAGCCGACAGGTACTGGGCAAGGGGGTGCTCACGGCGGCCGCGGCGTCGAGCCTGCTCTCGATCGCCGGCGGAGTGGCGTACGCCAACCATGGGGCCGTCGCCGAAGCCTCGCATTCACCGGGTGTGCTGGCGGGCAACAGCGTCTCGGTACCGATCACCCTCTCGCCGAACGTCTGCGGCAACAGCGTGGACGGCGGCGCCGCACTCAACCCGGCGTTCGGCAACACCTGCGTCAACGACACGGGCCACGGCGGCGGCCACACGTCCGGCGGGCACGCGTCCGGCGGCTACGGCGACGACGACGGCCCCGACTACGCCCGCTACCTCAGCCCGGAGCACGCCGAGACCTTCCAGCGCTACCTGGAGGAGCGGGAGTACGGCCACCCGCACGCGCCCCGGCACGCCAAGCCGCGCCACGAGGCGCCCGAGGAGGCCCCGGTCGCGATCCCCCGGGCCCGCGAGCCCCGCCACGCCGCGCCGCACGAGCCGCGCGAACAGGTCCGGCACGAGCCGCGCCGCCAGGGCGGCCACAGCGCGGCCCCCGAGGAGGAGTGCGACGACCACCCGGCCCCGCGGCCGGACCACGCACCCCCGGCCCCGAAGCCCAAGCCCAAGCCCCAGCACAAGCCCCAGCCGAAGCCGCAGGCGGAGCACCCGGCGCCCCACCCGGCACCCCCCGCCCCGAAGCCCCTGTCTCCTTTACACATCTGTCGCTTCCGCCGAACTTACACGTGTTGAATATGGCGGTGTCAGCGGCATTAGATGAGCAAAAAACAATACACAGTGTAATACATCAGCTGAAACTCACACAAAATCACTAACAATGAACACTCATTAGCTACGTTGACGATCATCAAGATCTATAA
>NZ_WTFF01000049.1 GCF_019400985.1 Streptomyces bambusae
AAACTGGGCGAGCGCGGACGGCCCGTGCACGGGTGCGTTGCCCGACGCAGCGCCGGGCGCGGCGGCCGCCCGCCGGCCGTCGCCCGCCGGGGTGGGCGCCCGCGCGCCCCGCGCGGGCGCCGCCCTGCCCCCCCCCCCCCCCCCGGGGCGGGGGGGGGGGGGCGCCCGGCTCCCCCCCCCCGCCCCGCCGGCGGGCGAACAGGCGGGCGTAGGCGGGGCTTCGGCGGGCGTTCGGTCAAGCCGCCGCACGCCGAGTGGTGGCCGGCGCTTCGGCCTGCTCGGCCTGCCCGGCCTGCGCGCTCTGCCCGGCCTGCCCGGCCTGCGCGCTCCGCTTCGCCCGGAGCAGTCGCCGCTGCCGGGTGGCCGCCCCTCCCGAGCCGCGGTGCAGGCGGTACCCGCCGGGCTCGGCCCCTTCGGCGGCCAGGTGCTTGACGACCACCGTGCACACGGTCTCCTTGAGCTTCGCGCCGAGGCGGCCGTCGATCTTGAACCCCACCGCGACGTCGGACCGGTTGGCGAACTGGAAGATGCCGTCGCCGCGGCCCAGGCTGATGCACTGGGCGGCGAACGGCTGGTTGAGGGTCTCGGGCCGCTCCCCCGCGATCCGGCTGAGCACCGTGTCGGCGGCCCGCGCGCCCATCGGCATCGCGGCCTGGCAGCTCATCCGCAGCGGCAGGTCCGACGGCGCCGCCGAATCCCCGGCCGCGATGATGCGTACGTCGTCCACGCTGGTCAGCGTCTCGTCCGTGAGCAGGCGCCCCAGGGCGTCGGTGCTCAGCCCGCTGCGCACGGCCAGGTCCGGCACGCCGAAGCCGACGGTCCAGATCGTCACCGCACTCGGCAGCTCGCGCCCGCCACCGAGCCGGACGGCATCACGGGTCACAGCCGTCACCCTGGAGTCGGGGCCGTCGAGCACCGTCACCCCGAGTCTGCCCAGGCGCCGGGCCACCGAGCGGCGGCCCCGGGGGTGCAGGTACGGGCCGAGCACCCCGCCGCAGACCAGGGTCACGGCGCGGCCCTGCTCGGCCAGTTCGGCGGCAGTCTCGATGCCGGTCGGACCGGCTCCCACCACCGTCACCGCGGCCGTCGCGGGCGCGGCGTCCAGGACCGGCCGCAGCCGCCCGGCCTCCTCGAAGGTGCCGATCGGGTAGGCGAACTCGGCCGCCCCGGGCACGCTCGGGTCGGCGCTGCCGCTGCCGACCGCGTAGACCAGGTAGTCGTAGCCGGCCGTGCCGCCCGACGCCAGCGCCACGCTGCGCGTCGCCGCGTCGATCCGGGTCACGGTGTCGACCACCAGCCGGACGCCCTCGCCCAGGACCTCCCGGTAGTCGACGACCGCGCTGTCCGTCCCGCCCACCAGCTGGTGCAGGCGGATGCGGTGGACGAAGCTCGGGCGCGGATTGATCAGCGTCACCGTCACGTCGGCGCGCTGCGTGAGGCGATTGGCCGCCATGACGCCGGCGTATCCGCCGCCGATCACGACCACATCGGTGTTCTCGTTCATGGTGCGTCCTCCGCATCAAGGGGTTCGGCTTCGAGTTCACGCCAGTGCAGTTGCTGCACTGCTGTGCAGCGACTGCATGAAGATATACTTATTGCCTGAGGGGGCGTCAAGCCCCCACCAACCCGACCGGGGAGGGACAGGGCACGATGACCAGTGAGGATCCGGTCCGCCGCGGCGGCGGCCGTGAAGCGCAGCGCCGCCGCACCCGCAAGGCGATCGTCGACGCGGCGGTCCGGCTGAGCGCCGGCGGGGCGACGCCGTCCATCGACGAGATCGCGGCCGCCGCCGACGTGTCGCGGCGCACGGTCTACGCGTACTTCCCGAGCCTCGACCACCTGCTGATCGACGCGACCGCCGGCGCGCTCAACGAGCCCCCGGTCGAGCAGGCGCTGGCCGACCCCTCGATCTCCGACGACCCCGCGGCCCGGGTGGACGCCCTCATAAGGACGCTGTTGACGTACTCACCGCAGTCGCTTCCGCTCGGCCGTCGGCTGATCCGCCTGACCGTCGATCAACCGGCGGGCGAGACCGCGGAGCCGGCCGGCCCGCGCCGCGGCCCGCGCCGGATCGAATGGCTGGAGCAGGCCTGCGAACCGCTGCGCGGCACGCTGAGCCAGGAGTCGTACCAGCGGCTGATCTCGGCCCTGACCATCGTGGTCGGCTGGGAGGCACAGATCGCCCTGCGCGACGTCCGCGGCCTCGGCCCCGAGGCCGAGGAGGAGGCCATCACCTGGGCGGCACGGGCCCTGGTGGAGACGGCGATCCGGGAACACGAGGCGGAGTAGTTCCCAGGCTTCGACGCGGGTTCGCTTCCCGTCACCCGCTCATGCACGAAGGCCCAGGTCAGACCCGGGCCTTCGTACGGATGCCGGCCTCTGCGGCGGCGGCGTTGCGGATGCGGCTGATCTCGGCAGCAATGTCGCGGGCCGTGCCGAGGTCGGCGACCTCTCCGGCGCGGGCCTCGAGCGCGCGAAGCCGGGCAGCGGTCTCCGGGTGCCGGGCGATGGCCACCTCGACGACCCACGCCTCGGTGAAAGTGCGAAGAGGAACGGCAGACACCTCGGCGCGCGCACGCGCCGTACTGGCCGCCCGGTCGCGGTCGAAGGCGGCCAACAGGTGCGGGGCGATCTGGGCGAGGGCGGCGCGGATCGCCTCGGGATGGGCCGGCGGCTGCGGGACGGCGGACGGCTGCGGCGCGGTGCTCATGCGACTTCGACCCTCTCCTCCTGGTCCAGCTCGCCTGCCCGGTAGGCGTTGGCGAGCGTGGTGACGTGCTGGCGGGACCAGCCGACACGACGGCCTACCGCGGCCTTCTGCCCATAGCGGTCGGCAGAGCCGATGCGGCCCGCCGTGCGGTTGAGGTGCGCCTGCGCCCACGCAAGCACCTGCTCAGCCCGACGGACAGCCGCGAGAGCGTCGTCCAGCTCGTCTTTCTCGCCGTCGGTCAGAGGATCACTGGTGGCTCGCACAGACCGAGCATAAACCGTCGCCCCTCCTTGACGCTATGAAGACTTCGGGAGCTTCGGGAGCTTCGGGAGCGAGTAGACGGAAGACAGGCGGACGGACGACGGCCCTGCCTATCCCACGAAGTGGTGGGTCGGGTGGGGGTGCATCAGGAAGTCGTGGTGGGAGATGTTCCAGGCGTAGGCACCCGCCAGGGCGAAGGCCACGCGGTCGGCGGCGCGTAGGCCGGGGGCGGGGACGTGGCGGGCCAGGAGGTCCTTCGGGGTGCAGAGCTGGCCCGTGAGGGTGGACTCCGGGCGGTGGGTGGACGGGCGGGGCCAGGGGTGGGGCCAGGCCTCGACCGGGAGGACGGTGCAGGGCTGGTCGTGGCCCTTCGTGGCCGGGGTGCGCAGGTGGTGGGTGCCGCCGCGGACCACGGCGAAGGCCTCGCCGTGGCTGTCCTTGACGTCCAGGACCTCGGTGGCGTACCAGCCGCAGTACGCGGTCAGGGCGCGGCCCGGTTCGATGCGCAGGGTCAGACCGGGGTGGGCGGCGGCCAGGCGGCCCAGGCCGGCGCCGTAGGTCTGCCAGTCGAAGCGGCGGGCCGGCTCGGCGTAGGAGACGTGCATGCCGCCGCCCACGTTGACCTCGGCGAGGCGGACGCGGTGGCGGGCGGCCAGGTCCGTGGACCAGGCGACGATCGACTCCGCGGACGCCAGCAGCTCCGGGGCCTCCAGGCCGCTGGCCAGGTGGGCGTGGACGCCGAGCAGCTCCAGGTGCGGGTGGCCGCCGTCGGTGAGCAGGCGGACGGCGGTGTTCGCGTCGGCCGGGTCCAGCCCGAACGGGGTCGGGCGGCCGCCCATCGCGAGTGAGCTGCCCGCCAGCGAGGCGTCGGCCAGCGGGAGGTTGAAGCGGAGCAGGACCCCCACCCGGGGCTCCCCCTCGCGCCGCGGACGGCGCTCGGCGAGGGCCGCCAGCACGTGCAGGTCGTGGAGGCTCTCCACGTGGAAGCGGCGGACGCCCTGCTCCAGGGCGGCCGTCACCTCCGCCGGGGTCTTGCCCGGTCCGCCGAAGGCGAGCGGCCGGCCGGGGACGGCCTTGCCGACGTGGGCGAGTTCGCCGCCGGAGGAGACCTCGTAGCCGTCGACGTACGGGCCCAGCGCGGCCAGGATCTCCGCCTCGGGGTTGGCCTTGGCGGCGTAGTACAGCTCGACCCCGGCCGGCAGGGCCGCCCGGACCTCGGCCGCGTGGGCGCGCAGGGCCGTCAGGTCGTAGACGTACGCCGGGAGGTCGGTGCCCTCCAGCGAGAGGATCCGCTCCCTGGCCGCCGCGGTCAGCAGCGGCGCGGGCGCAGGCGGCGCGGACGGGCTCGGCGCGGACGGGCTCGGCCCCGTCGTGGCTGCGGTCATCGGGCGTCGCTCCAGGTGGTCTCGTCGTGGGCCGCCCCCGACAGGACGGCCTCGGCGAACGGGGAGGCCAGGCGCACATAGCCCGCGTCCCGGTCGGCCTTGCGCTCCCAGCGGGTCAGCAGGTTCGCCTTGGCCGGCAGCGGTACGCCGGCCAGCAGGGCGGCGAGCCGCGGCGGGCAGCCGTGGCGGTCGGCGTGCGCCTGGAGGGTCGTACGGACCTGGGCCCACAGCGCGGCCTCGGTCTGCGGGTGCAAATCGGCGAGGGCGGCGAGCATCTCGGCGACATGGTTGACCAGCAGGCAGTAGACGACCCGGTCCCAGCCGCGCTGGGCGTCGTACGTCATCGGGCCGGCCACGTCGGCGGGCAGCGAGGCGAGCAAGGCTGCGTGCCGCTCGGGCAGCAGCTTGGTGCCCTCCAGGTCGCGGAAGAGGACCTGGGCCGGCATGCCGTCGTCGTCGACGCAGACGACCACGTTCTGGAGGTGCGGTTCGAGGACCAGGCCGTGGTCGAAGTAGGCGGCCAGCACCGGCGGGACCAGCAGCTTCAGGTACGCCGCCCACCAGGCGAGGGCCGTCTGCGGGCCGGCGCCCGCCAGCAGCCGGGAGATGTGGCCGGGCCCGGTCGGGTACTCGTCGGCGACGGCCGCCGCGAGCAGCGGGGTCGTGCCCGGCAGGAGCCGTCGGGACAGGCCCTCGCGGACGATCACGCCGAAGCCTTCGAGCAGCGCGCGGTCGGGGGCGCCGTCGGGGCCGGGCAGGGCGAGGCTGCGGTACGCGGGCTCGCGGAGCATGGCGCTGCCGGGGAAGCGGGCCGCCAGGTCGGCCAGCGCGGGCTCCAGCAGCCGGGTCATGGCGACCGCGCCGGACAGCTCGTAACTGGAGTTCTTGCGCAGGCAGTTGGTGATGCGGACGTTGAGGCTGAACTTCAGGAACGTCTCGCCGTCGTAGAGCGTGCGCACCGACGCGGTGGCGGCGAACGGCTCCCCGCCACTGCCGAGGTCCAGGATGTCGCCCCGGTCGAAGGCCGCCCGGAGCGCGGGGTGTTCGCGGAGCATCTCGTACTGCCAGGGGTGGGCCGGCAGCAGGCGGTACCCCTCCGGCACGTCCGGCCGCAGCCGGTCCAGGGGCGCGCTGGAGGTCTCGTCGACCGACTCCTCGGCGATCAGGTGGGCGCGTACGGCGAGGTGGCGCAGGGGGAAGGCGGCACCCACCTCGGGGGCGTACGAGAGCCAGGACGCCGCGTCGCCGCTGCGGGCCTTGGGGGTGGGGTGGAAGCGGTGGCCGAAGAGGAGGGACTGCTCCGAGGCGAGGTACGTCGCCAGGCCGTCCTCGGCGAGGGCCACGGCCATGGCTGCGACACCCTCGCGGTCCGCCGAGCCGTCGCGCGCCGCCAGGGACGCCAGGGCCGCGGTGACCGCCTCGTGGGTGGAGGCGACCTGGTCCAGGAACTCGTCGTTCCGTACGCCCGTACGCAGCGACAGCTCGTCCTGGGTGTACTCGGCCAGGCGCCGCCAGTCGGTCTCCGTCCAGACCTCGCCGCGCTGCTCCAGCACGGGGCCGGCGAACCGGTGGGCGCCCAGCAGGGAGGTGCGGCGCAGGGCGACCCGCAGCAGCAGGCCCCGGCGGGGCAGGCGCAGCAGCAGGTGGCCGGCGGAGACGGCGCTCTGGTGCTCCGGGCCGGACACCTCGCGCAGCAGGCAGTTGAGGAGGGTGTGCGCGACGACGGCGTCGGCGCTCGGCAGACCGGTGGGGGCGGCGCCGGCGGTACGGGCGGCGGGCACGGTGGCGGTGGCGGTGGCGGTGGCGAGCGACTTGTTCAGCGGGGGCATCAACGGCTCCAGCGGGTGCGGATGGAACGGAGACTGCTACGGGAGCGGGGCAGGGCGAGGGCGCACACGGCCAGCACCGCCACGGCCCCGCCGGTGAGCACGGGGGCGGCCGGGCCGTAGTGGCTGGTGCCCACGGCGGCGGCGACCCCGGCGACGACGGCGCCGGCCTTGGAGAAGAACTCCCGCGAGCCGAACAGCCGGCCCGGCGCGCGCCCCTTGGCGCATTCGGCGGCGGCCAGTACGGACAGGCACACGAGCCCGAGCGTCATACCCGCGCCGAGCAGCAGTCGTACGGCGGTCAGCGTGACCAGGCTGTCGGCCACGCCGTGCCCGGCCAGGCCGAGCGCGATACAGGTGAAGCCCAGGGCCATGCCGAGCCGGGGGCGGCGGTGGCAGGCGGGGTGCAGCGCCATCGCCGTCACCAGGTAGAGGAGGTGCGGGAGGGCGAAGAGGGCACCGGAGAGGAACGGGGACGTGCCGGGTATTCGCTCGTCGATCAGCCGGATCAGGTAGGGGTAGGAGATGACGGTGGAGAAGACGAAGGCGAACTCCAGGGCGTAGAGGGCGCGCAGCCCCGACGCCGGGGAGGGCTTCCCGGTGGCCTCCGGCGCCGACGCGCCGGCCTCGGCCGCCACGGACGCGCTGCTCGCCTCCGCCGCCCCGGCGGGTCTGCCCGTCCCGGCCGCCCCGGCGGCCGGCTCCGGTCTCGGCCCGCGCGACTCCGGCAGGGCCGCGATCAGCACCGCCGCCGTCAGCGGCAGGATCGCGAGCAGGGCGTACTGGCGGTGCGGCGACAGCCACGGCGACAGCGCGCCGACGACCATCGGCGCGACGAGCAGGGCCGCCCGCGCCGCGCCCTGCATCAAGGTGAGCGCCTTGGACAGCTCCGGGCCCTGCAGGGTGGCGCCCAGGTAGCCGTTGGAGGCGGCGTACGTGCCGCCGAGGATGCCCTGGAGCACCAGGGCCAGGGTGAACGCGGCCAGGGAGTCGGCCCACCCGGCCAGGACGAACGACAGGGCGAGCCCGAGCTGGGCGCGCAGCAGCAGCCGCTTGCGGCCGAACCGGTCGGCGAGCCGGCCCCACAGCGGGGCCCCGACCCCGGCGAAGAGGGTCGGGACGATGTACAGCACACCTGCCCAGCGGCCGGTGGTGTCGCCGAGCTCGGGCAGGATCTCGGTGAGGTACGGGGGCAGCCCGAGGGCGGCGAAGGACGCCACGAAGAAGCACCCGGCGACGGCATGCACCTGCTGCCGCCCCAACGCCGGCCGGCCCGCCTGCGCGGCCCCGTCCGCCGCGGCCGGAACGGTAGACGCGGCCGACGGAAGCGAGGCGGCCGGAGCGGCCGGAGCGCCCGGCGCGATCGGCGCATCCGGCTGCCTCGCCGGCATCGAAGCCGTCGCCGCCGACGCGGCCGTCGCCGCCCTCAGCCCGACAATGTCCGCCGCCGCAGGCGCTGTCGCACTCATCGCAGGTCCCTCGCTCGCCGTCGCAGGTAGTTGGGGCCGGTCGTGTAGTGCGTGTTGATGTCGGAAGCGCCCGAGCGCTCCTTGGTGAGCAGCGTTCCGGCGGTGACCATGGCCTTCACCGGCAGTTCGACGGCGTCCAGCACCCGCTCCCGCAGCTCCGCGCCCGGCTCCCCTGCGCCCGTCCCGAGCCGCTCGGCGGCCTCGGCCAGCCGTTCGCGTACGAGCCCCAGCACCGCCTCCGGCGAGGCGGTACGGCCGTGCTCCGCCAGCCCGAAGGCGTACGAGCCGGCGCACAGGTGGAGGGTGATGGTGGTGAGCATGTCGGTGACGGCCCGGTAGTCCTCGCCGAACATCCGCGGGTCCTGGAAGGGGGCCAGCAGCTCGTCGGCCTCGGCGCCGAGGGTCTGCCGCAGCCGCGGCACGTTCAGGCGGGGGCTGTCGTCGTCCTTGAACAGCAGCCGCACGCGGGTGCGGCCGTCCTCGGGGGTGCGGTCGAACACCAGGGAGATGTTCTGCTGGTGGGACGCCAGGGCGATGCCGTAGCCGTAGAGCGTGGTCTGCCAGTCGAGCAGCAGGGTGAGGCAGGCGTCGAGCAGGGCCACCGGTTCGCCGTCGTAGAAGCGGTCGGCCAGGTGGTCGACGACCAGCCGCCCGCCCGGCGCGGTGCTCAGCAGCGCGGCCAGGGGCAGCACGACGGCGCGGTCGAGGCCGGCCGGGTAGCGGCGGCAGAGGACCGCGAGCAGCTCGTGCCCGGCGTGGGCGTAGACCGTCTCGTCGGCGTGCAGGATCGCGTCCTTGAACCGCGGCTCCCGCGCGACCACCGCCTCCACCAGCCGCTGCCCGGCGGCGCCGTGCACGAGGGTGACGGGCTTGATGGTGCGGCGGTTGCGCAGGCCCAGGGTGGCGGTGGCCAGCGGCAGCTTGACGTGCAGGTCCGGCTCTCCGGCGAGGCCGACCGTACGCATGGACAGGGTCGGTACGGCTTCCCCGTACGTCCCGTACGTCCCGTCGGCGAGGACGGCCGTGTGCTCCAGGCCCGCCTCGCGCAGCGCGTCGCGCAGCGGGGCGCCGAGGGTGAGCGGGTGGACCGGCAGCGCGAGGTGGCTGTCGGCGAGCTCGGGCAGGCCGAGGTCGGCCGGCGAGGGCCAGCTCGCGGGCAGCAGGGCCGGGCCGCCGGGGACGGTGAGTGCCTCGCGGGGTACGGCCAGCCAGCGCAGGACGAAGCCCGGGTGGAACTCGGGTGCGTACGCCCGCAGCTGCTCGTCGTCCAGGCCGGAACGGCCCCGCGCGGTCGGGTAGACCGGGTGGTCGAGGCGGGCGGCGAGGGTGTCGAACGCGAGGGAGGCGGCCAGGCCGGTCCAGTCGGCGGGGTCGGCGCCGTAGCGGGCGGTCAGGTCGTCGAAGACCTCACCGGCCGTACGGTCGTGCAGCCGCATCGTGGCCAGCGTCTGGCGGCACTCCTCGGCGAAGGCCACGAAGCCGGGGAGGTCGCGGGGGTCGGCGAACGCGGTCAGAGCGCCCAGGACCGCCTCGGACCCGGTGAGTTCGGCGCCGTCCGGTTCGCGCACCAGCAGCGGCCGGCGGGCGGCGTACTCGCCCTGGAAGCCGTCCTCGGCGACCGGCAGCAGCAGCGCTGCCGGCTCGCCACCGTCGGGCAGCGGCAGGCGCAGCCAGCGGCCGTCCTCGCGGTCGACGGTGGTGGAGCGGGTGCGCAGGCCCACGACGTCCTCGCGGACGAAGGCGCTCAGCACCCGCAGCAGCAGGGTTTCCTCGGCGGCTTCGGCGACGCCGGTCACGGCGTGATCTCCCAGCGCTCGGTGGCGAGGAAGTCTGCGTGGACGCGGTTGACGGCTTCCTGGTCGGTGCCGACGACCCGCACGGCGCCGAGGTAGTCGCGGTGGGTGTGGGCCAGCTCGCGCCACTCGCCCACGGGCCGCATCGGCCGGTACCTCAGCCGTACGCCGTCCGCCTCCCGGTCGGTGGCCTCGGGGGCGGCGGTCAGCGTGCCGGCGCGGTCGGACATCGGCCACGAGATCCGGGCCGCACCGTCGCGGCGGGCGCCCAGGTCGGCCGGGAGCGGCTCACCGAGGTAGGTCCGCAGCACCAGTTCGAAGAGCGGGATGCCGAGCAGCTCCGCGAGCAGCAGGTCGCACTGGTCGCCGATGGCCCGGTAGTTGACCTCGATGATGCGGGCGCGGCCCTCGTGCACCACGAACTCGGTGTGGCAGATGCCGAAGCCGATGTCGAGGGCGTCGAGCTGGGCGAGGATCTGGGCGACGACCGGCTTGGGGTGGGCCGGGACGAAGGTCAGCTGCTGCTCGATGAAGAGCGGCGGCGGGGTCAGTTCGGTGCGGAATCCGCCCAGCACGTGGCGGACGGTGCCGTCCCCGAGCGTCTCCAGGGTGTACAGCTGGCCCGCGAGGTACTCCTCCACGACCAGCGGCACACCGGGCCGCCGTGCCTGTATCTCCTTGCACTGCAGGAGCAGGTCCTCGGGTCCGTGCACCATCACCACGTTCTCGCTGGCCACGCCCTCGCGCGGCTTGAGCACGCAGGGGTAGGGGACCGCGGCGGCGTCGGGCAGCTCCCCGGGGGCGATCTCCACGGACCACACCGAGTCGGTGCCGGACGCGGCGAGGTGACGGCGCATCTGCGCCTTGTCCTTCACCCGCAGCGCAGCCCGCCAGTCCTTGCCCGGCAGGCCGAAGTACTCGGCGGCCAGGGAGGCTTGCACCTGGAGGTGGTCGCTGTTGGAGAACACCGCGTCGGGGGCGTGGTGGGTCGCTATCCGGGTGATGACGGCGCGGAAGTCGCGTACGTCGCACTCCAGGACCTCGACCTCGGCGCCGTAGCGCTCGCGGTGGGCGTCGGGCTGGTCGGTCAGCACCGTGACGTCCAGGCCGAGACGGGCCGCGGCGGGAAGGAAGCCGTCCGTGACCGAATCGGTGGGAGGGAGGGCGAGCAGGTACAACCGCATGGGCGGATGCCCCTTCCGAGTCGTGGCGGTGGCGAGCAGCCGTGGTCACGGAACGGTCGGCTCGACGCCGGCGGCTGACAACACACCGGCCGTCGCAGTTTAGGTTAGGCAATCCTTAGTCTCAACCCGGGCCTGCTCCATTCGAGTTGCCGGGATTGATCGCCGATCACCAATGAAGGTAAGGTTAACCTTACCAACTCACGCTTCCCTGATTCCGGTGTTCCGTTGCCCCGGTGACACCCGCCCACTCATGAGGAACGCCGATGACGACCCCCCTGGACACCCTGGTGCCGCGCACGGCCGTGCGCGGGGGCAGCGCTCTCGCCCCCGGCTACCGCCGTCTCGCCGTGGTGTGCGAGGCGTTGGAGGTACGGGTCGCAGGCGATCCCGACGGCAGCGGAAACGACACGGCAGCGCCGACGTCCGGCACCTGGGTGACCGGCGCGCAGCTCGCGGAGGACCCGCAGGCCCTGACGGCCTTCATCGGCGCCGAGTCCGCGCGTATCCGGGAGCGGCACGGCCACGAACCCCGCCCGGACGTCGCCGCCTCCCGCGCCCTGCACGACTACGCATGGTCCGTCAGCATGCTGATGAGCGGCGCCTGGTACCTGGACCGCCGCGTCCCGCGCATCCGCCCGGCCGAGATCCGCGCCGACCTCGCGACGGGCCGGTACGAGGTGACCCCGGGCCACGGCTTCGCCTGCCTGCCGGACGATCCGGCGGCCGACCCCGCCGCGCTGTTCGGCGTACGGCTGTCCGGCGTGCGCACGGTCGCCGACGAGGAGGCGCTGCGCGCCGAGTTGCGGGCCGCGGTCGTCGACCACATGCGGCCGGTGCTGGCCGCCTTCGGCCCGCACGTCCGGCGCGGGCCGCGGGCCCTGTGGGGCATGGTCGGCGACGACCTGGTCTCCGGCATCTGGTACCTCGGCCGCGTCCTCGGCCAGGAGGAACGGTCCGTCAGCGCCGCGACCGAGCTGCTCCCGACGGCCATGGCGCCGTTCCCCGGCGGCGCGGACTTCCGCCGGCTGGTGGACCGCGGGGGCCGCGCGCACCCGACCCGCACCCGGATCGGCTGCTGCCTGTACTACAAGCTCGACGCCGCCCGCGCCTGCGGCACCTGCCCGCGCACGTGCGACGCGGAGCGGCTGCGGCGGCTGGAGGACGAGGGCTGATCCGGCAGCCACGACGACGGCGGGCCGGTACCGGAATTCCCCGGTACCGGCCCGCCGTGTCGGCCGCGTCCGTGTCGGATCACCCGACCGCGTCGGTCACTTGACCGCTTCGGTCACTTGGCGGGGTCGACCTTGAAGATCTTCGCCATGTCGTCCAGCACCATGTCCGCGCCCTGGAGCGAGACCGAGGTCATCCACGTGGCGTCGTCCACCTCGTGGACGTTGCCCTTCTGGACGGCGTTCAGGCGCTGCCACAGCGGGTTCGCCATGAACTTCTTCTTGCGCTCCTCGCCGCCCGAGAAGGCGGTGAGGAAGATGTGGTCGGCGTCGGCCTGCTGGATCTGCTCCTCGCTGATCTCGATGTTGAACTTCACGGTGTCGCGCTGGTTCTCCGGACGCAGCAGGCCCATGTCCGTCAGGATGATGCCGCTGAAGCTCTTCGGCAGGTAGATGCGGGTCGGGCCGTCCACGAAGCGGGCGATGGAGATGGTCGGCTTGCCGCCGTCGCCGCTGCCGCCGCCCTGGGCGTTGATGGCGTCACCGATCTTCTTGGCGCGGGTCTCGTACGCCGTCAGCTTGGCCTTGGCCTTCTCCTCCTGGCCGAGCGCCGTACCGAGGAAGGTGATGTTCTCCTTCCAGATCGGACCCGTGGTCTTGACGAAGACGGTCGGGGCGATCTGACTCAGCCGGTCGTACAGGTCCGCGTGGCGGACGGTCGCCGAGACGATGAGGTCGGGCTTGAGGGCCGCGATGGCTTCGAGGTTGGGGCTGTCGAGGGGGCCGACGTCCTTGGTCTCCTTCACGGCGTCACCGAGGTAGGCCGGGAAGCCCTTCTGGTCGCGGTACGTGCCGACGCCGCCGACCAGCGGGGTGTCCAGCGCGACGACCGCCTCGACCAGGCTGTTGTCCAGCGCCACCACGCGCTTGGGCTTGGCCTTGATCTCCGTGGAGCCCTTGTCGTGGGTGACGGTGCGCGGGAAGCCGGCGTCGGCGGCCGCGGCGGGCTTGCCCTCGGCCTCGGAGTCCTTGCCGTCCTTGCTGCCGCCACCGCAGGCGGCCAGCGAGAAGGCCATGGCTGCCGTCAGGACGGCAGCGGCGATCCGCCCGGGCCGGCGACGCTGAAAGGTGTTCATCGGGTCTCTCCCCTTGAGCTGAGGTGCGACGAGCAGCTGACCTCCGGTCCCGCGGACTTCACGAAACCGTTGGCCAACGACTTAGGCAAGGCTTACCTGCGTAAGGCGCTGTGAGAATAGCCGCTGCGCAGGTCGTAATCCACCCGGGAGGGCCTCCGCTTCGGTTAGGCATCCCTTACCTTGTCAAGGGTGACCCTCAAGCCAGCCGTCGCCGGGGCGACCGGATCGACCGGATCGACCGGATCGACCGGAACAACTCCCCGCCGCACCCCGCCGATCCGCCCCGCACCCCGCCGGACCGCCACCAGAGCCGCCGTGGCGGTGGCGCTCCTCGCCGCCGTTCTCGCCGCGGTCTGCGCCTCGTTCGCCATAGGCACCAAGTCGGTCCCGCTCTCCGACGTGCTGTCCGCGATAGCCGGCAGCAGCGAGGGCGACGCGGTCGTCATCCGCGAACTGCGCATGCCGCGCACGGCGATCGGGCTGATCGTCGGCCTCGCCCTCGGCGCGGCCGGGGCGGTCGCCCAGGACATCACCCGCAACCCGCTCGGCGACCCGGGCCTGATCGGCATCAGCGCCGGCGGCTCGTTCGCCGTCGCCCTCGGCATCGGCATGTTCGGGCTGACGAGCCCCTACCAGTACATCTGGTTCGCCTTCCTCGGCGCCGCGCTCGCCGGCCTCCTCGCGTACGCCGTCGGCGGCACCGGCTACGGCGGCGCCACCCCGGCCAAGCTGGCGCTCGCCGGGGCCGCCGTCACCGTGCTGCTCGACGCGGGCACCAACACCCTCGTCCTGCTCGACGTACGCACGCTCGACCAGTACCGCTTCTGGGCGGTCGGCTCCCTGGCCGGGCGGGACTCCGGGCTGGCCTGGGACCTGCTGCCGTTCGCGGTGGCCGGGCTGGTGCTGGCCGTCGGGCTCAGCGGCCGGCTCAACGCGCTCGCCCTCGGCGACGACCTCGCCACCAGCCTGGGCACCAAGGTCAGGACCACGCGCGCACTGGGCGCCGTCGCGGTCATCCTGCTCGCGGGCACCGCCGTCGCCGCGGCCGGACCGGTCACCTTCGTCGGCCTGGTCGTACCGCACGTCGTACGCGCCTTCACCGGGCCCGACGCCCGCTGGCTGGTGCCCTGTTCGGCGCTGGGCGGCGCGGCCCTGATGCTGACCGCCGACGTCGTCGGCCGGATGGTGGCCCGCCCCGGCGAACTGGAGGCCGGAGTCGTCACCGCCCTGCTCGGCGCCCCCTTCCTCGCCCTCCTCGTCAAGCGGGGCAAGCTGAAGGAGCACACCCGATGAGCCGGACCGACCTCCTGCGGTGGGAGGCCGGGCCGGTCGGCGTCGCCGTCCGGCCGCGGGTGGCCGGCGCAGTCCTCGCGCTGGTCCTCACCGGCTTCGCGGGCCTCGTCGCCTCCGTGTCCCTCGGTACGTACGCCATCCCGGTCGACGAGGTCGTCGGCGCGGTCCTCGGCTTCGGCGACGGCGCCGCGAACCTGATCATCCATCAGCTACGGCTGCCGCGCGCCCTCACCGCGCTGCTGGTCGGCGCCGCCTTCGGCCTGGCCGGAGCGGTCTACCAGGCCGTCACCCGCAACTCCCTGGCCAGCCCCGACCTCATCGGCATCGCCGCCGGCTCCGGGGCCGGCGCGGTCACCGCGATCCTGCTCGGCGGCGTCACCGCGGCCGGGGCCGGCACCTTCGGCGCCGTGCCGTTCGGCGCCCTCGCGGGCGCCCTGCTCACCTCCGCGGTGATCTACCTGCTCGCCTACCGCGACGGCACCATCACGGGCTACCGCTTCGTCCTCGTCGGCCTCGCGGCGAACGGCGCACTCATCGCCCTGACCCGCTGGGCGCTGGCCCGGGCCGACATCGACCAGGCGTCCCGGGCGATGGTCTGGCTCACCGGCAGCCTCAACGGCCGCGGCTACGAACACGTCCTGTGGTCCGGGCTGGCCCTCGCGGTGCTGATGCCGCTGACCCTGGCGCTCGCGCGCCCGTACCAGCTGCTGCAGTACGACGACGACACCGCGCGCAGCCTCGGCATCCCGCTGCGGTACGCCCGGATCGCGCTCCTGGTGCTCGCCACCTGCCTCACCGCCCTGGCCACCTCGGCCGCCGGCCCGATCGCCTTCATCGCGCTCGGGGCCCCGCAGATCGCCCGCCGGCTCGCCGGCACCGCCGGGATCCCGCTGGTCACCAGCGCGCTGACCGGTGCGGTGCTGCTGATCCTCGCCGACCTGGCCGCCCGGCTCGTGCTGGCCCCGACCGAACTGCCCGTCGGCGTGCTCACCGGCGCCGTGGGCGCCCCGTACCTGCTGCTGCTGCTCGCCCGGGCCAACCGGGCCGGAAAGGGAGGCTGACATGACCGCCCCGCCGACCGCCCCCGCCACCATCACCGACACCGGGACCACCGCCGGCGGAACCACCGCCGCCGGGACCACCGCCGCCGGGACCACCCGGGCCGCGGCACTGCACGGGACCGGCCTGCGCCTGGGCTACGGGGACCGGATCGTGGCCGAGGGCCTCGACCTGCCGATCCCGGCGGGCCGGGTCACCGCCCTGGTCGGCCCGAACGCCTGCGGCAAGTCCACCGCCCTGCGCGCCCTGGCCCGGCTGCTCAAGCCCGCCGACGGGGCCGTCCTGCTGGACGGCGAGGACATCGCCTCCCTCTCCGCCCGGGACTTCGCCCTGCGCCTGGCCCTGCTGCCGCAGACGCCGAGCGCACCGGACGGCATCTCCGTACGGGACCTGGTCGCCCGCGGCCGCACCCCCCACCAGCGGTGGTGGCGCCAGTGGTCCTCCGAGGACGAGGCCGCGGTCGACGCCGCCCTGGCCGCGACGGGCGCGGCCGACCTGGCCGACCGCTCGATCGACGAACTCTCCGGCGGCCAGCGCCAGCGCGTCTGGATCGCCATGGCCCTGGCCCAGGACACCTCGGTCCTGCTGCTGGACGAGCCCACGACCTACCTGGACCTGGCCCACCAGGTCGACGTCCTGGAACTGGTCGCGGAACTCAACCGCACCGACGGCCGCACGGTGGTGATGGTCCTGCACGAGCTGAACCTCGCCTGCCGCTACGCCGACCACCTCGTGGCCATGCGCGACGGCCGCGTCGTGGCCGCCGGGCCCCCGTCGGAGATCGTCACCCCGGAGCTGGTCCACGAGGTCTTCGCCCTCCCGGCCCAGGTGATCCCCTGCCCGGTGGCCGGCACCCCCCTGGTCGTCCCCCAGGGCGGCCGCCGCCCGACCCCGGCCTGACGGGCCGGTGCCCCCGGTCCGGCCGGGGGCACCGGGCCGTGCATTCACGGGCGCCGGCCGGGTAGCCGTAGTCGAGGAGGCTGTACGGACGGTGACGCGGGAGGCGGTCATGAGCCGGACGGGCGAGCAGGGACCGAGCCACCCCTTCCCCGCGGGGCCGCAGCCGGGGCCGCATCCCACGCCGCCCACGCATCCGGTCCCCGGCGATCCCCACTCGCCGGCGCCGAAGCCCCCGCCGGAGCCGGAGCCGGACCGGGATCCCGGCCCGCGGCCCGTACCGCCCGCCCAGCCCTGATGACGGCGAACGGCCCGGTCCCCTTGCGGAAGGGGACCGGGCCGTTCGCCGTCGGGCGGGGGTCAGTGGAAGGCGTGGACCACGGCGTGGCCCTTGCCGCGGCCGATCATCCACTTGTTGACCGGCGTGGTGATCAGGAAGGCGATGGCGAAGCCGCCGAGCAGCGCGCCCCAGAACAGCGCCTCGTCCAGGTGTGCGTCCATCGCCCCGGGGACCAGCGCGATGATGCCGTTGTCCACGAGCTCCATCACCGCGATCGAGACGGTGTCGGCGGCCAGCGCCACCTTGATCGCGGTGCCGACGTCGAGGCCCGCGCGGCGGATGCCGAAGAGGGTGAAGGCGTAGCCGAAGACGAAGGCCAGCACGATCGCCAGAACCATCGTGGGTACGTTGCCCCAGGCCAGGGCGGTGCCGATGACCATGCCCAGGATCTCGCCGACGGCGCATCCGGTGAGGCAGTGCAGCGTGGCCTGCGCGGCGGCTCTCCAGGTCACCTTCCCGAGGGCGTGGTGATGACCGTGGTGGCCGTGGTGGGCCTCATGGTTCCCGTGGCCCGCGTGGCCCTCGTGACCGGCGTGGCCTTCGTGGCCGACGTGGGTCTCGTGGCCGGCATGGCCGACGTGGCCCTCGTGACCGTGGTGGGCTGCGTGGTCGCCGTGGCCCTGCGCGGTGGTCCCGTGGTCGTGGTGCTGGGTGGTGCCGGTGTGCTGTGCGCCGTGGTGAGCCGTGTGGTCCATGACTGCCATCCCCATTCCCGTCCCGAGTGGCCCCGTTCCCGGACCCACACCAGAACCATATACCCCCCAGGGGTATTCCGGAAGCCCCGGACGGCAACCCCGCCATCGCACGACGGCGCCGGGATATCGTCATGGCGGGACATGATCCACAGCGGCTACGGGGGTGCGGTCAGAGTGCGTGACGACGAGGTTCTGGCACGGCGGTTCGAGGCGCACCGCCCCCATCTGCGCGCGGTGGCCTACCGGATGCTCGGCTCGCTCAGCGAGGCCGAGGACGCCGTCCAGGAGGCCTGGTTCAGGCTGAGCCGGTCCGACACCGACGGGGTGCACAACCTCGGCGGCTGGCTGACCACGGTCGTCGGCCGGGTCTGCCTGGACATGCTGCGCTCGCGCACCACGCGCCGCGAGGACCCGCTGTACGACCAGGACGGGCAGCTGGTCCGGCTCCCCGACCCGATCGTCAGCAGCGCGGACGGCATCGGCCCCGAGCAGGAGATCCTGCTGGCGGACTCGGTCGGCATGGCCCTGATGGTCGTCCTGGAGACGCTCTCCCCCGCCGAGCGCCTGGCGTTCGTCCTGCACGACACGTTCTCCGTGCCCTACGAGGAGATCGCCGAGGTGCTGGGCCGTACGCCGGCCACGACGCGGCAGCTGGCCAGCCGCGCCCGGCGCCGCGTACAGGGCGGGGCGCCCGCGCCCGACACCGACCTGGCGCGGCGCCGCGAGGTCGTCGACGCCTTCCTGGCCGCGGCGCGCAGCGGCGACCTGAACGGCCTCGTCGCCGTCCTCGATCCCGACGTCGTGGCCCGCTCCGACGGCGGGACGCTGCGCCCCGGCGGGCTGCGCCGCGGCGCCACCGGGGTCGCCTCGCAGGCAATCATGTTCGCCCGGTTCGCGGAGCGGGCGCACCCGGCGCTGGTCAACGGCAGCCCGGGCGTGGTGGCCCTGTCGGCCGACGGGACGCCGCTGTCGGTCATGGCGTTCACCGTCCGGGGCGGCCGGGTGACGGCCCTCGACATCCTGACCGACCCGGAACGCCTCGCCCGCCTCGACCTCGGCGCCGTGACGGGGCGGTCCGGGGCGTGACCGCGGGTCAGTAGGCCCGGTCAGTAGGCCCGGTCAGCAGGCCGGGCCAGTAGGCCAGGTCAGTAGGCCACGGTGATGCGCGCCTTGGGGTGGGCGGCCTGCTCCAGTTCGTCCACGAAGGCGACCGCGTAGTCCTCGGCGCTGATCCGGCTGTTGCCGTCGGCGTCGGCGAGGAGCCAGTCGCCGCCGAGTCGGAAGGTGCCTGTGCGGGTGCCCGGGGCGATCTCGGCGGCCGGGGACACGTAGGTCCAGTCGAGGTCGTCCACCGTCCGCAGAGAGGTCAGGACGGCGTCGTGGGTCAGGGCCTCCGCCTTGTAGAGGTCGGGGAAACCGGGGGCGTGCACGAGCTTGGTGTCCTCGGCGACCAGGAGGCTGCCGGCGCCGCCGACGACGGCGAGCCGGTTCACGCCGGAGGCGCGTACGCCCGCGACCAGGTTCTCGTAGAGGGCGGTGAACGGCTCCAGCGGGTTCGAGCCGTCGCGCGCCGGGGACACCGCGGAGACGACCACGTCGTGCCCGGCGGCGACCTCGGCCACGGACTCGCGGTCGCCGGCGTCGCCGGTCACACCCGTCACACCGGCGGGGGCGCGGCCGGAGCGGGAGACGGCGGTGACCTCGTGGCCGCGGGACACGGCCTCGGCGGCGATCCGGGTGCCGATCATGCCGGTGGCGCCGAACAGGGCGATCTTCATGAGAGGACCTTTCCGGGAGGTGGTGAGGGGAGGGGCGGGTGAGGGGGAGCCGCCGGGACGCGGGGCCCTTCGCCGCGGGGCGGGGTGGCCGCCGCCCTCAGCCTCGCACTTTCAAATTGAAAGCGCAACCTCTCGGTTAGTGCTCCGAGTGTTCCGTGAGGCCCGCCGACTCCGCGTCGCGCAGCCGCACCACCACCAGGCTGGTGTCGTCCTCCGTGTCACCCGTGACCGCCGTGATCAGGGCGCCGGCCCGTTCCTCCGGGTCCACGGACGTCAGTGACTCGGCCGTCCGCCGCAGCACCTCCAGCGACTCGTCCAGGCCGACGTGTCGGCGTTCCACGAAGCCGTCGGTGTACAGCAGCAGCGTGTCGTCCGGCCCGAGGGGGATCGAGGCCTCCTCGTACTCGGCGTCCGGCAGGGCGCCCAGCAGGAGGTTGTGCGGGAGCTCCAGGAAACGGGCGCCGCCCGCGTGGATCAGCAGCGGCGGCAGATGGCCCGCGCTCACCAGGTGCAGGACGTGGTCGGCCCGGTCGTAGACCGCGCACACCGCGGTGGCCGTCGGGTGGTCCGGGGAGGCCAGGGTCACCGTGTTGAGCCAGGACATCACCCGGCCCGGCGCCGCCCCGGTCAGGGCCAGCCCGCGCAGTGCGTGGCGCAGCGCCACCATCGAGTTGGCCGCCTCGACCCCGTGCCCGGCGACGTCGCCGACGGCGAGCAGGATCCGGCCGCCGCCGAGGTCCATCACGTCGTACCAGTCGCCGCCCACCTTGTAGGCCTCGGCCGCGGGCCGGTAGCGGGTGGCGACCTCCAGGCCGTACGTCTCCCCCAGCGACGGCGAGATCGCCTCCTGGAGCTGGCGGACCAGCCGCTCGCGCAGCAGGGCGTCGGTGTGCGCGGCGGAGAGCTCGTCCGCGGTGGCCGACAGGGCGAGCGCGGTGCGGTGCTGCGCGGAGACGTCCTGGTAGACGCCCGCGATCCCGGTGAGGACGTCGCCGGCCATGCGCGGCTCGGCCGCGACGTGCACGTGCCGGAGGCCGCCGTCCGGCCGTACCACCCGCACCACGACGCGCCCGCCCCGGTGCCGGTCCACCAGCGAGGCGAGCAGCTCCTCCAGCAGCGGCACGTCCTCGGCGTGCAGCCGGGCGCCGACCCGGGCCAGCGGCAGGGGCGGCCGGTCCCGGTCCATACCGAACAGGACGTAGGCCTCGTCGCTCCACACCACGGCCCCGGTCGCCAGGTCCTCGCGGAACGGCGCCACCCGCTCCAGCCGCCCCAGCACCCGCGCGAGCACCGCGTCGTCCCGCGGCCGGGTGTCCCACAGCACCACCGCCCGGCCCCCGCCCAGCGGGACCACCCGTACGTCCTCCAGGCCGGCCACCTCCCCCAGGAACTGCGCGCCGACCCGGTCCGCCGCGGCCGCCAGCGCGGGCCAGGCGTACGGGAGGACCGCCGCGGCGGGGCGGCCGACCGGGTCCGGACCGCCGCCGAGCACGATGCCCGCCTGCGGGTTGACGTACGCGATCCGCTCGGGGTCCCCGCCGTCCTCGCCGATCAGCACGGCCGGCTGGTCGAGCAGGTGCAGCAGCTCCTGGAGCGCGGCGTCCACCTCGCTCGGCCGGGCCCGCGGCCCGGCGGCGTCCAGCAGCGCCCCGCACGGCTCGCACAGCAGCTCCGCGGTGCGCCGGACCGACGCACCCACCGCCTCGGCGGCCGGGCCCCCGGGCCACACGGCGAGCGCGACGCCCACCACGCCGCCCTGGCGGCGCAGCGGCATCACCGCGCGCAGGGGCCGCCCCTGCATACCCGCCCCGCCGCCGGGCAGCCGGTCGTCCACGCCCCACCAGCTCCCGCCCTCCCACAGCACCCGGTGCAGCGGCGTGTCGGGAGGCACCCACTGCCAGTGCGTGGCCTCCTGCGGCGTGGCCCCCGCGTGCCCGGCGAGTTCGAGGCAGTCGGTGTCCGTGCGCCGCCACAGGTAGAGGGCCCGGACCCCGAGCCGCCGCAGGCCCCCTTCCAGCAGGGACGCGGCCGCCTCGCCGGCGCTGTCGGACACCGACACCGCGGCGGCCCTCCGGCGGATCTGCCGCGCCTCGGCGGGCGACTCGGCCACAACGGCGCCGACGGCGGCGTTGACCACGTCCGCGGCGAGGTCCTCGGCGCTCAGGCCGGTCGACACCGCGAGCTCCAGGAGGTGGTCGCCCGCGGCCGTCGGGCTCAGGCGCAGCTGTTCGACCAGGACCCCGGTGGCCAGGTCGAGCAGCCTGCGCCGGGCCCGGCCGCCGCGCAGTTCGGCGACCTCGGCGCTCAGTCCGGCCACGGCGGCGGCCAGGGACTGGTTCGCGGGCTCTACGGGCATGGGCCGGGCCCTTCCTCCGCGGCTGCCGGTCGGACCCCCGGCGGCCTGCCGGTCGGACGTTGGTGCCGTCGGACGTTGGTGCCAGTCGGACGTTGGTGCCGGTCACCGGTCGGATGCGGATGCCGGTCGGATGCGGATGCCGGTCGGACGCTGCTGCCGGTGACGGTCGGACTCCGATGCCGGTCAGATCTCCTCGTCGGCCACGATGTCACGGTGGCCGGGCGGGTGCAGCCGCTCGGCGCGGTCGCGCAGCACGGCGGCGCGGTGGCGCAGCCGGTCGGCGGCCTCCGGGTCCTCGGCGCGGCGCGCCTGCTCCAGCAGGTGCTCGGCCCGGTCCTCCTCACGGACCCGGCGCTGTTCGTCCCGTTCCTCGTGGTCCGGCCCCTGCGCCGGGCGCCGGTCCCGTCCCGGTGCCGGCCCGTGTGCCGGTCTCGTCTCACGTGTCATACGTGTACCCCTGCCCCACGGGCGAAGGGGTATGTGACGGTGGGAGCGGGTATATCCACTGAGAACCGGCTCACGACGGCCAGCTGCATCCGCCGCGAAGCACGCCCCCGTCGGAGGACGAGCATGGAGCGCCTGACAGGCGTCCGGGAGCACAGCCCGGACCGTTTCGACCGTACGGGCCAGACCGGCACCGGCCCCACCGGGACGGGCCCCACCAGGGCGGACCCCGACAAGGCGGCCCCCTCCCGGGCGGACCCCGACAAGACGGCCCCGTCCTGGGCGGACGCCGACAGGACGCACGACCCCACCCCGGCCGGCCGCGTCGGGTGCACGGAGTGCACCGACTGCGAGATCCCGGACGACCCCCTCAACGTGAGCACCGGCGAGGCCCGCACCCTCTCGGTGGCCCTCTTCCACCGGCTGCACGGGCTGGAGGAGGGCAGCGGCGAGTACTCGTACGTGCGCAACACCCTCGTCGAGCTCAATCTGAGCCTGGTGAAGTTCGCCGCCCGCCGCTTCCGCAACCGCAGCGAGCCGACGGAGGACATCGTCCAGGTCGGCACGGTGGGCCTGATCAAGGCCATCAACCGGTTCGACCCGGACCGCGGGGTGGAGTTCACCTCCTTCGCGATGCCGACCATCACCGGCGAGATAAAACGATTCTTCCGTGACACCAGCTGGGCCGTGAAGGTGCCGCGCCGGCTCCAGGAACTACGCCTGGACACCGCCAAGGCCACCGACGCCCTGGAACAGGACCTCGGCCGCGCCCCCACCGACAGCGAACTGGCCGAGCGGCTGGGCGTGCCGGAGGAGGAGCTGGCGGAGGGCCGCAAGGCCGCGCACGCCTACTCCACGCGCTCCCTGGACGCCCCCGTCCAGGAGGACGGCGACCCGTACGGCAGCCAGCCCGCCCTGGGCGAGGACGAGGCCGCCTACGACCGCATCGAATGCCTGGAGTCCCTCAAGCCGCTGCTGGCCGAGCTGCCCGAGCGCGAGCGCGTCCTGCTGTCCCTGCGCTTCGGCCAGGAACTGACCCAGTCCGAGATCGGCGACCGGCTGGGCCTGTCGCAGATGCACGTCTCCCGGCTGCTCACCCGGACTCTGGCGACGCTGCGGACCGGACTCCTGACCGATCCGGCCGATCCGGCCGATCCGGCCGATCCCGCCGGTCCCACGGACGCGGAAGGGCCGGGCTGACCGGCGCCGCCACTTCCAGCCACACCGTCTTCCCGCCCCACGCACTGGTGGAGGGAGCCGAACCCCAGCGCCGCGCCAGGCGATCCAGCACGGTCAGGCCGTGCCCGCCGGGCACCGCGGGGTCGGCGGCCGGACGGCGACGGGGGTGCTCGGGGCTCCCGTCGCTGACCTCGACCCGCAGCCGCTCGGGGCCGAGCCGCAGGACCAGTTCGCGCGGGCCGCCGGCGTGCATGCAGGCGTTGGTCACCAGCTCGGAGACCATCAGCAGGACGTCCTCGGCGGCCTCCATGCGGTCGGCCAGGTCAGCGTCCTCGTCGCCCCCGTCCGGGTCCGGCACCGGCCAGCCCCAGTCCTGGAGGGCCTGGCGGGTGAAGTCGCGGCAGCGCGTGACCACACCGGGCGTACCGCCGCCCAGCAGCAGCCGGCGGGTCTGCTCACCCGGCGCCTGGATCATGGCGTGCCACCGCCCCCCTGCGCCTGCCGACCGCCGCCGTCCCGGCCGCCGCCCTCCCGGCCGCCGTGCGAACCGCCGCCGTCGTGCGGACCACTGCCGCCGCCCGGACCACTGCCGCCGTCCGGACCGCCGCCGTCGGCCGACGCGGCGGCGGCCAGCGCCTCGCCGAGGTCCGCGTGGACCCGGAACACCCCGTCGGCGCCGGTGATGCGGAACATCCTGGCCACCGGCTGCCGCAGCCCCGCCAGCTCCAGCCGGCCGCCGGACTCCTCGGCGGTGAGCCGGGCGTGCAGCAGGACGTTCAGCCCGGTGGAGTCGCAGAAGCGCAGCGCGGCGCAGTCGACCAGCAGCCGGCTTCCCCGGTCGGCACGGCCCAGAGCCGCGGCCAGCGCCTCGCGGAGCGGGCCCGCGGTGTCATGGTCCAGCTCTCCCGCCAGCGCAAGAACGGTCGTCCCGTCCCTCGCGGTCGACTCGACCGAGAAGCGCCGTGCCATGTCCGTTCCCTCCCTCCCTCCACGGTCATACGTGGCGGTTGGCGGCGTAGTAGTTCTCGATGAGCCGGATGAAGGCCACGTCGTCCTCATGCCGCCCGCTCTCGAAGTCCGGGCTCGCCTTGATCTGCTGCTTCGTGGCGGCGACACGGACGGTCTCGTTCTGGATGTCGACCTCTCTGACCAGACCCGCGGGGACGAGCACGTGCCGTCCCAGGATCCACGGCCCGGTGTCCACCACGATGAACGAGCGGCCCGCGTCGGCGGAATGCCTGTCGATCCGGCCGATGTGCCCGTCGGAAGCCTCGACCGTGAACCCGGCCAGATCCGTTCCTGCGACATGGCCGCTGCTCTTGGCGTATGCCCACATCCCGGTGTCCACGGCGGCCTCCATCCTTGCGGCTTCTCTCGCGGGCGCACCTACCCAGGCAGCAGGCGATCAATCACCTGCCTCCGGCACCCGACCCCACTTCTTTCCGTTATTCGGAATATATTTTCCGTCATTCGATAGGGTAAGAGGCCGTGAAACGAGAGCCCACAGGGGAGGACACATGACCGAGAGCCGCGTCGCACTGATCACCGGTTCGTCGTCCGGGATCGGCGCCGCCATCGCCCGCCGGCTGGTCTCCGACGGCATCCGGGTGGTGCTCAACTCCGCCCGCAGCGAGGGCGCCGGCAAGGCCCTGGCCGAGGAACTGCCGGGAGCGGTCTACGTCCGGGGCGACGTGTCCGACGCGGACGACGCCGAGCGGATCGTGCGGGAGGCCGTGGCCGCCCACGGCCGGCTCGACATCCTCGTCAACAACGCCGGCACCACCCGCTTCATCCCCCTGGACGACCTCCCGGCGGCGGACGCCGCCGCCTGGCGCGACATCTTCGAGGTCAACGTCCTCGGCGCCTGGCAGATGACCACCGCCGCCGCCCCGCACCTGCGGGAGTCGGGCGCCGGGTCGATCGTCAACATCTCCTCGGTCTCCGCCACCCGGGCCCTGGGCAGCTCCGTGCCGTACGCCGTCAGCAAGGCCGCGCTCAACCACATGACCCGGCTGCTGGCCGCCCAACTCGGCCCGGCCGTCCGGGTCAACGCGGTGGCGCCCGGTCTGATCGAGACGCCCTGGTACGACGCGGCCGAAGAGGTCTGGGAGAGCTCCCGCGAGTGGATCACGGCCCATACCCCGCTGCGCCGCGTCGGCACCCCGGAGGACGTGGCCGAGGCCGTGCGCTACCTGGTGGACGCGCCGTACACCACCGGGGACGTGCTCACCGTCGACGGCGGCCGGCACATCGTCTGACGGCCGGGGCGCCGCCCGCCCGACGTCCCCCGACCCGACGTCCGCCGACCCGACGTCCGCAGGCCCGACGAAGCCCCGACCATCCGAGGACTCCCCATCATGGACAATTACGCTCATTTCATGAACAAGGACGCGGTCAAGGACGCCGACCGCGCGCACGTGTTCCACTCCTGGTCCGCGCAGGAGCTCATCGACCCGCTCGCCGTCGCCGGGGCCGAGGGCTCGTACTTCTGGGACTACGACGGCAACCGCTTCCTCGACTTCTCCAGCGCCCTCGTCTACACCAACATCGGCTACCAGCACCCGAAGGTCGTCGCCGCGATCCAGGAACAGGCGGCGCGGATGTGCACGGTGGCGCCCGGGTTCGCCGTCGACGTGCGTTCCGAGGCCGCGCGCCTCATCGCCGAGCGCACCCCCAGCGACCTCGACAAGGTCTTCTTCACCAACGGCGGCGCCGAGGCCGTCGAGAACGCCGTCCGGATGGCCCGTCTGCACACCGGCCGGCCCAAGGTCCTCGCCGCCTACCGCTCGTACCACGGGGCCACCGCGACCGCGATCAACCTCACCGGCGACGCCCGGCGCTTCGGCAACGACTCCGCGACCGCCGGGGTCGTGCACTTCTGGGGCCCGTTCCTCTACCGCTCGCCCTTCCACGCCACCACCGAGGCCGAGGAGTGCGAGCGGGCCCTGCGCCACCTTGAGGACACGGTCGTCTTCGAGGGCCCGCAGTCGGTCGCGGCGATCGTCCTGGAGACCGTGGGCGGCGCCCCCGGCGTGCTCGTGCCGCCGGCCGGCTACCTGGCGGGCGTACGCGAGATCTGCGACCGCCACGGGATCGTCTTCGTCCTGGACGAGGTCATGGTCGGCTTCGGCCGCACCGGCAGGTGGTTCGCCGCCGACCACTGGGAGGTCACGCCCGACCTGCTGACCTTCGCCAAGGGCGTCAACAGCGGCTACGTCCCGCTCGGCGGCGTCGCGATCTCCGGGGCCATCGCCGAGACCTTCGCCCGCCGCCCCTACCCGGGCGGGCTGACCTACTCCGGGCACCCGCTGGCATGCGCCGCCGCCGTCGCGACGATCACCACCATGGCCGAGGAAGGCATCGTCGAGCAGTCCGCCCGCACCGGCGCCGAGCTGCTGGGCCCCGGCCTGCGCGCGCTGGCCGCACGCCACCCCTCGGTCGGCGAGGTCCGGGGTCTGGGCACCTTCTGGGCGCTGGAGCTCGTACGGGATCCCGGTACGCGCGAGCCGCTGGTCCCCTACGCCGCCGCGGGCGCCGCGAACGCCCCGATGGCCGCCTTCGCCGACGCCTGCAAGAAGGGCGGCCTGTGGCCGCTGACCGCCGGCAACCGCATCCACATCGCCCCGCCCTGCACCATCGCCCCCGAGGACGTGGCGCGCGGCCTGGAGATCCTGGACGGGGCCCTGTCGGTGGCCGACGCGCACATGGCCTGACCCGGTTGCCCGCGTGGCCGCCGCGTGGCGTCCGCGTGACGGCTCCATGGCGGCTCCGTGGCCGTCCTGTGGGGCCGTCCTGTGGGGTCGCCCAATCCGCGGGCGCCGCTCTCGGATGAATCGCGCCGGTCCGATCCGGTCGCGGCCGTGCTGCAATCCATGGAGCACCTACGGACCGGGATGCACGTCAGTCCCGGGGCGGCCCCCTCACTTCCCGGGGGCCGAACGGCGGGGGGCTGGCCGGCGGCACGGTGTGCGCGGGCCGCCGGACGCCGGGCGTACGGGATCCAATCCACCGGACTCCGTGTACCCGAAGGAAGTCAGCGCATGAGCAAGCACGTACTCGCCCAGAACCAGTACGGCAAGGCCGAGAACCGCATCGTCAAGATCACCCGGACGGGCAGCGACGGTACGTGGCACGAGATCCGCGACCTCAACGTCTCGGTCGCGCTCCGCGGTGAGTTCCGCGACGTCCACCTGACCGGCGACAACACCAACTGCCTGCCGACCGACACCACCAAGAACACGGTGTACGCCTTCGCCAAGGAGCACGGCATCGAGTCGCCCGAGGCGTTCGGCATCCTGCTCGCCAAGCACTTCGTGTCCTCCCAGGCCCCGATCCGCGAGGCGCAGATCCGGATCGAGGAGTTCGCCTGGGAGCGGATCCCGGTCCCGACCCGCAAGGAGCAGCACTCCTTCGTCCGCAAGGGCCAGGAGGTGCGCACCGCGCAGATCACCTACAGCGAGACCACCGGCCTCCAGGTCATCTCCGGCCTGAAGGAGCTGACCGTCATGAACTCGACCGACTCCGAGTTCCACGGCTACATCAAGGACAAGTACACGACCCTGCAGGAGGCGTACGACCGCATCCTGGCCACCAAGGTCACCGCGCGCTGGGCGCACTCGGCGCTGGCCGCCGACAACACCTCCCACGACTGGGACCGCTCCTACAAGCGGGTCCGCAAGCACATGCTGGAGGCGTTCGCGGAGACGTACTCCTACTCGCTCCAGCAGACCCTGCACCAGATGGCCGAGCGGGTGCTCGACAACGTCCAGACGGTCAACGAGGTGCGGCTGAACCTGCCGAACAAGCACCACTTCCTGGTGGACCTGGAGCCGTTCGGCCTGAAGAACGACAACGAGGTCTACTTCGCGGCGGACCGCATGTACGGCCTGATCGAGGGCACCGTCCACCGCGACGGCGTCCAGCCGGTCATCGCCACCAGCGACTGGATCGTGGCCTAACAGCCGGCTCCGGTCTCCGGCTCGGAATCCGGCACGGCTTCCGCCTCGGCTGCTCCGAGCCGCAGGTTCCACCGCCCCGCGCGGCCGCTGAGTTCGGTGGTCGTGCGGGGGCGGGCGTCCAGGCGCCAGAAGGTACCCGCCGGCAGCCGGAGCGCGTGGACGACCGCCGCGCGGACGAAGGCCTGCTCGGCGGTGATCCGATGGGTGCCGGGCCCCAGCCCGGCCAGCCAGGCCCCGGCCCGGGCGACCAGCTGCTCGACGGACTCCCCGCCGGGCGGGGCGTAGCCGGGGTCGGTGAGCCAGGCGCGGACCGCCTGCGGGTCCTCGGCCGCCACCTCGGCCAGCGTCCGCCCTGCCCACGCCCCCGTGTCCAGGGCGAAACATCCCCCTCCGCCGAACCGCCCCTGCCTGCTGTTCTCGTCCAGAGGCGGTGTGACCAGCAGAACTCGTACCGATGAGGGGTTCATAAGCGGAGCATAAACGCGGTACGGTCTCGGACGACATGACGACGGTATGACGGAAGTACCGGTGAGAATCCGGCACGGTCGCGCCACTGTGAATCCTCCCGCCCGGGAGGGAAGTCAGACCCGCCACCGTCGTTCGAGTGCACCACTGACCGGGACGCGTGTTCCCCCTGGAGGTTCTGCCATGGCTACGTCCGCCGTGACCCCGACGGCTCCTGCCGCCACCGCCGCCCCCATCTCCCTTCGGGAGCTGGCTCCCTGGGCGCTCTTCACCGGCGTACTGATGCTGGTCCTGCTCTACTTCGTCGGCGTCGAGCAGGGCGCCACCGCTCTCTTCGAGGGCGAGAACGTCCACGAGTGGCTGCACGACGGCCGCCACCTGCTCGGCTTCCCCTGCCACTGATTCCCCCTGCCACCGGTCGAACCGATCGAACCGATCCACGCGAGGGGAACCACCAAGTGAATTCCGTTTCCGTGCGTGCCCTGCTGATGCGGGGCATGCTGGCCGGCCTGCTCGCAGGCGCGGCCGCCTTCCTGGTCGCCTACTTCCTCGGCGAGGCGCATGTGGACGCCGCCATCGCCATCGAGGAGGCGGGCCTGGCCGACCACCACGGCGGGGCGGCCGCCCCGGCCGACCACGACCACGGCGAGGAGGCCCCGGTCAGCCGGGCCCTCCAGGCCACGGCGGGGCTGGGCACCGGCGTCCTGCTGTACGGCGTCGCGCTCGGCGGGATCGCCGCGCTGGTCTTCGCCTTCGCGCTGGGGCGCATCGGGCGCTTCTCGCCGCGGGCGACGGCCGCGCTGGTCGCCCTCGGGGCGTTCGTGACCACGACGCTGGTCCCGTTCTTCAAGTACCCGGCCAACCCGCCGGCCGTCGGCGACCCGGAGACGGCGGCCCGCCGGACCGCCCTGTACCTGCTGATGATCGCCCTCGGCCTGCTGCTGGCCGCGGGCGCGGCCATCCTGGGCCGGCGCCTGGCGCCGACCCTGGGCACCTGGCACGCCAGTTGGGCGGCGGGCGGCTTCTTCGTCGTCGCCGTCGGCCTGGCGTACGCCTTCCTGCCCGCCGTGAACGAGGTGCCCGAGGACTTCCCGGCGACCCTCATCTGGCAGTTCCGGCTGGCTTCGCTCGCCATCCAGACCGCCCTGTGGGCGGTTTTCGGCCTCGCTTTCGGCACTCTTGCCGAACGGGCCCTTGTCCCCGCCGTCCGCGCCAAGGAGGCTGTACAGCCCACCGGTTGAGATGAGGGGGCCCTGCCCATGCAGGCGGCGATCTGGCACTGGCGCGGCTGGACGGGCGCGGCCCCCTTCTGGTTCAACGTCCTGCTGCTGGTCCTGGCTCAGTTCACCGCGCTGACGCTGCTGGGCCAGATCGGCATCATCACGGCCCTGGCCGCGCTCGGCGGCCTGGTCCGGCACCTGTGGTTCGAGGACTACGGGCACCCTGCCATCCACCTCGCCGCCGCGCTGATGGGCGGGGCGGCGGCCGCGTGCGTGCTGGCCTGAGACGGTGGCCCGCGCGGCAGCCCTCACCGGCAGGTGTGGCGTGAACGCGTGAATCACCGTCGCCCGGTCGGACGCATTTCGGCCGCCGGGGGAAGAACCCTCCGGCGTGTCGGGGCACACCCCGGGCATGAGAGGGACGCGGCGGCTGTGCGCGACACCGGGCAGGGCCCTGGTGACGTTCTGCGCCGCGCTGCTGTGCGTCTTCGGGGCCGGCCCGGCCGCCGCCATGGCACTCGCCGAGCCGCCGCCCGCCGCCGCGACACCGGCCCAACCGGCCGAACCGGCCGAACCGGTCCCGCCGTCGGCTCCGGCCGAGGGCCAGCCGGACCCGGCCGATCCCGAACTGCGGGCCCCCGTACGCCCACCTGGACGAGGCACGCCGGTCCGGCAGCTGCCCGGAGCGGGAGTGCGCGTGCTGCTCCCCCCGGCGGCTGTGGCGGCACCGCCGGGCGAGGACGCGTACGGCGCCCCGGGCGGGGGCGGGTCCCTGCGGGCGGTGCGGAGTGTGGTCCTTCGCTGCTGAGCGGCACGAGCAGTGAAGCACCCCCACACCCCTCTTCACCCCCACGAGGTTCAGCCGTGCCCATCGACCCCTTCACCGCCATGAACGCCCTGATCCGCGCCGAGGTCTGCCGG
>NZ_WTFF01000490.1 GCF_019400985.1 Streptomyces bambusae
GTGCCCGGGCTGCCGCGGGCGTACGGCGCTGCCCGCGACGCCGTGCCCCGCCTGCGACGCCGGCCGGGTCCCGTACACCCTGGACGTCCGGGTGCCCGCCGGGGTGGCGGAGGGTCAGCGGCTGCGGCTCACCGGCAAGGGGGAGCCGGGCCGGCGCGGCGGCCTGCCGGGCGACCTCTATCTGACCGTCACCTTCCGCGGGGTCGGCGCCACCACGGCCGACACGACCGTGGAGGACGGCCCGGAGTACCGGCGGGCGCTGCGCTCCCGCCGGCGGTTCCTGGAGCTGCGCCCGCCGAACCGGCACCGGCCCGGCGCGGACACGCACCGGACGCTGACGCTGTGGCCGCGGCGGGCGCTGGCCGGCGGGGTGCGGGAGGTCACCACGACCCGGCTGGTCACCTGCGGGCAGTGCCGGGGCGAGGGCATTCCCGCGGAGCGCCGGCGCACCGCCGCCTGGTACCGGTGCGAGCCGTGCCGCGGCGCCGGGTACGTACGCGGGCTCGACCACTGCCTGCGCTGCCTGGGCCTGGGCGCGGTCACGCCGACCCCGTGCCCGGGCTGCGCCGGGCACGGGGTGGCCGAGGCGCGCGAGACCGTCAAGGTGGCGGTCCGGGGCGGGGTGCGGCAGGGGGACCGGCTCCGGGTCCCCGGCAAGGGGAACGTGGGTGCGCTGTCCGGTTCCACGGGCGACCTCTACCTGCACATCAAGGTCCGCCGCCTGCGCATCAAGGTCCGCGGCCGGGCATCGGGCACGACGACGACCACTACCTGACCACGAGCGCGAGCGCGAGCGAGGACGCGTACGCGTACGGAGTCGAAGCCGCGACCACGACCGCGGCCACGGCCGAACCGGGTCCAGCGCCCCCGCCGCGGTCACCCCCGCCCGTGCAGCGTCGCCTCGCCCTCCACCACCAGCCCCACGCGTTCGCCCGGGCGGGCCGGGACCGGGCCCGGGGTGCGTACGGCCAGCGGGTCGGGGAGGCCGTCGACGGTGACGGTCAGCAGGGCGTCGTGGCCGTGGAAGCGGACCTCCGTGACCGTGCCCTCGGCGGCCGCCTGCGCCGGGGTGGTCAGGCGCAGCTGCTCGGGGCGCAGCAGCAGGAGCCCCTCGCGGCGGCCGGCGGGAACGGCCAGCGGGATGCGGCCGAGGGGGGTGGTGGCGGTGGAGTCCTCCGCGGTGGCCGGGACGAAGACGGCGTCGCCGACGAAGGAGGCGACCCAGGGGTCGGCCGGGCGGTGGTAGAGCTCCTCGGGCTCGGCGCATTGGGCGACCCGGCCCTCGTTGAGGACGGCGACGAGGTCAGCGGTGGAGAGGGCCTCCTGCTGGTCGTGGGTGACCAGCAGGGCGGTGGCGCCGCTGTCCCGGAGCAGGGCGCGTACCTCGGCCCGTACGGTCTCGCGCAGGCTGGTGTCGAGGGCGCTGAACGGCTCGTCGAGCAGGACGAGATCGGGTCCGGGGGCGAGGGCGCGGGCCAGGGCGACGCGCTGCTGCTGGCCGCCGGAGAGTTCGTGCGGCATGCGCGGGCCGTAGCCGGCCAGCCCGACCAGCTCCAGCATCTCCTCGACGCGGGCGCGCCGGGCGGCCCGGTCACTGCCCGTCAGGCCGAAGGCGACGTTGCGGGCGACGCTCAGGTGCGGGAAGAGCGCGCCCTCCTGGGGGACGATGCCGATCCGGCGCCGCTCGGGCGGCAGGTGGGTGCCGGGGCCGGCGAGGAGGCGGCCGGCGACGGTGACGGTGCCGGCGTCGGGCTTCAGGAAGCCGGCGATGACGCGCAGCAGGGTGGTCTTGCCGCAGCCCGAGGGACCGAGGACGGCGGCGAGCGATCCGCCGGGCACGGTGAGGTCGAGGCCGTCGAGCACCGGTGCGCCGGGGCCGTAGGCCTTGACCACGCCGCTGACGTCGAGTGTGCCCGTCTGGCGATCGGTCATGTGCGGTGCCTTCCGAGGAGGTACGAGGGGACGGCGGCCAGCAGGATCAGCGCGGCGGCGTAGGGCGCGGCCGCGGCGAACGATCCGCTGCCGGTCTCCGTCCACAGCCGGGTGGCCAGGGTGTCCATGCCGGTGGGGCGGAGCAGCAGGGTGGCGGGCAGTTCCTTCATGCAGACGACGAAGGTGAGGGCCGCGCCGGCGGCCACGCCGCGGGCGGCGAGCGGCACGGTGACCTCGCGCAGCACGCCGAAGGAGGTACGGCCCAGGGACCGGGCGACGTCGTCGAGGACGGGCGGCGCCTGGAGCACTGCGGCCCGGGTGGCGGCCACGGCGACGGGCAGGAACAGCACGGCGTACGCGCAGACGAGCAGCGGGGTCTCCTGGTACAGCGGCCGCACGTAGCGGACGGCGAAGAAGACCAGGGCGAGCGCGACGGTGATGCCGGGCACGGCGTGGCCGGCGTACGCGGCCTGTTCGAGGAGGGTGGCGGCCCGGCCGCGGTGGCGGGCGGCGATGACCCCGACCGGCAGGGCGAGCAGGGTGGTGACGGCGGCGCCGGCCGCGGCGACGCCGAGTGTGGTGAGGGCGGTGCTGGAGAGGGTGGCGGGGTCCCAGGTGGCGGAGGTGCCGACGGAGAGCCAGTAGCCGAGGGTGCCCAGCGGGAAGGCGACGGCGGCCGCGACGACGGCCGTGCACCAGCCGAGGGCGGCCGGGGTGAGCCGGCCGAGCGGGGCGGGGACGGCGCGCCGGGCGGTGCCGGTGCCGGTACGGGCGTACCCGGCGCGGCCCCGGGTGCGGTGCTCGGCGGCGACGAGCGCCACGGTCATGAGGACGAGTACGACGCCGAGCGCGGCGGCCGGGGTGCGGTCGAAGCTGGCCCGGTAGGAGGTGTAGATGCCGCGGGTGAAGGTGTCGTACCGCATGAGCGAGACGGCGCCGAAGTCCGAGAGCACGTACAGCGCGACGAGGAGGGCGCCGCCGGCCGCGGCGGGCCGCAGCTGGGGCAGGGTGACCCGCAGGAAGGTGCGCAGCGGGCCGTGCCCGAGGGAGCGGGCGACCTCCTCGTGCCCGGGGTCGATGCCGCGCAGGGCGGCGGCGACGGGCAGGAAGACGTACGGGAAGCTCGCCAGGGTCAGTGCCAGGGCGGATCCGGTGAAGCCGGCGAGGGACGGGGCCACGGACAGCCAGGCGAAGGCGGTGACGTAGCTGGGCACGGCCAGCGGGAGCGTGACCAGCACCGACCAGGCCCGGGCCCCGGGCAGGGCGGTCCGTACGGTCAGCCAGGCGAGGGAGACGCCGAGGACCAGGCAGGCGGCGACGACCACGGCGGTCAGGCCGAGGCTGCGCAGCAGGAGTTCGCCGGTGCGGGGGTCGGCGACCACGTCCCAGGCGAAGGCGGGGCCGCGTTCGAGGGCCCGTACGCCGAGGTAGCCGAGCGGCAGGACGGCGAGCGCGGCGGCGGCGATGGCGGGGACGACGAGCACCCAGGAAGGGCGGCCGGCGGGTGCGGTACGGCCCCTGCCCGCTCCCACGCCCGCGCCCGCGCCCCTGCCCGCGGAAGCGGAACCGCGCTTGCCGGCGGAACGTCCGGTGCCCGGGGAACCGCCCTTGCCGGCGGAACCGCCCGCGCCCGCGGAACGGCCCACGCCGGCGAAACGGCCCGTGCCGGCGGAACGGCCCACGCCCGTGGAACGGCCCGTGCCCGCGGAACCACCCTCACCGCGCCCGGCCGCAGCACCGCCCTAGGCCTGCCCGGCCTCAGCAC
>NZ_WTFF01000491.1 GCF_019400985.1 Streptomyces bambusae
GGTATAAGAGGCAGCGCCTCCGCAAAGGCAGTCGGTCGAGGGGCCGCAGCAGGCTCAGTGGCGTCGGCACGCGCCCCCGCAGGGCCGGTCGGCCGGGGGCCCGCGTCGGCCTCGGCGCGCGTCCCCGCGGAGGCAGTCGCAGAGGCCGTCGGACAGGTACCCGCGTCAGTCACCGCGTCGGCAGGTGTCCCCGCACGGGCGGTCGGCCGAGAGCCCGCGGCGCCGCTGGCGGCGTCGGCGTCGGCGTCGGTGGTGCGCGTCCCCGCAGGGGCGTCGGCGGAGGTGCCCGCAGGGGCGGTCGGGTGGGGGCTCGCGTTGGTGGTCTCGGGGGCGGGGGCGAAGAGGGTGCGTAGGCCCGATTGCTGGGTGCGGGGTGGGTCGTAGGCGAGGTCCTGGTGGGCTGCGGTGGTGTCGTACGTGGTGGAGCGGGTCAGGAGGGCCAGCATGTAGCGGGTCAGGGGCGGGGTGGACACGGGCGGGCCGGGGCGCAGGCGCCAGAGGGTCTCGGCCGTCGCCGCCAGGGCGCGGCTCACCGGCAGCGGGATGCGCGGGCCCGGCGGGGCGCAGCCGGCGAGGTCCGCGACCCGGGCCAGGAACGCCCACAGGTCGGTCACCTCGCGGTCGGCGACGAAGTACGCCTTGCCGCTGACGCGTTCGGCCGGTGCGGCGGCGGCCCGTAGGCAGGCGTGCACGGCGTTGTCCACGTGGCAGAGGGAGACCAGGACGCGCTTGCCGCCGGACAGGTCCGGCAGCCGGCCGGCGCGCATCGCGGCCGTGAGCCGCGGCAGGAATCCGGCCTGGTCGCGCGGCCCCCAGATGCCGCGCGGCCGCACCGCCACCGTGGTGAAGCCGGCGCCGCCGGACGCGAGCACCTCCCGCTCCGCGGCCGCCTTCGTCGCGCAGTAGTGGTTGAAGAAGCGCTCCGGGTACGGGGTGCTCTCGTCCACGCCGAGCCGGTCCCCCTCCCGCAGGCGCATCAGCGCGCTCGGGCTGCTGACGAAGACGAACCGGCCCGCTCCGGCCGCCCGGGCCGCGGACAGAAGCAGCCGCGTCCCGGTCACGTTGGCCTGCTGGAACTGCGCGCGGGTGCCGTGGTCCACGACGCGGGCGGCGCTGTGCAGGACGGTGTCGCAGCCCTCGGCCGCGCGCCGCAGCGAGGCGGCGTCGGCCAGGTCGCCGGGTACCAGGTCGACGCCGGGCAGCGAGCGCAGCCGGGCGGTGTCGCTGCCCGGCCGGACGAGGGCACGGACCCGGTGGCCCTCGCGCAGGCAGCCGTCGACGAGGTGGCCGCCGAGGAATCCGGTGGCTCCGGTGATCAGGACGGTCCCGGTCGCCGTCGACGTCACGGTCACAGAGACCGCCACCACGTCGCGCCGTAGAGCATGGTGCGGGCGGCTGTGCCGGCCCGGCTGTGCCCGGCAGCCGTGCCGCGCGGCAGCGCGGCCGGGATCTGCACGGCGTGGCCGACCGTGCTCAGCACGGCGTCCGTCCACCACAGCCGGCGCAGGACCGGTACGTCGGGCACTCCGGCGGTGGCGGCCCAGACGGCTCCGCCGACGAGGTACACCCAGCCGGCGAGCGGGACGAGCCGGGCGGCGCCGCCCCGGGACAACAGCGGTGCGGGCGGGGCCAGTCGGCGCTCGGCCCAGCGGGCGAGCTCCTCGCGGCCGATCTTGGCGTTGTGCCGGACGTCGACGGGGAAGCCCGGGTGGCGCAGGAACTCCTCCAGGCCGGTGGTCGGGACGTGGGCCGCCGCCAGTTCGCGCAGGTCGAGGACGAGTTCCGGCCAGCTGAGGGGGCCGTCCGCCGTCTCCACGCAGACGACCGGGCGCTGGGCGCCGGCCGGGCCGATGCCCACCAGGGCGCTGCGGCGGACCTGCGGATGGGCGTTGAAGACGCCCTCGCAGCGGACGGTGTGCAGGTCCCGGTGCTCGGTGCGCACCCGCTGGGAGGCGCGGCCGCAGAACCACAGGCGGCCTTCCTCGTCGAGGTGGCCGAGGTCTCCGGTGCGGTGCCACAGCCGGGGCGACGCGCCGCCGGACCGGGATCCGTCACCGGACCGAGAACCGTCACCGGACCGAGAAGCGTAACCGGACAGGAGCCCGTCGTCGGGCCGCGACTCGTCGCCGGGGTGGTACTCGTCGCCGGTCCGGGACCCGCCGCCGGTCCGGTCCTCGCCGCCCGGCCCGTCCTCGTACGCCTTGTGGCGGGCGTCGGCGGCGGGTGAGCGGTGGTAGTGGGCGCTGACGGAGCTGCCGGACACGGCGATCTCCCCGATCCGGCCCGTCGGCAGGCCGGGCCCCGGGCCGGTCCCGGTGAGCGGTCCGTCGGTGACGGGGAGGATCCGCACGAGGGTGCCGGGGACCGGGCGGCCGACGCAGGTGCCGGCGCCGTCTGCGCACCCGCCGGAGGCCTCGCCGAGGATCTCCGCCGCCTCGATCGAGGAGATCGGGAGCACCTCGGTGGCTCCGTACGTCACGTGGATGCGCGCCTTCTCGTCGAGGACGCCGCGCAGTGCGGCGACGACCGCGTCGGGCACCGGGGCCCCGCCGGAGACCACGCACGCCAGGTCCGGCAGCGCGGTGCCGCCCGTGCCGTCGCCGGCCGCGGTGAGGTGCTCGGCGAGATTGCGCAGGAGGGCGGGCGAGGCGAACATCGTCGTGACCCGGAACCGCGTCAACGCGTCCACCAGCAGCGTGGGTTCGGCCTGGGCGACCTTGGCCGGTGCGAGCGGGGCGAGCACGAGCGTGGAGCCGTAGACGAGGTCGAGGACCCCGTAGAACGGCAGGGTGACGAGTGAGACGTCGTCGCGGGTGCGGCCGTGGACGGCCTCGATCTGCCGGGCGATGGAGAGCGCCATCCGGTGGGTGTACTCGACTCCCTTGGCGGGGCCGGTGCTTCCGGTGGTGAACCCGATCATCAACAGGTCGTCGCCGCCGACCGGGGCGCAGGCACGCGCGTCGGCCGCCCCCGGGGCGTCGGCCGGCCCGGGCGCGACCCCCGGCCCTGACGGAACCGGAGCATCCCGCGGCCCCGACGGACCCGGCGCACCCGCGGGCCCCGACGGACCCGGCACGCCCGGCGGTCGCGACGGACCCGGTGGGCGGGACGCCACGCTCTTCCCCGCGGCCCGCAGCGACGCCAGGGTGTGGCCGCGGCCGAGCCGGCGCGGTCCGAGGGTCACCGGGACCCGGACACCGGCGAAGGTACGGCGGTCCAGGGCCCGCACGAGCTGGGCGAGTGGGGGTCCGACGAACGCCTCGGCGCCGGCGGCCCGGTAGCAGTGGAGCATGCGGCGCACGCCCATGCCCGGGTCGACCACGACGGGTACGGCTCCGACCCGGAAGAGGGCGAAGGCGACGGCGAACAGGTCGGGGCCGGGCGGGGCGGCCAGGACGGTCTTCGTCCCCTTGACGATGCCGGCCCGGGCGAATCCGCGGGCGAGGTCCGCCACGGTGTCCTGCAACTGCCCGTAGGTGACGGTGCGGTAGCGGGGACGGCCGTCCGGCTGCCGGCCGTGGGGGTGCACGATCGCCGGCTTGTCGGGGAAGGCGCGGGCGTTGGCCTCCAGGCAGTCCGCCAGTCCCGCGCCGGGCAGGTCGTCGGCAAGCAGGCCGGTCGCGTCGGGCCGCGCCCCGGTCGAGCTGGGCGCCCCGGTCGAGCTGGGCGAGCCGGTCGCGCCGGGCAGGCC
>NZ_WTFF01000492.1 GCF_019400985.1 Streptomyces bambusae
GCCCTGCTGACCCGGCAGCGGCACGAGCTGGAGCAGGCGGAGCTGGCGGCGGCGCGGCTGGCCGAGGAGTACCGGGCGCAGGCGGCGGAACCGGCGGCGGTCGACCTGGTGGAGGTGGTGACGGGCGCGAGCGCGGTGGCGCACCGTTTCGCCCAGCTCCGGCTGGGGGCGGTGGAGGAGGTCTGCGCGCTGGTGACGGGCACGGGCGCAGATGCCGGGAACCGCGCGGCGCGGCGCGGGGTGGAGCACCGGGTGGTCGTCGAGCGGGAGGTGCTGACCGCGCCCGACGGGCTGGTTCAGGCACAGGCGGCGCTGGGGCGGGGCGAGCAGGTCCGGGTGGCGGCCGCGGTCCCGGCGGAGCTGGTGATCGCGGACCGGGCGCCGGCGATGGTGCGGCTGACGGCGCACGGCGCCGAGCCGGCGGCGCTGGTGGTCCACGCGTCGGGCCTGCTGGAATCGCTGCGGGGCCTGTTCGAGGCGGTGTGGCGCGAGGCGCATCCGCTGCGGCTGGGCGCCGGGGCGGGCGGAGCGGTGGAGGAGGCCGGTGCCGCCCCCGACGCGACGGACCTGGAGATCCTCTGCCTGCTCCTGGCGGGTATGACCGACGCGAGCGTGGCCAAGCACCTGGAGCTGGGGCTGCGGACGGTCCAGCGCCGGGTGGCGGGCCTGATGGAGCTGTGCGGGGTGACCACCCGGCTCCAGCTGGGCTGGCAGGCGTACGAGCGGGGCTGGGTGGCCCGATAGTCCCTGGTCGGTCAGGCTGGGCAGGTGGACGCGCCGCAGCTTCTCCTGGTGGGCCTGGTCCTGCTGCTCGGCGTGGTCGGGGTGCTGGTGCCGGGTGTGCCGGGCACGTGGCTGGTGTGGGCGGGGCTGCTGTGGTGGACGCTGAAGGAGCCGACCGCCCTGGCGTGGTCCCTGCTGGTCTCCGCGACGGCGCTGCTGCTGGTGGTACAGGTGGTGAAGTGGCAGCTGCCGCCGCGCCGCATCCGCGAGGTCGGCGTGACCCGCCGGATGGCGGCGTACGCCGGCGGCGGCGCACTCCTGGGCTTCGTACTGCTTCCGGTGGTCGGGGCGATCCCCGGCTTCGTCGGCGGCATCTACCTGTCCGAACGCCTCCGCCTGGGCACGCACGGGGAGGCGTCGGCGTCGGTCCGCGCGGTGATGCGGGCGGTGGGTACGAGCGTCCTGGTCGAGCTCTTCGCCTGCCTGCTGGTGCTGGCCGCGTGGGTGGCGGCGGTCCTGACCTCATGAGCCGGGACGTGACGACCGCCCCAGCCCCGCCCCGCCCGGCACGGGGCAAGGCGGGGTCGGGCAGGCGTGGCGGCCGGGGGGGCGAGCGCAGGGGCCGGGGTCAGGCGTGGCCGCCGCGCTTGGCCGCGTAGTTGGCCCGGCCCTGGGCCGACTTCTGCTTCCAGTCGCGCCGGATGTCGGCCCGCAGCCTCGCGTCCGTCTTGGCCACGATGCGCTGGTTCTCGCGCAGCAGCTTGCGGTACGACTCCAGCCGGCGCTCCGGCAGCGAGCCGTCGGCCACGGCGGCCTGCACCGCGCAGCCCGGCTCCGCCTCGTGGGCGCAGTCGTGGAAGCGGCACTCCGCGGCGAGCTCCTCGATCTCCGAGAAGGTCTGCCCGACGCCGGCCTCGGCGTCCCACAGCCCCACACCGCGCAGCCCGGGCGTGTCGATCAGGACGCCGCCACCCGGCAGGGAGAGCAGGTTGCGGGTGGTGGTGGTGTGGCGGCCCTTGCCGTCCACGTCCCGCGTGGCCTGCACCTCCATGACGTCCGCCCCGAGGAGCGCGTTGGCCAGGGTGGACTTGCCCGCGCCGGAGGTGCCCAGCAGCACGCTCGTACCGTCGGCGACGATCGCGCCGAGCACGTCCGTGCCCTCGCCGGTGTGCGCGGAGACGGTGAGCACCTGCACGCCCGGGGCGCTGGTCTCCACGTCCTGCACCAGGTGCGCCAGGGTCACCGGGTCCGGGACCAGGTCCGCCTTGGTCAGCACCACCAGCGGCTGGGCCCCGGACTCCCAGGCCAGCGCGAGGAAGCGTTCGATGCGGCCCAGGTCCAGTTCGACGGCGAGCGGGACCGCGATGATCGCGTGGTCCACGTTGGCGGCCAGGACCTGGCCCTCGGAGCGCTGCGAGGAGGTGGACCGGACGAACGCCGTCCGGCGCGGCAGGTAGGCCTTCACGTAGCGCGGGTTCCCGGCCGGCTCGACGGCGGCCCAGTCACCCGTGCAGATGACCCGCAGGGGGTCGTGCGGGGTGACGAAGGCCGTGTCGGCGCGGACGAGCCCGTCCGGGGTGAGGACGTCGCACTGGCCGCGGTCGACCCGCACCACCCGGCCCGGAACCAGCCCCTGTTCGGCGTACGGAGCGAACTCCGCGGCCCAGGCGTCGTCCCAACCGAGCGGGACGAGGGAGGAGTTGGGCGAAGAGGAAGAAGAAGAAAGGAAAGCGTGGGAAGTCAAGGGGAACCCTTCACAAGGGCGGCCCCGGCAACGCGGCGCGCGATGCGCGCTGGAAGAGACGGAGTGTCAGCCGGCGGCCACAGGAATGAGATTGATGGTCTTCGGAATGAGGGCAGCGCCCTTCGCAGCGACAGTCATCAATGGACTCACCTCCTGTGCGATGTACATCGACATCGGTTCGGCGTTTCGGCGTTCGACGTTCGGCGTCACTCGGCGTGAACGGCTTCACCGTAACAACCCCCCGGCCGGCACGCCAGCGAATATTCCGCGCGTCCGATTCCTTCAAGACCGGGCGGCCCGGCCGTGCCTAGCCTGCTGCCATGACCGTACGACTCGACATGATCGGCCTGGTCGTCTCCGACATGGCCGCCTCGCTCGCCTTCTACCGCCGCCTCGGCCTGGACGTTCCGGACGGGGCCGAATCCCAGCCGCACGTGGAGGCCGTCCTCCCGAACGGGCTGCGCATCGGCTGGGACACGGAGGAGGTCATCCGCTCCTTCGACCCGTCGTGGACCCGCCCCGCCGGGGGCGGCGAGCGGATCGGACTCGCCTTTCTGTGCGAGAGCCCCGCAGGGGTGGACGCCCTGTACGCCGAGCTGACGGAGGCCGGCTACGAGGGCCACCTCAAGCCGTGGGACGCCGTGTGGGGCCAGCGCTACGCCGTGGTGCTCGACCCCGACGGCTGCGGCGTCTCCCTGTTCGCACCGGCCGCACCGGCCGAGCCGGCCGAGCCGGCCGCGGAGTCCGCCCCCGCGACGTAGGCGGCGGCGTAGGAGGTCAGCGTGATCCCGGCCAGGGCGCGCATCTCCCGGGACAGGTGGGCCTGGTCGGCATAGCCGGCCAGGGCGGCTGTTTCGGCGTACGGGACGCCCCGCCGGACCAGGTCCAGCGCGCGCTGGAGGCGCAGGATCCTTCCGAGGGTCTTGGGGCCGTAGCCGAAGGCGTCCAGGGAGTGCCGGTGCAGGCGGCGGGCGCCGACACCGGTGGCTTCGACGACGGCGGCCACCGACGCGCCGGCCGCCAGCAGGTCGGCAGCCGCGGCGGCCAGAGGGTCGGGCGGCCCGGCCTCGGCGGCCCGGGCCCCGTCTCTTTTTCTCATCTCCGGGGCCCCGAGACCGGGGGCGTGAGCGGATTCCGTCTTTTGCTTTAACAAAAAATAAAGTTAAGCTTCACAACTTTCATTAGCTATCTACAATAGCACTATAAGCGTATTGTCTTTA
>NZ_WTFF01000493.1 GCF_019400985.1 Streptomyces bambusae
AGGGAGCGGTACCGGTAGCTGCCGGGGAAGGCGGAGTTGGTCGCCCTGATGGTGGAGGCGGCGCGGGGGGTGCCGGGGGTGCCGGGGGCGCCTGAGGTGCCTGAGGTGGTGTCTCTGGGGGGGGGCTTCGGGGGGAGTGGTGGCCCGGGCTTGGACTCCTGGCGGGAGAGGCTCGGCGGGTGGGCTCGGGCCTTGCTGGTGGAGTTCCGTAGGCATCCGTGGCTGCTGGATGCGACTGTCGGGGCACGGGTGATGGGGCCACGTGAACTGGCGTGGATGGAGGAGGCGCTGGCCGCGCTGGACGGGTGCGGCCTGAGCGGGGCCGAGTCGATGGACGCGGTGGTGCTGTTGTCCGGACACGTGCGGGGGATTGCGGAGCAGACTCGGGCGATGGGGGGTGGCTCCATCACTGGTGGGGGTGGCCCTTCCTCTTCCGCTGCTGCGGCTGCCTCGGGTGTGGATTCCGATGCTGTTGGTGTGCGTAGCGACGCGGGTGCCGAGAGGGGCTCTGGCCCGGCGATCGGGGTCGACGCTCAGCTGGGGGAGGTTCTGGGCGAGGTGCTGAAGGAGCGCGCGGGAGAGTATCCGGCGCTCGCTGCGGCGATGGCGTCGGTGGCGGAGATCGGTGGTCAGGACCAGGCGCTGGAGTTCGGGCTGGAGCGGATCCTTGACGGGCTGGGGCTGCTGATCGAGGAGAGGCGGGGGAAGGGGGGGGGGTAGGGGGCTGGGGTGTGGGGGGAGTTGGCTGGGGGGCGGGGAGGGGGCCGGCTGGCTGGCTGGCTGGCTGGGCGGGGGCTCAATCGGCCTTGCTGGGTCGGCGGCCGGTCGGGGCGGCGGGCTGAGGCGGGGCGGGCGGCCGAGGGCATGGCCGGCGATTGTGTGGATGGGTCTCAGGCGGGGCGGGCGATGGGATGACCGCACGCAGCGGACTCGGGACCGCAGTTGGCTGGGGGGGGGCTCAACCGGCCCCCTGGCGGGGGGGGGGGTTGGCCGGGGGGGGTGGCGGCGGGGGAACGGGGACTGGGCCGGGTGGGGGTCGGGTCGGACAGGGGTCGGGGTGGGTTGGCGTCGGGGTGGGTCGGCGGCAGGCGTGGCTGGTGGCTGGGCTGGCTGGGCTGGCTGGGCTGGTGACGGGCCCGAGGAGTCAAGGGCTGGGAGGGCCAAGGGGCGGGTTGGGCCGGGATTCGAGTCGTTCCACGTAGGGCCTGCGGTGGACCGGCTAAGGGGGCGAGCCGCCGGTGGGCGGGGACAAGGCGGCTGCCTGCCCGGTTCCAGCGGTGTGCACGGGGTGGGCGAGCGGCGTTAACGCCGTTAACGCCGTTAACGCTGTACATGGGGAGGTGAGCACCGTTAACGCCGTTAACGCTGTGCGTGGGGTGAGGGCGGGCAGCGTTAACGGCGTTAATGGTGGATGTGGGTGAGGGCGGGAACCGTTAACGGCGTTAACGGTGTGCGAGGGGTGAGGGCGGGCGGCGTTAACGGCGTTAACGGTGCCGCCCTCGGTGCGGCGGGGTGACGGGGCGGCCTCGATCGAGTGGCCGGGGTGTGCGGGGCGGGCGCAACGGGGTCTCGTTGTGGCGTCCGGGTGGGGCAGTTGCCTTTTGCGTATGGGCACGGTGCCGGGCGGGAGAGAGGACTGGAGAGGTGTGGGGCTTGCGGCGTGGGTGGTTGGTGGGCTCCCTCATAGGGAGGGGGGGATGACGCCTGACGGCCGGAGAGTGGAGGGATCTGGTGCGGGTCCGGCGGTGGTGTGGCTTGGCGCTGTGTGGTGGCTCGCGTGGGTGGGGCTGGGCCCGGAGGGCCTGGTCGGCGGGGCGGGTTGCGGTCCGGGGTTGGGGCGTGGCTCTGGGGGAAGCTGTCCCCCCTTGCCGTTCCTCCGGTGCCTGGTCGTCAGGCTGTTGGCTGGGCGGGGCGGTGGTCGGGGTCAGGGGTGGAGCGCAGCGACATCGCGGAGCGACGCGACCGGAGGGAGCGCCCTTGAGGCCGGCCGCCGACCTGCACGGTCAATGGACTGACGGGCAGACACCGCGCACCTTCTGATTCGGCTGGTGGGGTTGTGCCTCCTTTGCCCTGCCCTTTCCCTTTCTCCATTGCCCTGCCGTTCCCTCTGCCTTCTGCCTTCTGCCCTCTGCCGACCGGGCCCTGCCTGCTGCGGCTTCCGTCAGCGTGTTGTCCAGCCGCCGTCGACCGAGAGGGTGGCGCCTACGACGAAGGAGGCGCGGTCGCTGCACAGCCAGGCCGCGGCTTCGGCAATCTCCTGGGGGGCGGCGATACGGGGGAGCGGGGCGGACTGGAGGAGGACCTCCTCCATGGCCGGGTTCTGCTCGAGCCACGCATCGATCATCTCGCTCCGCGTTGAGCCGGGCGCAACAGCGTTCACGCGGATGCCCTGGGCGGCGTACTCGGCGGCGGCGGCCTTCGTCAGCCCCAGGACCGCGTGCTTGGAGGCGATGTACGCGGCGGTGACGGGGGTGGCGACCAGGCCGGCGGTGCTGCTGTTGTTGACGATGGCGCCGCCGGCGCCGTGCGGGCCGAGCATTGCGCGGATCTCGTGGCGCATGCAGTTCCATACGCCGCGGACGTTGGTGTCCATCACGTCGTCGTAGACCTCCTCGTCGAGGAGGTGCAGGGGCTTGGGTTCGGCGCCGATGCCGGCGTTGTTGAAGGCGGCGTCCAGGCGGCCGTACGTGGTGACGGCCGCGGTCACGGCGCGGGCGACGTCGGCGGGCCGGGCGACGTCGGCGACGACGTACTGGGCTTGGTGGCCGGCGGCGCGCAGTTCTTCGGTGAGGGCGGCGAGTTCGGGCTCGCGGCGGGCGATGAGGGTGACGGCCGCACCCTCACGGCAGAACACGCGGGCAGCGGCGGCGCCGATCCCGGCGCTGGCGCCGGTGATCAAGGCTGATTTTCCTGCCAGTAGTGAATTGTTCCCCGCCATCACGGCGCGACCGTAACACGATGTGACTTTCCCTTCGTAGGGATTGGGCCGGTCGGGCCGGGTCGGGTCGGGTCGGCTCGGGTTCGGGTGCGTTGACGATGCGTCAGGGGAGTGGTGGCGGTGGGGGAGCAGCGGGTTCTGGTGACGGGCGGGACGGGGTTTGTCGGGGTGCCGGTGGTGGAGGCGCTGCTTGCCCGGGGGGTGACGGTGCGGCTGCTCGTGCATGTGCGAGAACCGGTCGTTCCCGGAGGGGCGGGGGAAGGAACGGGGGCTGGGGAGAAGGCGGGGGCGGCTGCGGCTGCGGCTGCGGCGGCTGGGGAGGTGGGGCTGGGGGGGGGGGATGGGCTCCGTGGGCCGAGGCCGAGGCTGGAGACAGGGCCGGGGACGGATTCGGGGCCGGGGCTTGGGCGGGTCGGGTTCGGCGGGGGCGGGCTGGGGGAGGGGGGGGCTGGTGGGGGTGAGGTGGGGGGGGGCGTGCCTGGCCGGGTGGGTGCGGCTGGTGGGGTGGGGCTGGGCGACCGCGACGGCGGGCTTGGCAGCGCCTGGCTTGGCGGGGGCGGGCTGGGCGCGGCGGTTTCGCCCGGGGGGGGGGGGGCTGGGGGGGGGGGGGCCGGGTGGGGGGGGTCCGGCGGGCCGGGGGGGGGGCCGGGGGGGGGGGTGGCGGGGGGTGGGGTCGGGGGGGGTGGGCGGGGGGGGGTTGATTTTTACCACTCTCCCGGCCACGCA
>NZ_WTFF01000494.1 GCF_019400985.1 Streptomyces bambusae
CGGCCGACGCGGCCGACCCGGCCGCCGGCGGCCTGCCCGCGCGCTGGGACCTGCTGGCGCGGACCCGCTGGCCCGCCGCTGCGCCCGCTTCGCCGGTGTCCCTCGCCGAGGTGGCCGCCACCGTGTGTGCGCCGGTGCGCTTCGAGGTCGACAACCCGTATCCGGAGCATCGGGCCTATCCGTCGCCGCGGGCCAAGTTCCCGGTACGGCTGGTCGCCCAGGACGGCGGTGTCGGCCGCTTCCCGCGGCCCGAGGCCGGCGACGCCCTCCGCGTGCCCGCGGTCCCCGCCGGGCCCGTGGGTGAAGGCGGTGACCACATCCGGACGTTCGCGCTCCCGGAGGCCCTGCCGCCGTTCTACGGACCGCTGCGCACCGTGCTGACCGGCCTGGAGACCGGTCATGTCCTGGCCTCGCTCGCCCTGTTGGGCAGGGCGCTGGGCCGCCCGCTGACCGTCGCCGGACCGTCCGGTGCGACCGAGGCATGGGCCGGCCCGCTACCGGGCGCGGCAGTCCCCGGCTACGTCATGACGCCGGAGCCGGGCAAGGCACCGGAGCCGGGCACGGCACCGGAGCCGGGTCCGACGACGTGGAACGACGTGGTCTGGCAGCGCAACAGCGGCCGCGCCCCGCGCGGTGTCTCCGGCTTCACCGGCGCCCACCGCCCCGCCCCCGCCGCGCTGTGGCGCGCCGCCCTGGACACCCTCGCGGGCAGCGCCCGGGGCCTCGGCGCACTGCTGCCGGCCCGTTCCGCCCTCGGCCTGTTCTGCTGGGTGCGCGAGGTGGAGGGCGTGGCGGACGGCTGTTACGGGATCGGCTTCGACGGCACGGCCCGCCGCGTCGGCGACCTCGCGTCCGCGCGCGGCGCGCTCCTCGTGGACTCCGCCGCCGCACCCGGCCTCGCCTTCGAACTCGACGCGTGCAACCTGGTCTGGCTGGTCACCGCCGACCTGACGGCCGCCTGCCACGCCCCCGACGCGCCCGCGCCCCAAGTGGCCGCCGATTTGCTGGCCGTTGCGGGCTGGACGGCCCAGCACCTGTCGTACGCCATGGCCGCGCACGGGCTGTTCGCACGGCCCCTGCGCAGCTACGACGCCGAGGGCGCCGCGGCCGCGCTGGGCCTGGGACCGGACCGGGTGCCGGTCTACCAACTGGCCTGCGGGCCCAACCGGTTCACCGAGGCGGCCCTCGACGTCCGCCGCTACCCCGGAGACTGCGCATGACCACCCCCGCCACCGCCCCCGCCGGCTGGCTCTCCTGGCACGTCCACGTGCCCGCCGACGCCGAGGGCACGGACCGGCTCACGCCGCTGGTACGGGAGCAGCTCCCGGCGCTGCTCGCCCCGCTGCGCGCGGCCGGGCTGCTGCGCCGATGGTTCTTCATCCGCTACTGGGAGGGCGGGCCGCACCTGCGGATCCGGCTGCTGCCACGGCCCGGTGCCGGCCCCGCCGGCACGCCCGGCGTGCTGGACACGGCGGTACGGCAGGCCTTCGCCGACGTGCCCCGCGACGGCCACGACCCGGAGGGCTACCTGGCCTCCATCGGCGACCTGGCGGCGGCCTCGACGGCCTCGGACCCGACCGTGGACCGGCGGCTGGCCACGACCGTGCTGCCGCCCGGCGTACACGCGGCCCGCTACGTGCCCGAGACCGACCGCTACGGCACCGGGGCCGCACTGGAGGCGACCGAGGAGGTCTTCATGCTCTCCAGCGAACTGGCCCTGGCAGCCGCCGGGTCCGGGCTGGACGAGCTGCGGCTGCGGCTGCTGGGGACCGAGGTCCTGCTCAAGGCCGCGGCGGCGGCCGGCGCCGGGGCGCCGCCCGGCGGCGGGGCCGATCCCGTACTGGGCCAGTTGCGGGCCCATGCCGACTACTGGAGCGGCTGGTCCCGGTCCGCCCCGCGCGAGGTGTTCCCCGCGGCGGTGCTGGCCCGGCACGCCGCGGACTGGGCCGAACTCCTCGTCACGCGCGGGCGGGTGAGCGCCCCGGCGCTGACCGCGCGGCGCTCGGCGGGGGCCGCCTGGGCCGAGGCACTGGCCGCCCTGCTGCCCCTCGGCTCCGCGGCGGCCCGGTCCGGCCTGCTGATCTCCCACACCCATATGACCCTCAATCGCATGGGTATATTCGTGCATGATGAATATATTTTGGCGGAGGTCGCTGCCCGGCTGCGGGCCACGGCGGCCGGTGCCGGCACCGAAGGGGGAGGGGCGTGACTGACACCGCCCGGGACACCGTCAAGGACGACGCCCGGGACACTCGGGACACTCGGGACACCTCGGGGACCGCCGCCCTGCTGTCCGCGCAGGACATCCACGTCGCGTACGCCGACGAAACCGTCCTGGACGAGGTCTCCCTGGCCCTGGAGCCCGGCCGCTGTCTGGCCCTCGCCGGCGCCAACGGCTCCGGCAAGTCCACCCTGTTGCGCGTCTGCGTGGGCCGCCAGCAGCCGGACCGCGGCGAGGTCCGCCTCGCGGGGGCCGCCCCGCGCGAGGCGGACCCCGCCTTCCGGCGGGACGTCGGGCTGCTCCTCGACGGCGCCGAGTGCTTCCCCGACCTCACCGTCGCGGAGCACGTACGCATGGTCGCCACGGCTCACGGCCTGGGCTCCGGGGCCGCGGCCGCAACCGACCGGGTACTGGCCGAACTCGGCCTGGACCACCGCGCCGACGCGTTCCCCGACGCCCTGTCGGCGGGACAGCGCCAGATGCTGCTGCTCGCCTCGGTCCTGGTGCGTCCCGCCCGCCTGATCGTCGTGGACGAGCCCGAGCAGCGCCTGGACACCGTCGCCCGCCGCCGGCTGGCCGCCGCCCTGCGGGCGGCGAAGCCCGCCGGCACCGCCGTGCTGCTGGCCTCGCACGACCGGGCCACCGTCGAGGAGGCCGCCGACCGGGTGCTGCTCCTGGACCGGGGCCGGGCGGCCGCCCTGGGCACCCCCGCCGAGGTGACCGGCGTCGCGGAGGTCTCGCCGTGGCGGTGACCACCGAACGCGCCGCCGGGACCGGGGCCGGTACCGGGGACGCCACGGCCACGGCCGTGGCCACCGCGGCGCGGGCCCGGCGGGAACGCGGGGCCGGCCGGGCCCGGTTCGACGACGTGTGGACCTGGGTGTGCGCGGCCGTCTCCGCACTGGTGGTGCTCGCGGGCCTGGTCCAGGCGGCGCCGGGCATCGGCCAGGGGCTCGGATGGTCCGGCGGTCCGGCCGCCCGCGCCGTGGTGGTCGGCACCACACTGCTGCTGTTCGCCGGTCAGCTCGCCCTGTGCCTGCGCCTGGGGCCGGTCCTGCTCAGCCCCGCCGAGATCACCTGGCTGCTGCCGCTGCCCGGGGACCGGGGCCGGCTCCTGCGCCCCCGGCTGGTGCGGGCCGTGGCCGTGGCCTGCGCAGCGGCCCTGCCCACCGGTGCCCTGGCCGCCGCACTCGCCCTCGCGGCGCAGGGCGAGTGGCGGTACGAGGTGCTCCCGGTGGCCCTCCTCGCCCACCTGGCGCTGGCCTGCCTGGCGGTCGGACTGGGCACCGTGGCCCAGGCCCCCCCCGCCGTGGCGGGCCGGGTGCGGGTGGCCGGGGGCGCCCCTGCGGGCCCCCGCGCGGCCGGGGCCGGCCGCGGGACCCCCGTGGCCCGCCGCCCCCGGGGCGCGGC
>NZ_WTFF01000495.1 GCF_019400985.1 Streptomyces bambusae
GCCGAGGAGGGACGCCGGGGCGGCGGCGGAGGGGGCGGTCCCGCGGGGCGTGCCGCAGGCGGCCGTGAGGGCTCCGACGGCGGCCGCCGCACCGGCGCGCAGGGCCGCGCGGCGGCCTGGACAACAGATCACCTGCCCATTTAAGGGTGAATTGACCCGGAAGATAATGATTGACCCAATTCGGGACCGCGGCCCGGGTCGGACGAACGGCGCGCCACGCGCCACCCGATCAACGAATCACGCAGAGCAGGCCATAGTTATGCACTGAATGCGAGGCAGGTGGCCCACCTCACCTAGGATTCAATGCCAAACTCGTACGATATGAACACTTATGTCCAAGTAGGGACTTTTGGTGTTCCGCTCGGTTGTCTGTCATAGTCGGAACCACGACTTCCCCATTGACCCGAGCGAAGTCATCCCGCCGAGGATCCCCACCCCATCGATCCTCGGCACTTCCATGAAGCCCCCGCGGCGCCCCATCGAGGCGACAGGGGGCTTCAGGCGTTCCCGGGGCCGGTCAGCGGTCCGCGACCCGCATCTCGAACCAGGTCGTCTTGCCGCGCGGCAGCAGGTCCGCACCCCAGCGGTCGGAGAGCTTGTCGACGAGGAAGAGGCCGCGGCCGGTGGTGTCCAGCTCGTGGACCGGCATCAGGCAGGGCAGCCCGCGCGAGGGGTCGCGCACCTCGACCCGGATCCAGCCGCGGCGCCGGTGCATGCGCAGCCCGAACGAGCGGGCCCCGGTGTGGCGGACGGCGTTGCCGACGAGTTCGGATACGAGCAGGACGGCGTGCTCGGCGATCTGCGGCGACAGGCCCCACAGCCGCACCACCACGCACTGGGTGAGCCGGCGCGCGCTGCCTGCCGACTCCGGAAGGGACGGGAGGGTCACTTCGGCCTCTGCCGGGTTCCCGTACAACTCCAGCGCCTTCAGGCCCTGTTCTTCCTCGATAGCCGCCGCCAACCGTAACGCGGAAGCGCCGCCGCGCTGCCGCGGTTGTTCCACACCCTCCAGGCCCGCCATGCACCCATCATGATGGGCGCGGCCGCCGCTCCGTGCCGTTCCGCAGGAAAACGCCCCCCGGAGGCCGGGCCTCCGGGGGGCGTCCGTCATATGCCGTGGGCAGGCATGCGGTTGTCATACCCGCAGTGACCTGCGGTGACATACGGCACGTAGATCATCACACTGAGTGGATCCCGACGGCCGCTTAAGGATGCCTTAAGGCCTGGCTAACCCACACACAATCCACCCACAGGGTGACCGGGCCGCCGGTCAGACGAACTTGGCCTTGCCGGGGCCCTCCTCGACGAAGCTGCGCATGCCGCGCTCGCGGTCCTCGGTCGCGAACAGGCCCGCGAACCAGTTGCGTTCGATGGCCAGGCCCGTGTCGATGTCGGCCTCCAGGCCCGCGTCCACGGATTCCTTGGCCGCGCGCAGCGCGATCGCCGGCCCCTGCGCCAGCTTGGCGGCCCAGGCGTGGGCCTGCTCGTAGACCTCGGCGGCCGGCACGACCCGGTCGACCAGGCCGAGGGTGAGTGCCTCGTCGGCCTTGACCATCCGGCCGGTGAAGATGAGGTCCTTGGCCCGGGAGGGGCCGATCAGGCGGGAGAGCCGCTGGGTGCCGCCGGCGCCCGGGATGAGGCCCAGCAGGATCTCGGGCTGGCCGAGCTTGGCGTTGTCGGCGGCGATCCGGTAGTCCGCGCAGAGCGCCAGCTCGCAGCCGCCGCCGAGCGCGTAGCCGGTGACGGCGGCGACGACGGGCTTGGGGATGCGGGCCACGGCGGTGAAGGAGTCCTGCAGGGCCCTGGACCGCGCGATCATCGCCGCGTGGTCCATGGCCTGCATCTCCTTGATGTCCGCACCGGCGGCGAACACCTTCTCGCCGCCGTAGAGGATCACCGAGCGGACGTCGGACCGGTCCGTGGCCTCCTGCGCGAGCTCGCGCAGCCGGTCCTGGGTGGCGATGTCCAGGGCGTTCATCGGCGGCCGGTCCAGCCGGATCGTGCCGACGCCTTCGGAGACTTCGAGGGAGATGGTCATACGGGCACGTTAGCGCCCGTTAACCGTCCCGCACCACCAGGGGTTACTTGATCCACTCCGACCAGGGCATGTTCCACCCGTTGAGGCCGTTGTCGGGGGCGATCTGCTTGTCCTTGGAGTTCTTCACGACGACCACGTCGCCGATCAGGGACTCGTTGAAGAACCAGGCCGCCGGGACGTCGTTGTCGTACGCGCCGCGGACGTCCTTCAGGCCGATGCAGCCGTGGCTGACGTTCTCCGAGCCGAAGGTGCCGGAGGAGGCCCAGTAGTTGCCGTGGACGAAGGTGCCGGAGTTGGACAGGCGCATCGCGTGCGGCACGTCGGAGATGTCGTACTCGCCGCCGAAGCCGACGGTGGCCCCGTTCATGCGGGTCACCTTGTACTTCTCGCTGATCACCATCTGGCCGTTGTACGTGGTGGTGGCCGGGGCGCCCGCCGTGATCGGGACGTTCTTGAGCACCTGGCCGTCGCGGACGACCTCCATCTGGTGGGTGCTCGCGTCGACGGTGGAGACCTGGGAGCGGCCGATGGTGAAGGTGAAGGTGCGGGTCTGCTTGCCGTAGACCCCCTCGCGGCCCTCGACGCCGTCGAGGCCCAGCTTGACGGTCACCTTGGTGCCCGGCTTCCAGTAGTTCTCGGGGCGGAAGTCGAGGCGGTCGTTGCCGAACCAGTGGCCCTCGATCTGGACCGCCGGCTCCGCGGTGACCTGGATGGCCTTCTCGACGGCCTCGGTGTTGGTGATGCCGCGCGAGAAGTTGATGGAGACGGGCATGCCGACGCCGACGGTCGCGCCGTCCTCCGGCTGGTAGTGGCCGACGAAGGTGTTCTTCGGCGTGAGCGTGGTGAAGGTGATGTCCTTGGCCGACTCGCGGCCCGCCTCGTCCTTGGCGACGGCGTGCACCTTGTACTCGGTGGCCGCGCCCAGGTGGCGGGCGGGCTCCCAACTGGTGCCGTCGCCGGACAGCTTGCCCTCGACCGCGTTGCCCTTGGTGTCGGCGACCGTCACGGTGGTGAGCTTGCCGCCCGTGCTGGATATCTTCAGCACACCGCTGGTCTCGACTTCCTTGGCACCGTCGTCCGGCTTGATGTTGACGACGGCCTGCGACGCCTCGTTCCCGGGCCGGGCGCCGGCGGAGGCGCCACCCCCCTTGCCGCCGTCGCCGCTGCCGCCGGCGCCGCCACCGCTGCACGCCGTGGTGAGCAGCAGGGCCGCGCCGAGCAGCAGGGCCGGCAGGCCGGTACGGATGCGCCGCTGAGGCTGCACCTTCACGATTCTTCTCCCCAGGTCCCCCACGCGCGCACCTATCGCGCGCATGACGACAGGTAATCACATGGGAGGATCACGAAGAGAAACGGTCATGTCACCGTTCCGTCCCAAGTGGGGAGCGTCAGCCCTTCCGTACCGGCTTGCCCTCGGCCCCGTCCCCGGCCTTGTGGTGCGGGGGCCGGTGGCGGGACGGCTTCCCCCGGCCGGGCTCGGCGGCACCGGGCGCGGCCGCGCCGGGCTCGATGATGCCGGGCTCGGTGACGCCCGGCAGGGGCCGGCCCGCGTCGGGCCGGCCGGCCTCGGGGC